>NZ_JBHSBI010000023.1:0-170062 GCF_042650645.1 Nonomuraea purpurea
ACGCGTTCGCGGGTCAGACGGTCCGCATCCTGATCGACGCGGCCGACGCCTCGGGAGCCTCCCTGGTGGAGGCGGGCGTCGACGACGTCAAGATCACTCGCTGACCCCGCGTCCGCCCGGGCCCGGGCGGACGCGGGATATGCCGGATCAGGACGATGCGCGGCGGGCGGCGGCGCGCCGTTTCCCCTCGTGCATCGCCTGGACGCGGGCGATCGGAATCGTGTGCCCCTCGGCCACCAGGTCGTCGGGCAGCCGCTGCGGCTCGGGCATGAGCTCCGCCCACGGATCTCCGTCGCCCAGCAGCCCGGCGGCGGTGTGAATCGTGAAGTCCCCCGGTGAGACCCGGTCGAGCTCCTCCCACGGCACGGGGAACGACACCGGCGCGCCCGGCCGCACCCTCGGGCTGTAGGCGGCCGCCACCGTGGCCCCGCCCGCCCTGGTGGAGTCGATGAACACCTTGCCCTCGCGGTCTTCTCTGATGAACGCCGTGGTCGCCAGCGCCGGATCCACCCGCTCGGCCCGCGCGGCCAGCGCCCGGGTGGCCGCCGCCAGGTCGTCCATCGCGGTGTCGGGGAGCACGGGCACGAACACGTGCACGCCCTTGGCCCCGCTGGTCTTCACCGCACCCGCCAGCCCGGCGTCGGACAGCGCCTGGCGCACCAGGAACGCGCCGCGCACGGCCATCGAGAAGCCCTCGTCGGGCGGGTCCAGGTCGAGCACCATGTGCGTCGGGTGGCCGCCGGTGTAGAGAGACGGGTGGTACTCGACCGCCCGCTGGTTGGCGAACCACAGCAGCGTCCTGCGGTCGTCGCACAGCGCGTAGGTCACCTGCCTGCGCGACGCCTCGGCCCACACCGACACCGACTTCACCCATTCGGGGGCGTACTTGGGCAGGTTCTTCTGCATGAACGGCTGCTGCCCCGGACGTACCCGGATGACGGAGAGCGCGCGACCCCGCAGGACCGGCACGATGCGCTCGCTGACGGCGTCGAGGTAGTCGACCAGGTCGCGCTTGGTCGCCCCGGCTCCGTCGAACAGGGGCTGGTCGAGGTTGCTCAGCGCAACCCCGTCACGCGTCTCATCGCCGGCCACCCGCCCTACGATGCCGATACGACGCACTTAGGGTCAACACCGGCAGGAGGGCCATGACCCGATATTTGTACCTCCTCGTCTAAAACAACGTGGCGCACCTTCCGGCGGAGCTCCGCCTGGACAGCTAGCCGCCGGAGGACGCCTTCTCCTCCCTGGTCGGGATGAGCCCGGCCGGAGCCAGGATCTTCGACTCCTCGAAGGGCGCCTCGGTGGACGGCAGCGGCTCGCGGGCCCTGATCGCCTTCACCCACACGCGGGCGGCGTCCAGGATGACGATGATGATGAGGATCGCGAACAGCGCGGCCAGGACCCCGTCCACGGTCGAGTTGACGACGATCTGCCGCATCGCGTCGGGCGTCTTGGCGGGCGCGAGCAACTGCCCCTGGTCGAGTGCCGTCTGGTAGCGGTCGCGCTGGGCGAAGAAGCCGAGCGTGGGGTCGGGCGAGAACACCTTCTGGTAGCTGGCGGTCAGCGTGACGGCCACGTCCCAGGCCAGCGGCACGCCCGTCACCCAGGCCCACTTCAGCCGCCCGCTCTTGATCAGCAGGGTCGTGGCCACGGTCAGCGCCACCGCCGCGAGCAACTGGTTGGCGATGCCGAAGAGCGGGAAGAGCTGGTTGATCCCGCCGAGCGGGTCGTTGACGCCCTGGTAGAGGAAGTAGCCCCAGGCCGCCACGACGACCGCGCTGGATGCCATCAGTCCTGGCCACCAGCTCACCCGGCCGATGGGCTTCCACAGGTTGCCGAGCGTGTCCTGCAGCATGAACCGCCCCACCCGTGTGCCCGCGTCGACCGTGGTGAGGATGAACAGCGCCTCGAACATGATCGCGAAGTGGTACCAGAACGCCTGCAGCCCCGCTCCCCCGAGGAACCCGGAGAAGATCTGCGAGATGCCCACGGCCAGCGTGGGCGCGCCGCCCGTCCTGGCGATCAGCGTCTGCTCCTGGACGGCCGCCGCCGCGGCCTGCAACTCCTCGGGCGTGATCACGAAGCCCATGTTCGTGACGGCCTCCGAGGCGGTCTGGACGGTGGCCCCGACGACGCCGGCGGGCGAGTTCATCGCGAAGTAGAGCCCGGGGCTCAGCACGCAGGCCGCGGTGATGGCCATGATGGCGACGAACGACTCCATCAGCATGGAGCCGTAGCCGATCATCCGGACCTGGCTCTCCTTCTGGATCATCTTGGGCGTGGTGCCGGACGAGATCAGCGAGTGGAACCCCGACAGCGCGCCGCAGGCGATGATGATGAACACGAACGGGAACAGCGACCCGGCGAAGACCGGCCCCTTGCCGTTGAAGGCGAAGTCGGTGAACGCGGCGGTCTGCAACGGCGGCATCGTGACGGCGATCCCGATCGCGATCAGCACGATCGTCCCGATCTTCATGAACGTCGACAGGTAGTCGCGCGGCGCGAGCAGCATCCACACGGGCAGGACCGCGGCGACGAACCCGTACGCGATCAGCCACAGCGCCAGCGCGGACGGGCTCAGCGTGAAGAACGGCGCCCAGCTCGACCCCTGCACCCAGCCGCCGGCCACGATCGACAGGAGCAGCAGCGCGACCCCGATCACGGTCGTCTCGACGACCCGGCCCGGCCGGATCACCCGCAGGTAGAACCCCATGAACAGGGCGATCGGGATCGTCATCGCGATCGAGAAGACGCCCCACGGCGACTGCGCCAGGGCGTTGACCACGACCAGCGCCAGCACGGCCAGCAGAATGATCATGATGGCGAAGACCGCGATGAGGGCCGCCGCCCCGCCGACCGGCCCGATCTCCTCGCGCGCCATCTGCCCGAGGCTGCGGCCGTTGCGGCGCATGGAGAAGAACAGGACCACCATGTCCTGCACGGCCCCGGCGAAGATCACCCCCGCGACGATCCAGATGGTGCCGGGCAGGTAGCCCATCTGCGCGGCCAGCACCGGCCCGACCAACGGCCCCGCGCCCGCGATGGCGGCGAAGTGGTGGCCGAACAGGATCCGCCGGTCGGTGGGCTGGTAGTCGATGCCGTTGTCGAGCCGTTCTGCCGGGGTGGCCCTGCGGTCGTCGGCACGCAGCACCTTGCGCACGATGAAGCGGGCGTAGAAGCGGTAGGCGATGGCGTACGAGCCGAGGGCGGCGCACAGCAGCCACACCGCGTTGACGTTCTCGCCTCTGGACAGGGCGAGCACCCCCCACCCCACGGCACCGACGAGGGCGACGATTGTCCAGACGATGATGGAACGCAGCTTCATCGGTACCTCCCATTTCTGGGCCATCTATCGGGCTATAGAGGGCGTCCCAGGCAAAAGCGGAGTCCGGCGTCCGGCGGCAGGTCGGTGGTGAAGCGCCGCCACCTCCACAGCGGACGGCAGTCGACCGTCACAGACACCTCGGCGAGATGCGCGAAGGCGGTCGGATGGGCGTAGACCAGATCGGTGCCGAGCCTGCGGGCCCGCCGCGGCAGCCGCGAGCGACGTAGCGGCCTGACGGAGAACTCACCGGCGTCGGCGCAGCACAGACCGGTCAGGTGCCAGTCGAAGAAGACCACTTCTTCGTCGTGGAGGGCTTCGCGGGCGGCGGGGGTCAGCGTGATCGGGGGCATCTGGGGCTCCTGAACATCAGGCAGCTCAGAAATTAACGACGGAGTTACCCGTTGTGATGGCGCCTGAAACGCCGACGTGCCCCGTCACCCGAAGGTCACCGGAGTCGCCATCCCGCTCTCCCAGGCCCAGACGGCGATCTCCACGCGGTTGCGCATCCCGAGTTTCTCGCAGATGCCGGACACATGGCCTTTGACGGTGCTCACCGAGATGAACAGCTCGTCGGCGATCTCCCGGTTGCTCCGCCCCCGCGCGACGGCCTTGACGACCTCGACCTCCCGTTCGGACAACGGCTGAGCGGCGATCCGCCTGGACGGCGGTGCCCCGGCGGCGCCGCCCCAGCTCTGCGCGATCCGAAACGCCTGAAAGGCGAGCGCCGCCGCGAACACGACGCCGAGCCCCGCCGTGAGCACGGCCCTGAGCCTCGCCCCGACCAGCCATTCCCGACCTTGCACAGCGCTCAGGTTAGGCGCAGCCGTCTTCCCACCGCCTCAGTCGAAAGTACGGTTCAGGCACGCCCGCCGAGGGCGTTCCTGGCGCACGCGGTGAGCAATCTGATCGCGTTCATGCACGTGGACGACGTCATCGCGGCCCGGATTCCCGGCCTGGAGGCCGACGGCGCACAGGTGGCTGCGCGGGTGTCCGACTGACTCCAGCCTTTTACGCCGTGGACAACCATTCGTCACGTTGTTACGTTCGCGGGAAATGACAACGATGTCAGTTCGGGTCCCATCCCATCGAGGAGCGGTGATCGCTGAATGGTGTCACGACGTAATCTCTTCCGCGGCCTCCTCTGGACGAACGGCATGGCCCTCGCGGCCGGCACCCTCGGCACGACCCCGTCCGGCAACCTCGCAACCACCCCGACCGGCACCGCCACGGCCGGCAAGCCCCTCCTGCCGAACTTCGGCCGCCCCACCCGCCTCGACGTCGCCAACGTCGGCACCCTCCACGGAAACGACCAACTCCTCCTGACCACCCTCCAAGGCGTCGTCAACCGCCGCGACCCCCGCCTCTACTTCACCTTCGACATCCCCCAGCACGACCTGCGCTGGCTGTCCGGCACCGGCGCCGCCGTCACCCGCCACGACCGTCCGCTCGACCTCGTCGCCCGGTACAGGAACGAGGTCCGCGGCGCGATCCTGCACGACCCTGACGTCCCCGACTCGGTGAACGTCGCGACCACCCTGGCCGGGCTGGAGAACGCCGTCGCCGCCACGGCCGAGCAGGCGGCCAGGTACGGCCTCAAGACCATCACCGACCTGCGCGGCCGGTTCGACCCCGGCGACGTGCTCGCCACCTACCGCTGGCAGCTCGCCAACCTGTTCCCGCGCTGCGCCCACACCCTGCTCAGCGGCCTGCCGCCGACCAGGACCACCCGCGTGGACGGCGTCCAGTGGCGCGAGGTGGCGCGCGAGAGCGAGCGGGTACGCGACTCCTCCAACCGCGCGGTACGCACCTTCGACCTCAGCGCGGAGCTGTCCGGCCAGGACGGCGTCTACCTGCGCTTCCAGGACTCTCTCGGCGACGACGGCTGGGGCGCCTCGGTCGGCTCGGTCACCGTGAAGGCCGACGGCGCCCAGATCGCCTCTTTCACCCCCGGCACGGACGCCGAGGCCCCGTACCTCTTCGACGGACTCAACTCCGCCCTCGGCGCGGACTCCAACCGCTTCTCCGACGGCGGCGGCTACTTCATCTACCGCTTCACCGCGCCCGCCGGCACCCGGCAGCTCCTGGTGGAGGTCGACCTGTGGAACCAGTACCTCGTCACCGCCACCACCACCGCGCCCACGCGGGTCGAACCGTTCCCCTACTTCCGTGACTACGTGGTGGCGACGCGCGCCATGGTGTTCTGGCTGCCGCCCTCGGGCCAGACCGGCGAACTGCTCGACGAGATCTTCAGCAAGGTCGAGCCCACCACGCCGTACGCCGGCTGGTTCTCCAACGACGTGGCCGGCGAATGGGGCGGCGTCGACCGGGCCTCGCAGCACGCGGTCGAGGTCGTGCCCGCCGACTTCTACATGAACGCCACCGTGCACGCCGGCGTCCCCGCGAAGGTCTCCGACCGGGTCCGCCCGCGGCCGCAGGCCACCCTGCGCAACCGGGTCTACCTCACGCTCACGGTCGGCGAGGGCGACAACATCCAGTACTGCCAGCGCAGGATGCGGGACCTCTGGGACGATCCTGGACGCGGCGCCGTGCCGACCAACTGGACGGTCAGCCCGCTGCTCGCCGAGATCGGCCCCGCGTTGCTGGCGTACTACCAGCGCACCGCCACCGACAACGATCTCCTGATCGCCGGACCGTCCGGGGCCGGCTACACCTACCCGGGCTCCTGGCCCGCGCGAACACTGGACGCCTACACCGAGCTCACCGGCCGGTTCCTGCGCCGCACCGGGATGAACCTCGTGTACGCCTACAACCACCGCAATCCCGAGGACGACGGCTGGGTGGCCTTCGACGAGCGAATCGTCCGCTCGTACCGGAAGAACACCCCTTTACGAGGCATCGTCCAGTCGTGGGAGACCGGCGACCTCCAGATCAGCCCGGCCGGCCTGCCGGTCATCGGCAACCTCTATCCCCAGGGCAAGGCCGCCGAATACCGGGACGCCCTCGTGAAGCACATCGAGGGCTGGGACGGGGGTCGGCCGCTGTTCATCGCGGGCGCGGTCAACGCCTGGAACTGGACGCCGAGCGACATCGCCGCGCTCGGTGACCTGCTTGGCGACCCCTTTGAGATAGTCCGCGGTGATACGTTCTTCGACCTGCTGGCACGACTTGAAAATAAGTAGGAGTCACCGGTGCCATTCTGACCCCAGCGATCATCCGTAGGCTCCACACTGTTGTCCGCGGCCATCGCAACGTTCTCTACGGACACGCATCCTCTTTCCGTGGCTTCCTCCGCAGGGCGACAAAGCGATGGCCGTCACCATTTTCCGTTGCGGCCCAACTCAAGCTCCTGGTACAGATCTCCCATGCTGAGTGGAGAACGTGTACACCTGCGCGCCCTCGAACCCGCCGACAGCGAGGCCATGTGGCGCTGGTATCACGATCCGGAAATCGGGCGCTGGATGGACACCAGCCCGCCCATCTCGCTCGCCCAGAACATGGACAAGGGCGCGAACCGGCCGCGGAACACCTTCGAGCAGATGCTGCTCGGCATCGAAACCCGCCAAGAGCGGCGACTCATCGGGTACGTCGCGCTCGGCGACACCGACTTCATCCACGGCGAGGCCACCGTGCAGAGCATCGCCATCGGCGACCGCGACCACCGCCACGGCGGCTACGGAAGCGACGCACTCCGCGTGATCTGCCGGTACGCCTTCGAGCAGATGGGGCTGCACCGGGTGATGTTGTGGGTGGTGGCCGACAACACCGCGGCCGTGCGGGCCTACACGAAGGTGGGCTTCGTGGAGGAGGGCAGACGCCGGGAGGCATTCCGTACCCAGGGAAGGCGCCACGACTTCCTGATGATGGGACTGCTGAGCTCAGAACTGAAATGAACGAACGAGAGCCGCCGATGACCGGCTCGGGAGCCGCGGCTTCACTCGGCCGTCGGCCCGCTCACCCGCCGGCGAAGAAGTCGTAGCCGGAAGTGACGGCTTTGTTAACAGCTGACTAACGTTAAAGATCATCTGAAGGTCTGCGAGAACGCGATGTAGTATGCGGCTGGCACTAGACGTACGAAAGGTGCATTTGTGTCGGATGCGTTCGAAGCGGAGATCAGGGACCTCGCCAGCGAGATCAATCAGCAGATGGCACGTATTCGCGAAGCGTACGGAGAGCTCTCCGCTATCGAGCACACGGCGCGCTCCGCGGACGGGATGGTGAGCGTGACCGTTGGCCGACACGGTCAGGTACGCGACATCCAGCTGAATCCTCGGGTTTATCGAACCCTGTCCGCCTCGCAGCTGGCCGACGCGATCATGCAGCAGCTCAACAAGGCCACCGCCGCGGTCTCCGAGCAGAGCAAGCAGCTCTTGAAGCCCCTCGTGCCGGAGGGCGTGCCGCACGAGGACGTCTTCGGGGAGCACGCCACGCTCGACGCGTTCTTCCCCAGCCCCGTGGAGCCGACCCCGTGAGCGGATTCTCTGTGGAGAGACAGCCGCTGCACCTCCAGGCCAGGGTCTACGACGAACTCGAGCGCAACGCGAGGGAGGCGAAAGCCGACCTTCGTGCCGCCTTCGACCGGGACAGGAACACGCTCGGCAACGACGAGTACGGCGCCGAACTGGCCAAGAGCATGCCCGACATCGAACGCGGCATCTTCGACGCCCTGAAGACGCACATCGAAGAGCTCGAGCGCGTCGCCTCGGGCCTGAACGTCAGCGCCCGCAATTACGAGAGGGCCGATCAGCCCTCCACCAAGCGCAACTGATCGTCCATGAGCTTCGACGGGTTCCTCGTCCCCGACTGGGCCAAGCCGTACGTCGGCTGGGTCGTCGGCATGGACTGGCCGGAAGGGGACGAGTCCGGCTGCTTCCGGCTGGCCGACGCCTGCGTGACTGCCGCGCACAGGCTCGTCGAGGGCACCGGCGCCGACCAGCCGGGGAGCGCGAACAAAATCGGCTCCGCCTGGGACGGGGAGGCCCACCTCGCCTTCGTCACCCATGTCGAGAGGACGGTCGGCGGTCAGCTCGCCGCCACGATCAAGCAGCTCGTCGACACCGCCGTCGCACTCAATGGCGTGGGGGTGCAGATCCAGTACGCCAAGTACATGATCGAGGCCACCGTCTGGCTGCTGATCGCACAACTGGCGTATCTGATGGGCCTGGCACTGGCCACCGGCGGGCAGAGTCTGGCGCTCATCCCGCCACGTCTGCAGATCGCACGGATGACGGTCGCGCAGATCGCCAAACAGTGCGTGCGCAACATCGCGCTGTTCGCCGGGATCGTGGCCGGCATGGACCTGGGCATCCAGCTCCTGCAGATGGCCAAGGGCCGCAGGGACGAGATCGACGTTCAGCAGCTCGCGATCTCGGCGGTGAGCGGCGGCGCCATGGGCGGGCTCATGGGACTGGCCTCCGGCGGGCTGAGCCGCCTGGCCACGCCGGCCCTGCGGGCCGGTCTGACCAGGGCCGAGATGTCCGCGGCCGAGAGGCTGCTGGCCGCGGCCCACTCGTCGTTGTACGGGCAGGCCGCGCAGTTCGCCGTGACCGGCGGCATCACGACCGCCGGAACGATGTTGGCCCAAGGAAACTTCAGCTGGGACCTGCTGGCCAAGGGCATCACGTCCAGCGCGCTCGGGGCGGACGGGCAGCACCTGGCCGCGCCCGTGCCCCGTGGCGCCGACGGCTCGCCCCCGCCCCACCCGACCTCTCCGTCCGCAGACCCTTCGCCGTCCGGACGTCCTCCGTCCAGCCCGGACGCCGGCCCCGCGCGCGCACCCGAGACCACACGCTCTCCCGAGAGCAGCGGTGAAACAAGCCTGGCGGCGGCGGCGAATCACAACCAGCGGACCACCCTCAACTCGCAGGCCGGACCTGATTCACCGGCTGTCTGGAAGAGCCCCGACGTGCTGCCCCAGCAGGCGGAGGCCCCCGCGTCTCGTCCGGTCGCCAACACGGGGATGCCGCAGTCGGTGGCGAACGCCGCATCGTCGTCACGGCCCGACGGCCCGCCGACCTGGAAGAGCACCGAGACGCCGCCCACGCGGCAAGCGGGTGGTGCGGCGTCCCGGCCGGATGGTCCACCGGTGTGGAAGGCGCAGACGGACGGTGTCCCACCGGCGGTGAGAAACGCCGCGCAGTCAGCGGACGGGGCGGCCTCCCGGCCCGACGGCCCGCCGACCTGGAAGCAGCCCGAGGCATCCACTCAGCCGGTGAATGGTGCGGCGGCGAGATCTGAGGCGGGCCCGCAAGCGGCTGAGCGGGGTGTTCCGGAGATGGTGGCGGACGCGAGCCGGACGGCTCGGCCCGAGGGCGCTCCCGGAGGAAAGGGCGCCGAACCGGTTTCCCGGCCGGAGCTGGCCACAGAGTCGGTCAACCGCAACGTCCCTGAGACGGTGACGAGCGCCGCTCCGCCGTCCCGGCCGGACGGTCCGGTGGTGTGGAAGGACAGGACCGAACTCCATCCACCCCGCACCACCGAGATCGGCGCCTTGGGCGAAACGGCGGTACACGACGTCAATGTCCCGGGCAACCCGAAGGCGGCGGCGCAGGCTCTGGCCGACGGCATCACGGGTGTCACCAAGCGGGAACGAGCCGCGATCCGCGACTGGCTCGCCCAGGTGCTCTGCGACGGAAACCGCGACACATGGACCAACCACCTCCAAAGGGGCGTGGCGCTCGGCGTCAGAGACAACGTGATCTATCTCAAGCTGAGGCCGAGCGAGTTCACCCACGTGGAGCACCCGAGCCTGGCGCCCGAGAAGCCGGTCGCGTTCGGCGGGGACGGTGTGGAAGGCAAGTCCTCGCAGGCGTCCTCCATGGAGCGGACGGCGGGGATGATTCGCGCGCTGAACCACTCATCGGACGAGGCCGAGGCGAACGCCCTGCCTCGTACGGGCATCAGCACCACGTTGCGCACGACCGAAACGAACGGCGTCGAGGTCATCAGCGGCCACAAGACCATCTCCCCCGCGCACGACTATTTCACTGCGGACATCGCTCTGGACGTCTTCCGCGACGGGGAGAAGGTCACGGAAACCGCGGCAGTCCCCGAGTTGTCCGTGACCATCCCCTTCCCCAAGCAGTTCACCCGCGAAGGGCCGCTGCTGGCCGCCGACCATCCGCCGGCGCAGCCCCGCCACGAGGTCCCCGCCGGAGCCGAGCACAAGTTCCGTGATCACGGGATCGCCATCACCGGGATGGACGTCACGCCTCTGGTACTGGAGACGCAGCGCCGGGCGTTGTCGGCGGGCGTGCCCGCGGGTGAAGTGGTCAAGATCATTGAGCACCTCACGTCCACCCTGCTCAGCGAACAGGGGATGAAGAACCGCAGCCAGTCGTTGTTGTCGAGCGGGGCCTCCTCCGAGGCGATCCGGTACAAGAGCTCCGCGCTGCGCTCAGCGGAGGATTCCGTCGAGATCACCAGCCAGATCACGCGGATCGAGCCCGTTGACGGAAGCGGACGGGCACCGATCGAGACGATGTTCCGGGACGACATAGGCCGGAAAGAGAGCGAGGGGTCGTCGCATCGGCAGGGCGCGAGCCTCAACGTCCATGCGGGCGGCAAGCTCGGTCTGTCCCTCGGCAGCAGGGCCGAGGCCGTCGCACGGGCCATCGGCGGGTTCGGCTTCGGATCGGACCATGTGACGACCTCCAACAGATCACACGGCAACCACACCGTCCTGACCAGGGCCGGCGACGTCACCATGTACGACGCCCACATGCGGCTGAAGGTCGAGACCGAGAAGATGGGCGCCTTCGAGGTCGAGGTGAAGGCCGAGCTGACCCTGCCGGCTCGCGACGCGCCCCGGATGGAGCAGGACGTCTTCGGCCACGATCTGCGGCCGCAAGGGGAGTTCAACGACATCCGGCAGAAACTCGCCGACCTCCACCAGGCGATCGACGACGTACGCAAGGAGTTCGTGGAGGGCGACCCGGTCAAGGGCGGCGAGCATCCGAACCGCGGCTACGACCCCCATGCGCTGGAGCCGGAGACGCTCGCGGCCGGGCGGGGAACAGGGCTGGGCAGCGGCGTCCGCGTCCACTCGGAGACGCTCCTGAGCGCGGAGATCCGCAGCGCCCTCGATCAGGCGGTGCCCGACCTCTCGCCGGGGATCAGGCGGCAGATCATCCGGGACGTCGAGAGCCGCTTCGGGGGCGTGGCCCTGGAAGCCGACCTGACGCACGCCCTGCACGGGATCAGGTACGAGAAGTCGATCGGCGGCTACACCTTCGAGATCCTGGCCGAGGGCGCTCTCGGCCGGCGGCACGAGGTCGGCTCGACCGACATGACGGTGAACGAGCGCAGGATCACGCAGCGGATCAACACCAGCCAGCGGGAGACCTCTGCCGGAGGCAAGGCGGAGGTGCGCGCCGTCGCGCGTCTTGAGGTGAACGAAGGGCTCAAGATCGACCCGGCGAACCTGGCTCTCACCAAGAGCGGCCAGAAGGGGGAGAGCGTCGGTTTCTCCGCCGGCCACACGAGGTACGACCGCACGGAGACCAGCGGCGGCTTCACCATCGCGCGGGATCTCTCCTTCGACGTCAGGATGAAGGTCTCGCGAAACGGCACAGAGGTGACGAACACCGCGTGGCAGGTGCACGGCAGCAAGGCGGAGATCCTCCTGCCGAACGCCCACCTGCCGGATGCGCCGGTGCTCGCGCAGGACGTCGCGCATCTGGGCCGCATCGAGTCGTCGTCCAAGCCGCCCGGCGACATATGGACGCACGACGACCGGCTGCACGCCACCGTCCGCCTGGGCGCCATGCCCGACCTGGCTCAGACGGTGGCCACGGCGCACGCCCAATGGTCGGGGCTGCCCGTGCCCGCGGAGCGTCTGGACGTACCGATGACGTTCGAGAGCGCCACCGACGTGATCAAGCTGGAAACCATGATCACATCCCACCCCGACGGTCTGCGCCACACCGTGTCCGACCAAGGGGGATGGCGTCACGACGTACACGTGAAGGCCGACGTGGCCGGGTTGAAGCACGTCAAGTCGGAGACCGGGGTGGAGCACGAGATCTACTCCAACAGCAACTCCAAGATGACCGACAGCGAGCGCAGCAGAACAGCCCTGGGCGGGCACGCCAGGACCGGTCTGCGCGTCACCTTCGGCCGCGACGGCGAAGGCGGCGGCGAGACGGCAGCCCACACGAGAGGGGACGGGGAAACCGAGCGAAAGATCGTGGCGCGAGCGGGGCTGCACGCCGCCGCGAAGCGGATGACCCAGGAAAGCTCCTACCTGGGCGGCAGCGACGTCGCCCGGGTCACCTACTCAGACGGGAGCGCCTCGCACTGGTACCGCGGAGACCTCGTCCTGGAGGTGACGCCGTCCAGAACCAACGGGGCGACGGTCGAACAGGGCCCGACCACATACCTCCGGGTGGGAGAGATCATGGACGTCGTCCTCCCCGACGAGGTGGCCCGCCGTCACGGATTGGACGGCCCGGAGACCGTGGAGCCCGCCAAGCAGACGGGGGACACCACCCGCGGCTATTCCGCGCCCGAGGCGGCGATGAACGCCGCCTTCGTTCAGCATCTCGACGCGCAGGCCGTCCTGCCGAAGATCCTCGAGAAGCTGCGCGAGGAGAACCTGCTCTTCCCTGACCAGGAGTTCACGAACCACCCGGTGGCCGAGCACCTGCGCGGCAGCTACGGCCAGGACGCACTCGCCACGAGACTGGGGGAACTCCGCGGAAACGGGGTGCCCTCCTGGTTGCTCGTCACAGATGAGAACGGCCGGGTCACCGAACGCGTGGGTATCAGGGTCAGGGCCGAACTCGGCGACGGAGTACACGTCGCCGAGCGTCCCGACACCGGCCTCATGCTCCGCAGCGAACGCCTCAGCGGCGACCTGAGCCTGCGCGAGGCGGGATCGGACCGCGGCGCAGAGGTGCTCGCGCGCTACTCCGAATCCTCGGACGGCCATCTCCGGGGAGCGGAAGCGGGGTACGCGACCAACCGCGACACCCACACCGTGGACGCGCACGGAACGAATGCGAAAGACATCAACCGTTACCAGACGCGCGAAGCCCCGCAGGAGTTCAAGCATCCGGTCAGCTACGAGATCACGCTCGAACGCGCCCAGGTCCGCCCCGTCCTGGAACCCGTGCAGAACGCGGCCCGCAACATGCTGCTCAAGGTGGGCGAGGTGACCGGACACGACGGGGCCATGAGGCTCTTCGACAAGCATGTCGGAGTCACCTCGACGTCCAGGGCGGTCGCGGACGGCGAACTCGGCCTGTTGGTGCCGGGACACCTCACCACGGAGGTCCCGCAGGGCACCCCGGTCGCGCCGCCCACGCGGGTCGTCGCCGCGGCCCCGCGATGGGCGGAGTCGGCAGGGCCCAACGCGATGACCACCACGCTCGGGAACGGCGTCCCCAGAGGAGACGTCAGCCAGGTCGCGGTCCCGGCCGCCACGGCTGTGGAGGAATGGGCGCCGTTGGCCGCGGTACCGCCGAAGCTCCGGGAGGAGGTGCCCTCGCTGGGCGACCGGCCCAACGGATTCGAGCTCTCCCGCCAGGCCGGCATGGCCCTTGCCGAGGTCACCAAGGAAAAGACCATGCGCGCCCACATGGGGCAACTGCTCGCGCATGAGTACGAGATCCCGGGGGTCGGCAGGGTGGGCATCGACGTCAACGGGGCCCGTGAGATCACCAGCGCGCTGGTCAAGCAGCGCGTCTACGCGCAGACCATGAACACGACCGGGCACGGTCAGGAGGTCGGCAGGGGCCGGTCCGCGCGAGCAGGCGGGTCCGTCGGGTCGACCGGCGAGGGGAACCTGGGTTTCGGCGGCATCGGCGGCAGCGTGAAGACGGGGGACGAAGCCGCGTCACGAAACGCCAACATCGTCGAACGTAACTTCCTGGAGGAGCAGCACGAGAACACCTACCTCGAACTGGACATCTCCGTCGTGCTCTATGGCGAGGGCACGCCTCTGGTGATGGACGTCGACAAGGGCCTCTATCTGAGGCTCACCCCTGATGGGCTCGCCGAGTTCGACGCCGCGCATCCCGGGGTCATCAGGCGCTGAGGTCCGGGCCGGGCGAACTCATTCATCGAAGAGACGCGCGACGAGCGCGCCCTGCCCGGACTGCAGTACGTGGGCATGTTCGAGCGGAATCCAGAAGCACTCGAACCGAATGGGCTCTCCAACCCCGTCCTGGTCCTCGCTGCTCGCCCACCGCTCAGGCGTCTCCTGATCGACCGCCAGCTGAAAGAAGTGCCGCCGCTGAACCTCGAAACGGTACGGACTGATGTCGTACTCGGCCACCCCGAGCTCGCGCACGATACGGAACGCGCTGAGCCCGGTCTCCTCCCGCGCCTCCCGCAGCGCCGCCGCCCCCGGCTCCTCCCCCGCTTTGACCGTGCCCGCCGGCACCTGAATGCCGACCTCTTCGTAGCTGTGGTCGACGTGACGGAAGACGAGCAACTTCCCGTCCCGGACGACGTAACAGAGGACTTTCTCCGACGCGGCCTTCTCCGGCATTCAGCCTCCTGTACGGGGACGCGAAGGTACCGATCTTAGCGGCTGTCATCGTTCGGAGCCCTTCGGCCTCAGCCCGAAAATGAATGGCGCCGCATCACGCGCCGGGAGTTCACTGGATCGACCGTCCACCACAGGGAGACCCCTTAATGATCGTGATCTCGGCCGCTTCCGGCGCGCTCGGCCGCCTCGTCATCGACAATCTCCGTGCGCGGGCGGCGGTGGTGGCAGTCGTACGCGATCCCTTACGAGCCCCGGAAGGCGTGCCCGCGCGGCGCGGCGACTACGACGACCCGGCAAGCCTGCGAGCGGCCTTCGAAGGAGCCGACCGCCTTCTCCTGATCTCCTCCCCCGAACTCGACCCCGCCCGCAAAACACATCACCACCTGGCCGCCATAACCGCCGCCAAAGAGGTCGGCGTAGGAGCCATCGCCTTCACCAGTTTCCTGGACGCCGACACCACCGCCACCGGCATGACCGAGGCCTACCACGCCACGGAAAGGGCCATACTCGACAGCGGCCTGCCCTACACGCTGTTGCGCCACCCCTTCTACAGCGACGCATTCCTCCCGCAGCCCTCCGACGGCGAAATCACCAGCAGCACCGGGGGGCGCGGCCTGAACACCGCTTTCCGCTCAGACCTGGCCGCCGCGGCGGCGAACGTGCTGACCAACGACGACCACCTCGGCCAGGCATACAACTTCACCGGCCCGCTGTGGAACTACCCCGAGGTGGCCGAGGCCCTGGGCGTCCCTTACCGCGAACTCGCCAACCCCGCCCCCGGCCCGATGAGCTGGATCTCCGCCCAAGTACGCGCGGGCGCGCTGGAAAGACAGACCCCCGACCTGGAACGCGTCCTCGGAAAACCCGCCGAAACAATGATCTCCCACGCCCTCAGCCACCAACGGACTCTCTGACCCTTCGCCTTTCACTCGCGTGGGACGGATTCCCTGGCCGCCCCCTCCAACCGAAGCACCCTCTCTCCCTGCAGCGACAAGCGCGCTTGACCCGAATTCATCAAATTCCGGGTGGGATGGCGTAGAGCGGAGGTGGTGGCCCCCGTTCGTTCCGGAACGCGCCAGGTGCCAAGATAAAGAATCGCTGCCGAACACGGCCAATCTCCGGCGTCAAACCTCATCCATCTGCCACAGTGCTCACAGCCAGACCTGGCACGGGGGACTTCCCTCGTCTCACCTCCTAAAGGCAGGAATGGGTGAACATAGAGGCACAAATCCGCGACCTGATGGCACGTATTCAGAAACTAGAGTCAAGCGCGGACACCGCAAAGGCCATCGCCACGGCACTCACCATCATCGCCCCGGTCATGGCAAAGCTCGCCGACATCCAGGCCGAAGTGAGACAAGATCTCGCGGCTCATGGAGACGAGATCGCCGGCCTCCGGCGGCACATGAACGACCACCTCACCTCCATCCGCACCGAGATGCTGGACCAAATCACCGCGCTCCACCCCAAAGCGGCCAAGTAGCGACTCAGGAATCAACCGATCGCTGGGCAGCAAATGGTCCCATCTGAATCTTCCTCGCGTACATAAAGCCTCAGATGGGGCCAGCCTGACGAAACACTCCAGAACGACAAGAGAGCACGCCGTAGGGCGAGTTACCGGCTTCTCATCTGCGTCCTTCGCTACGAGCCCAGGGCCGGTCGGATACGGGTCTGGGCTCGTCCGGCGCCGATCCTCGTCGACGTGGTTCGGCAAGGCGCGGAGGGCTGACGATCGATGCTGCCGGCGGCGTCCGTCCGCGATCCGGCGGAGGAGCCGAATCAGGCAAGGCCGGTCAGAGTTCCATGCCAATGAACGCCGAGCTGAGCGCAGGCGCCGGCCTGTCCGGGGTCGAAGAGTCTCTCACTCCACGGTTACGGTCAGTATCAGGTAGATCTCTCTTCAGTAAATGACTAAGATCTGGAACCTGCCTTGACAACACGTGGAAGGACACATAGTGAAAAGCAAGGCCCTTGCCCTGGCCGCCGTGCTGGCCGCCGGAGCAGTCTTCGTTCACCCCACCGCCGCCTTCGCCGGCACGTACACGCCGGAAGCCGCCTGCGCCAAGGAGACCGGACGCAGCGGCTGGACGCACGTGAGCGACAACAAGAGAGCGGTCAAGACGGGCGGCTCGACGTTCGGCTACGTCTACCTGATGTGGAACCGCAGCCTGCAGAAGAACTGCGTCGCCGTGATCAAGACCTCCTTTGCCGGCACGCCCACCTTCACCCAGGCGGTCCTGAAGTTCAAGGACGGTGCCGCCTACCGCGACCCCGGCAAGCTGACCGCCAAGAAGTACAAGTACTTCGCCGCCGCCGCCGGCTACGGCAAGGGCAAGTGCGTCCAGTACGAGGGATACATCTCCGACACGCGCATCGACTTCGCGCTCGCGTCGGGCAAGCGCACCACCTGGGGCAACTGCGGCTGACCACGCGGATCGGCATCCTGTGATGCCGCCCCGCACCTCGTGTGCCGAAAGACACGACGCGACGTTTCGATCCGCGGCGCGACCTTCGAGTGAGCGTCCACAGCCACGTTGGTGAGGGCGGTGCCGGCCGAGGTGATCGCGAACCCACGTCCGCGGTCACCTCGCCGATCCGCGTCTCACAGCGGCGGAACCGGTGCCCGGCTGTCGCTCCGCGAGAAACCTGCCCAAGACCTCTGCCCGGGCAAAGAAATCTGCGGTCGCGGCCCGAGCTGGGGTGAGCACCGGATCGGTGCAGCATCACTTTCCCACCCGGCGCGCACTGATGGACGAGGTGCTCGTCCTGTTCTACGACACGCTGCTTCCCGATGACAGCGTGCACGACTCGTCCATACCGGCCAGGGACCGGCTGGTCGCCTGCCTCCAACGCCTGCTCACCCCCACGGAGGCTGGTGGCCACCCGCGGGATGCGTGGGTCCAGATCTTCGACCGCTACGTGCGGACCGTGCCGGCAGACGCCGCTGGTGACGAGTACGTCGCGATCGCGCAGGCACTCCCTGCCGAGACCTCAGTCCTGCAGACGGAGATCGACCTGTTGCGAACCTCCGCCGAGTACGTCCCGCCTTCAAGGTGACCCTTTGGTCTTCACAGCTAGATCCCAGCATGCGGGCTTGACATTGACATCAATGCCAAGCTTTTAACGTCACCTCATGACTCTCGACACAGCCACACGTCCGCTTGCACCCACCGCGAAGTTTCCGATAGGCAGCCTGGTTCTCCTCGGAATCGCTGTCTTCGTGACAGTCACCGCAGAAACCCTTCCGGCCGGACTGATGCCCGAGATGGCCGCAGACTTCGGCGTCGACTCTGTGCAGATCGGGCTGCTGATCTCGGTGTGGGCGTTAACCGTGATCGTGACCAGCATCCCCCTCACACGTCTCTTCGCGCGGTTCGACCGTCGCCTTGTCCTCGGCGTCGCGCTCGCCGGGTTCGCGGTGGCGAATCTCGCAACCGCACTCTCGCCGGACTACGGCTTCGCGGTCGCCACGAGGGTCCTTGGCGCGGTGACTCACGGAGTCTTCTGGGCGATCGTCATCGTGTACACGACATCTCTCCTGACTCCGAAGCAACTCGGCCGCGGGCTCTCCATCGTCACCGGCGGTGTCACAGCGGCCGCCGTCGTCGGATTCCCCTCGGGCGCTGCCCTCGCGCAGCTCGTGGGATGGCGCGTCGCTTTCGTCGTGCTCGCGACGGTCTCGCTCCTGATCGCAGCTGCGATCCTCGTCAAGATGCCCGCGCGCCGCCCGGAACCTGCCACGACGGCACAACGGTCTGCCGGGTTCCGGCGCGATCCGTCCTTGCCGGCGCTCCTCGCCTTCGGCGCCGCCAGCGTGCTCATCGCACTCGGACAGTACGCGACGTTCACCTACGTCCGTTCGTACCTCGAGGGGGCGGCGATGATCGACGCCGAGTGGTCGGCCGGCCTCCTGTTCATCTACGGGCTGGCAGGCCTTGGAGGCGTGGCGGTGGCCGGTTTCGTCGCCGACCGGTTCCCGCGCGGAGGCCTCGTCGTCGCGACCGCCGCGTTCGCCGTCGTGTTCGCGGTGCTGACGTTCGCCGCCGGGTCGCTCGTATCGGTCATCATCGCCCTCGTCGTGTGGGGCGCAGCATTCGGCGCAGTTCTTCCACTCCTCCAGACCGCGCAGATGCGCGCCGCGACCGAGCGCACCCGCGCTCTCGCCAGCGCCGGGATGATGGTGCTCTTCAATGTCGGGGTCGCGGTCGGTCCGTGGCTCGGCGGAGTGGTCGGCGGGCAGAGAGCTCCGACGATGACGACCGCGATGTCCGCTGTCGTGATGGTCATCGCTACGGTCGCCGGTGTGGTCGGAATGACCCTGCTCGGACACCGCACCGACGGGAGAAGGTGAACGACGATGGACTACGGCCACCCGCTGAGCTTCGGGGCGTTCATCACACCCACGAATGTGCAACCGCACGTCCCCGTCGGGCTCGCGCAACTCACCGAAGAACTCGGATACGACCTCATCACTTTTCAGGACCATCCCTACCAGCCGCGATTCCTCGACGTGTGGACGTTGCTGTCGTACGTCGCGGCGGCCACCACACGCATACATGTTGCACCCAACGTTCTCAACCTCCCGATGCGTGACCCCCTCGTCGCGGCGCGCGCGGCCGCATCCATCGATCTCCTTTCAGACGGACGATTCGCGATGGGCCTCGGAGCGGGCGCCTTTTGGGACGCGATCGCTGCCATGGGGAGACGACGGCTCAGCCCGGGGCGCGCAGTCGATGCACTCGATGAGGCAATCGACCTCATGCGGGGGCTCTGGAGACCGGAGGATCGCACGCCTCTTCACGGAGGGGAGTTCTATCCCGTTGCCGGGGCGGCACGAGGCCCTGCGCCCGCCCATGCGATCCCGATATGGCTGGGCGCGTACAAACCTCGAATGCTGCGACTGACCGGACGCAAAGGCGACGGCTGGCTTCCCGGCCTGCCGCACCTGCGGCGGGCCTCTATCGGTGACGATCACGCGAGAATCGACGATTCGGCCGCCGACGCGGGTCGAGATCCCCGCGATATCCGCCGCTTGCTCAACGTGCTCGGCGGAGAGCCCGCGGAACTGCTCGCCGAGCTCGCGGTCGAGCATGGGTTCTCCACGTTCATCGTCGCAACCGACGATGTGGACGTGCTGACTCGATTCGCCGGCGAGATCGCACCGGAGGTGCGCAGACGCGTAGCCGATGAACGATCAGCGGACCACAACACGGTCCTCCACCCCGAACCACAGATCAACACAGAGGAGCAGTAATCATGAGAGCATCAGTCATCACCTCCTTCGGGACCGCCGATGCGCTTCACGAAGCCCACGTGGACATGCCTGTACCGGGGCGCGGCCAGGTGCTGGCCAAGGTCCGCGCAGCAGGAGTGAACCCCGCCGAACTCATCGCCCGGTCGGGCGGCTTCAACCTTCCCGCCCCGGCGATCATCGGGTTCGAGTTTGCCGGCACCGTCGCAGCGATCGGCGACGACGTCTCCGGCGTCGAGGTCGGTGATCGCATCGCCGGTTGGCCCGACAGCTTCAGCCAAGGCTCCTACGCCGAGTTCACCCTCAGCAGCAACTACACGACCATCCCCGAAGGTGTCACCTTCGAGCAGGCGGCCGCGACGGTCATCGGCGCGGACAACGCCGCGCGAGGCCTCGCGCTCCTTGGGCCGAGACCAGGTGAAACGATCGTGATCACCGGGGCGAGTGGGGCGCTCGGAGGCGCAGCCGTGCAGTTCGCACGCTTGCAGGGGCTCGAGGTGATCGGGATCGCTGGACGTTTCAGCCTGGAGTACGTGGAGAGCCTCGGGGCAACCGCCATCGAGTATGGCGACCACCTCGCGGACCGCGTGCGTGCAGTAACCCCTGGCAAGATTGACGCGGCGCTCGACACCGCGGGCAAAGGACTACTGCCCGCGCTCATCGAACTGCGTGGCGGAACGGAGCGCGTCGTCACGCTGGCGGATATGGCCGCGTCCCGCTACGGCGTCGCGTTCAGTGCGGGACACCCCGGCAACCGTGACAGCCGCCACGTACGGGAAGCGCTCGAGCACATCGCCGCGGGCGAATGGCGCACACGCATCGGCCACACCTTCCCACTGTCGCAAGCGGCCGAAGCCCACCGGACGCTGGAGGCCGGGCGCACGGGGGGAAAGCTACTACTGATCCCCTGACTCCGAAGATGGCGCATGTGGTTGGGGATCCGTGCCACAAAGTGACCGGGGCCACGATCAAAGCGGCGACCGCATGGGATGCTGTGGGCGACACCTACACCGTCCCATGCGCTCACGCACTCCGAAAGGAAGGACGGAATGAGGTCAGCGCAATTCACTCCGGCGTCACGTCGCTTCGTTGCGTACGCGCCAGATACGCCTTGAGCGCGTTGCGGCTACGCGTCAGGCAAGCCAGGCGCTTCTCTATTGCCGTAAGCTCGGCCGTCAGTTCTTTCGCGAGGTCGACGGGGCAGGGCGGAACTTCTTCAAGCGTGCACTGGCGTTCGGCTTCCAACACGATTCGTGTCATCCGAGTAGAGAGACCGGCGTTTACCAGGCCACGTACCCTCACTGCGTGGTCGACCGCGCACTCTTCGTACGATCGATACCCGTTGTACTCGCGTCGGGATTCGATGAGTCCTTGACTCTCGTAGTACCGGAGCATCCGAGTGGGGATGCCGGTACGTTGCGAAAGCTCACCGATCTTCATCGTGCTCCCCCGTCGGCGTTCGCATGACACCCATGTCAAGCTTGAGAACCGAGGTTCCATTCCCGCCTCGAAAGTATGGTCTCCGTCGAGTTCCTCGCCAGGCTCGCCACGGCTGAGCGGCCAGGAGTCGCAGGACCTTGCCGCCCATGGTGATCGCCGGACTGCCGGCCACCATGGGGCGGCTTGACGGTGGTGCCGGCGTTCGTGTTCATCGCCCTGGGCGCCGCCGCGTACGACCTGATCCGCACGGCCTCCGGCGGTCGATATTCTCGGCGAACCCGCCGCTCCGCGACGTAGGATCGACACCATGACCGGCCGAAAGACCGCGGTGTGGTATTCGGCGCTCGGGCTGGCCGCGCTGGCCTTGACCGGATGCGCCAACGACGACGAGATCTACGTTTCCAACTTCAGCGATTCACACGGCAGAGCCTGCACCTTCGTCTACACCTCCCGCGAGGGCGAGGGCTGGAACAGCAGCAGAGATGTGGACGTCAGCCAACTCGACTGCGAATATCCTCCCGCGGGCCGCACCCCCGGCCCTCCCCTGACCACCCACCTGGAGCCCAGCCCCACGAAATAACACCACCCCAGCCATCCGGCGCGGAGCAGGACAACTCCGGTAGGACGACGGCCGCGCGGCATCCTCAGCGGATCCCCTTGGCGAGCAGGTCCTTGGCCGCCTGCGGCGCCTTTTCCAGCAGCCCCCGAGCGCCCGGTCCTCCCGGAACGAGCAGCACGTCGCACGCGTCGATCTCGCCGAACGTCGCGCCGGCCGTGATGGCCAGCCACCTGGGCACGTCCCGCACAGCCCCGGCCTCCGCCGCCGCGAACACGATCTCCGCGTCGGGAAGAAACTTCAGCACCTCATACGGGCCGACGGCGTCGAGGGCGGTGGACCGATCGAACAGCGGAATGACGATACGCATGCGCGCCCCCTGGTGACGTCCGAGCCCGCGATCATGCTACGACAGAAGCTGGGCCTCCACCTGCGGGTCAAGGCCCAGGGCCGGGCGGTCAGGTCGCGTGGGCGCCTGGCCGCCGATGCTCCGCAGCCAGGCCCACGTGTCGGCGACGGTCTCCTCCACCGGACGGAACCGCAGCCCCGCCGCCACCGCCTTGGACACCTCGCCCCCGTGCATGAAGTCGTAGTCGTCGCCCAGGAGCCAGATCGGCAGGTCCATCCACGGCGTGACGCCCGCCGCCAGGATCCGCTCCGCCTCGACCCACCGCAGGTCGGCATCCGACCCGGTCACCTTGACGCAGGTTTCGAGCAGCCCCCGCATCGTGACGTACCCAGAAGGGCTGACCACGTTGAACGCCCCGCCGAGCCCGCGTTCGCCCGCCCGCAGGCACCATTGGGCCAGGTCGCGTGCGTCGACGTACTGCAGGGCGAGGTCGGCGGGCCCGGGGGCGAGTACCGGGCCGCCGCGCGCGATCCGGGTGAGCCACCACGGCAGGCGGCCGATGTTCTCATACGGGCCGATGATCAGCCCCGCCCTGGCCAGCACCGCCCGGTCCCCGAACGCGGCGACCGCTCCCCGCTCGGCCTCCGCCTTGTTCCACGCGTACTCGCCGGCGTCCGGCGAGGTCACCACCGGCGCGCTCTCGTCGGCCCCGAACGGCACCGGCCCGGCGTAGACGGACCTGCTCGACACGTAGACGTAATGACCGGCCCGCCCGGCCAGCAGCGTCGCCGCGTCCGCGACCGCCGAGGGAGCCCACGACCAGGTGTCGATCACGACATCCCATTCGCCGTGTTCCAGCGCGGCCAGCCCGCCCGGCGCCGACCGGTCACCGCTCAGCGCCGTCACGCCGGGCTGCGGCTCGTTGCTGCCCCGGTTGAACGTCGTCACCTGCCACCCGAAGGCCAGCGCCTCGTCGACGACCGCCCGCCCTACGAACTCCGTACCGCCGAGCACCAAAACTCTCATGGCCTCAGCCTGGCCTGCGGAATTCCTGTGCGGAAGGTGCGCACGCCCTCAGCGGAATCGCCACGAGCGAAAGCCAGGATCACGGCTCTGAAGCCGACTCGCGCCTTTTCCGGAGCTGGTGGCCGTCTTACTCGTGGGCCTGGCGACCTTCTCCATGGCGAGCCTGCCCGGGTGGGATTTCACCTGGTTGGTACTGGTTTTCCGGTCTGGTCGGTGCTCGGGCTCGCCTGGGTCGTCCTGCTCACTCTCCTACCCCTTCGACGGACCCTGGTATTTGTGGCGAAGCGGCCGGTAGCCATCCATAAGCGCACGTCAGCGGCCCCAGCATGGCGAAAAGGCCCCGCAGATGGGTACCAGTCACAGATAGTGACACGGGGGCGGGACCGAACAGATGAAACGGCTCTTTCCACGCTCGATCCGGGCGCGCCTGACCTTGATCGCGACCTTGATCGCGGCCTTGGTCTTCACGGGCGCGTCCGCCCTCACCCTGATCACCGTCCCCGGCAACCTCTACGACATCGTTCAGGGCAGAATCGAACTGGCGGTGCGGCGGGTGGCGAGCCAGGCCAAGGCCGGACAGCTCCCGCCGTCCCTGGTGGCCCCGGCACGCATCTACCTGCTCGAAGTCGTCTCGGCGAACGGCGAGGTGCTCGCCCGAAGTCTCGGCCGGCCCCGGAACCCCCAACTGGTGGCGCTCCACCCAGCCAAGCCCGAAACCATTTACACCAAAGAGATCTTCCTCTCGCAGAAGGACGTGCCCGAGGCACACTTTCTGATCATGGCGCTCACGGTGGACACGCCGACCGGCCCTGCCACGGTGTACGGGGCGACGTCCATGGCGGACGTCGATCGCGCCCTCAAATGGATATATGTCCTGGTATTCCTCTGCACGCCGCTCGTCCTCCTGAGCGTCGCCGCCCTCACCTGGACCATGGTCGGCTTCGCCATGCGCCCCGTCGAACGCATCCGCGCCGAAATGGCCGAGATCACCGGCAAGGACCTCAGCCGCCGCGTCCCCGTCCCCGAAACCGGCGACGAGATCACCCACCTCGCCACCACCACGAACGACACCCTCGACCGCCTCGAACGCTCAGCCGAGACCCAGCGCCGCTTCGTCGCCGACGCCTCCCACGAGCTACGCAGCCCCATCTCCGCCCTGCGGGCCCAGCTCGAACTGGCCAACACCTACCCCGACGAGACGGACTGGCAGACCACCGGCGCACAAGCCCTGGCCGCCGCCGACCGCATCACCCACATCATCGACGAACTGCTGATGCTGGCCAGGCTCGACGCCGGCGCCGCCGTGAACCGCCGCGAGGTGGACATGTGCCGCCTGGCCGAGGAGCAGATAAACCGCCGCGAAGGCAGCCGGGTACCCATCGTCCTCGCCGCCTGTCAGGCGTGCCCGGTGCTCGGCTCGCCCATTCAACTCGACCGCCTCCTCACCAATCTCCTCGACAACGCCACCAGACACGCCGCCACCAGGATCGACGTGGAGGCGAAGGTGGAAGGGGACCGCGTGATCGTGACGGTGACCGACGACGGGGACGGCGTGCCACCGGAGGCCAGAGAACGGATCTTCGAGCGGTTCACGCGACTGGAGAGCGCCAGAGCCAAGGACAAGGGCGGCAGCGGCCTCGGCCTCCCCCTGTCACGCGAGATCGCCATGGCCCACCAGGGCACCCTCACCGTCGCCGACCACTCACCCGGCGCCCGTTTCGTCGTCAACCTTCCCCTGTATGCCCCGCCGCCCGAGCAGAAATGACCCCGCCACCTAAACTCGGTGCCATGGATCTGCGCCAGCTCTCCGACGAGGTCGAATCCGTCTCCCGGCAGTACGCGAACGCGATCGGAATCGCACGCGACGACACCTGGTTCCTGCTCAAGCTGCAGGAGGAAATCGGAGAACTGACCCAGGCCTTCCTCATGCTCACCGGCCGAGCCAGGAAGAAGGGCCGCACGGAGCAGGAACTGGACGCGAATTTCCGAGCGGAAATGGCAGACGTCCTGTGCCACGTACTCCTCATGGCCCGCCACCACGGGATAGACCTGGAAGCAGAAATCAAAACCAAGTGGCTGACCACCCAACCAGGCGAGAAAAACCCCTCGGCAACCGAGCGAGCAGTCGAACCGCGCGGCTGAGCAGAAATCGGGCCGCGTAACCGGGCAAGGGGTCGGGCCGCCAGTCGGTATCCGTTTCGCCGTTACGGCGGGGCATGCGTGCGGGTCAGAGGCCGTCCCCCTGGAGGCCCTGAACGCCGTACGGTGGTTGGCGCCGGGTTGGCTTGCCGTACAGGAAGGAAGCCCTTGAAAGAGGCCCTTAAATAATCGGCCCGCCCCCGGAAACGGGAACGGGCCGAACGGAGAGGGAAATCAATCCACCACGGTGATGCGATCAGTCGTCGGGGCAGCGATTGGGTTGTTCTTGCCCAGGTGATCCACGAAGGCGTCGATGTCGAGCGGCCCGCTCCACAGCTCCGTCCCGTCGCGGAACCCCAGGAACGCGTCACCCCCGCCGACCAGGAAGTTGTTCGCCGCCACCCGGATCGACTGCGTGTCCGTCACCGGCGTCCCGTCGATCTTCATGTCCGACACCTTCGACCCCCACGCCGCGCTCCGGCTGTAGGTGTAGGTGAAGTTCGCCGAGGGCTGCAGGATCTTGGTGAAGGCCTGGTTGTTGGGCCCGCCCGTGAACTGCTGCTCCAGCACCGTCTTGAGCTGCGCCCCCGTGAGCGTGACAACCTGCGTGAGGTTGTTGAACGGCTGCACGGTGAACGCCTCCCCGTACGTGACGACCCCGTCGCCTTCGCCGGCCTCCGAGGTCGCGTACGTCAGCGGGGCGCGCACCCCGCCCGGGTTCATCAGTGCGATCTGCGCGTTTCCGCCGGTCTTGGTGGCGGCGAGCTGCGAGTCCGCGATGAGGTTGCCGAGCGGGGATTCACCGGACGGCGCAGGCGTGTTCGTGATTTCGGCGGTGATCTTGCCGACGGCCTTGTCGGCGACGTCCTTGACGCGGTCTTTCCACACATCCACGAAGTCGGAAATATCTTTATCTGCGGCGACTGTCCGAGTGACCACCTGGTTGTCCGCCACGACCGAGGCCCGGTCGATGTCCCCCGTCTTGGTGTCCACCTTCAGGTCGACCTGCGTGATGACCCGCCCGAACGATCCGCCCTGCGAGTACAGCCGCTCCTTGCCCGCCGGGTCCTTCACCCGGCACATGTAGGCCTGGTGCGAGTGCCCGCTCAGAATGACGTCGATCTCGGGGTCCACCTGCGTGGCGATCCGGTTGCCCGCCCCCGGGATCGCGCTGCACGCGTCCGGCGACTGCCCGGCCGTGACCTGGTCGCCCTCGTGCATGAGCACGACCTGCGCCTTCACCCCGAGGAGCTTGAGCAGCTTGGACGCCACGTTCGCGGCCTTGACCTCGTCCACGAACTTGAGATCCTTGATCCCGTCACTCGAGACGATGTCGGGCGTGGTCTGCGTGACGAGTCCGATGAACCCGATCGGCACCCCGTTCATCCACTTGACGCTCACCGGCGGCAGCGCGGGCACGCCCCAATCCGACAGCAGCTTGTTGACCTGCCCGGGCTTGCCCAGTCCGGCCAGCGCGTCGGTCTTCTCCTTGGGGTTCTTGAACAGGACGTTGGCCCCGACGTAGTCGTAGCTCGCGCCCTTCCACTGCCCGGCGGGCGAGCACCCGTCCACCGGGTGGCAGCCGCCCTTCATGATCCGCCGCAGTTCGGCGTAGCCCTCGTCGAACTCGTGGTTCCCCACCGCGGCCACGTCGAGACCCAGCTTGCCCAGGAACTCGACCGACGGCTCGTCGTGGTAGGCCGCCGAGAGCAGCGGCGACGCGCCGATGAGGTCGCCCTGGGCCACGGCGATGGTGTTCTTGTCGGACATGGCCTTCATGTGCGTGGCGACGTAGGCCGCGCCACCGGCGTCGACGGTGTTGCCGTGCTCGTCCACCATGCGACCGGACGACCCGGTCGCGGGCTCGAGGTTACCGTGGAAATCATTGAGCGCGAGCAGCCGTACGGGCACCGTACGTGGGGCTTTGCCCGCTTCCGCCGGGAGACCGGCCAGAAGCACCGCCCCGGAGGCGACTGCTCCGGCCAGAGCAAGCCGGAGGAAGGAACGAGACATCATGGCCCAAGACATTACGGCGGCAACCTATGCAGCCAATGTCCCAAAGGTAACGATTTGCCGGGCTGTCACATGGCGTTATTTGCCAGTCATACGCCTAGAGTTCGTTCTGTGAGCCTGCTTGTGAAGATCAGGGAACGACTCGATGACCACGAAATCGCCGACGTGCTCGGCCTTGTCGAAGCGGCGACGGAGGCCGACGGCGTCCGCCCGCTCAATGAACACGTGATGCTCCACCTCAGATACGGCGGCGACCCCCGGGCGCGTTCGCTGCTCCTCTACGACGACGCGACCCTGGCGGGCTACGCCCACATCGACTCCACGGACGAGGTTGAGGGCCCGAGCGCCGAACTGGTCATCCATCCCGCGCATCGCCGCAAGGGCAACGGCCGACGGCTGCTGCGGGACGTACTCGACCTCGCGGACGGCAGGCTGCGACTGTGGGCGCACGGTGACCAAGCGGGCGCGGGCGCGCTGGCGACTGCGTTCGGCTTCGAACGCGTCCGCTCCCTCTGGCAGATGCGCCGCTCCCTGTTCGCCCCGCTCGACCCCTTCGACCTGCCCGAAGGTGTGACTTTGCGCACGTTCGTCCCCAGTCAGGACGAGGACGCCTGGCTCAAGGTCAACGCCGCCGCCTTCGCCCACCACCCAGAACAGGGCACCTGGACACTGGACGACCTGCGGCAACGCGAACAGGAGCCCTGGTTCGACCCCGAGGGGTTCTTCCTGGCCTTCCGCGGCGACCGCCTGGCCGGCTTCCACTGGACGAAGATCCACGGCTCCTCCGAGCACGGCCACGAACCCCTCGGCGAGGTGTACGTGGTCGGCGTCGACCCCTCCCAGCAGGGCACCGGCCTCGGCAAGGCCCTCACCCTGGCCGGCCTCAACCACCTGCGCTCGCGCGGCCCCGCCCAGGCGATGCTGTACGTGGACGAGGCCAACACGGCTGCGATCAGGCTGTATGAGTCCCTCGGCTTCAGCCGCTGGGACGTGGACGTGATGTACGCGGTCTGAGTGCTACTCCACGATGGCGTGGAGGGCGAAGTACGACAGAGCGGCCACCAGGGCGGCGGCCGGAATGGTGAGGATCCAGGCGGTCACGATGTTCCCGGCCACTCCCCACCGAACGGCGCTGAGCCGCTTGGTCGCCCCCACGCCCATGATCGCCGAGGTGATCGTGTGCGTGGTGGAGATGGGCGCCCCGAACCCGATGGCCGCACCGTACAGCACGGTCGCCGCCGCCGACTCCGCGGCGAACCCCTGGGGCGGGTCGAGCGCGATGATGCGCCGGCCCAGCGTGCGCATGATGCGCCAGCCACCGGCGTACGTACCCAGCGAGATCGCCCCGGCGGCGGCCAGGATGACCCACTGCGGGATGGGATCGCCCTTGCCGGCGTAACCGCCGACGGTGAGCGCCAGGAAGATCACGCCCATCGTCTTCTGCGCGTCCTGGAGCCCGTGCCCGAGCGCCATGGCCGCGGCCGACACGGTCTGCGCGTAGCGGAAGCCCCGGTTCGTCTTGGCGGGCTGGCTGTTGCGGAAGATCCAGTATATTGCGATCATGATCAACGCGGCCAGCGTGAACCCGATCAACGGAGACAGCACCATCGGAATGACGACCTTCTCGATGACGCCGTCCCAGTGCACAAGGCTGGCCGAAGCCAGGGCGGAGCCCACCAGACCGCCGATCAGCGCGTGACTGGAGGAGGAGGGCAGCCCGAAGTACCAGGTGATCAGGTTCCAGGTGATCGCGCCGATCAGCGCCGCGGCCACGATGACCAGGCCATGTGAGCCGTCAGGTGCGTCGATGATGCCGCTGCCGACCGTCTGCGCCACACCGGTGCCCAGGTGAGCGCCGATGAAGTTCATCGCCGCGGCCATGAACAGAGCGGCCCTCGGGGTGAGAGCCCTGGTCGATACGGAGGTCGCGATGGCGTTCGCCGCGTCGTGGAACCCGTTGGTGTAGTCGAAGACCAGTGCGATGACGACCACGCCGATGACGAGGGCGAGCGTGAGGTCCACTGGGCTCAGCTTTCCTTGACCGCGATCGACTCGACGGTGTTGGCCACGCTCTCGAAGGCGTCGGCCGCCTCTTCGAGGGCGTCGACGACCTCCTTCATCTTCATGACGGTGAGCGCGTCGTACTCGCCGCTGAACAGCTTGGCCAGCAGCCTCCTGTAGACCTGGTCGCCCTGGTTCTCCAGGCGGTTGACCTCGATCCAGTACTCGTTCAGGTTCTTCATCGACCGCAGCCGCGGCATGGCCTCGGCCGTCAACTCGGCGGCCCGCTCCAGCACCTCGACCTGGCGGACGACGTCCTTGGGCAGATGATCGATCTGGTAAAGCACGATGAGGTCGGAGGCCGCCTCCATCGCGTCCATCACGTCGTCGAGGTTCGAGGCGAGCCGGTAAATGTCCTCGCGATCGAACGGCGTGATGAAGCTCTCGTTGAGCCGGTTCATGATCGCATGGGTGCGTTCGTCACCGGCGTGCTCGCAGGCGCGCATCTTCTCGGCCAGGGCCTCCCTGTCCGATCCCTCGCTGATGATCTCTACCAGCAGGCGGGATGCAGTGACCAGATTGTTCGCGGAGTCGGCGAACAGGTCGTAGTAGCTGTCCTCACGTGGCGTGAGACGCAGGCGCACGTCGTTCTCCAGATGTGCGGGGATGGTCCGTGGAAAGGGTACGGGTTACCAGGCGAAATGCGAACTTCATGTTCTCTTCTCCTTCTGGCTACCCTACGTATGTTGTAAGACACCGCAGCACAGAGTACTTTGGTCCCATTTTCGACCGATACCCGAGGGTCCCAACTGCCCCGTCCGCGGGCAAAAAACTGGCCGGGCCCGACCTCGGCACCCGGCCACCACACGTCCAGCTCAGACCTTGGTCCGATGGAAGTTCCTGAACGACCGGGACGGAGTGGGCCCCCGCTGCCCCTGGTACCGCGACCCGTACTTGGCCGACCCATAAGGATGCTCAGCCGGCGAACTGAGCCGGAACACGCACAACTGCCCGATCTTCATCCCCGGCCACAACTTGATCGGCAACGTCGCCACGTTCGACAACTCCAACGTCACATGCCCGCTGAACCCCGGATCGATGAACCCCGCCGTCGAATGCGTCAACAACCCGAGCCGCCCCAGCGAACTCTTCCCCTCCAACCGAGAAGCGAGATCATCCGGCAAGGTGACCGTCTCATAGGTGGAGGCCAGCACGAACTCCCCCGGATGCAGGACGAACGGCTCATCCCCATCCGGCTCCACCATCCGCGTCAGATCCGGCTGCTCCACAGACGGATCGATGTGCGGATACCGATGGTTCTCAAACACTCGAAAGTACCGATCCAGCCGCACGTCGATACTGGAAGGCTGGATCATCTCCGGATGGAACGGATCGAGCCCAAGCCGCCCGGCGTCGATCTCAGCAAGGATGTCTCGGTCAGATAGCAGCACGCAGAGCAACTTACCGCCCGCCAGGAATCTCCGGGGCCCCGGGATTGCTGTTGTGCCCCAAGTTTCCGCTACAGTAGGGGGACGCGACTGCGAGTCGTACGCGGGTGTAGTTCAATGGCAGAACATCAGCTTCCCAAGCTGACAGCGCGGGTTCGATTCCCGTCACCCGCTCCAGTGTTCGTGTAACAGCGTTCAGTCCCACCGCTCAGCGGTGATCACTGAGGGTTTGCGTCTTAAGAAGTTCGGTCTCGACGACGCCATCAAGCGCCCGGTGGAGTTTTGCGTCGGTGGTCAGCAGCGGAATCTCTTGATCGAGAGCAAGCTGTGCGAAGACAGCGTCATACATGCGCAACGTCAACCGCACCGCCAGGGCGGCGGCCCGCTCCAACCGGTCGGCGTCCACGGGATAAATCCGGACACCGAGCTCGTCAATGATCCGAACGGCCGCAATGAACTCATCTGCGGACAGCCGACCCTTCTTGCGCAGCACTCCGGCAACCTCAATCCGCGCGAAGTCCGCCGTCTCCAGTCTTACCGGCCGTGCAGGAAGTCGTCCCGGATCTGGCGGGCGTGCTCGTGGCCAGGTTGATCGACGCACCGTAGGAACACACCAGTGTCCACGACGTACGCGTCAGCCACGCGCGCCTTCCCGGAGACGGTCCAGTTCCTCGTCGACGCCCGTCACACCGCGCATCCGCTCCTGAACCCGCTCCATAATGGCCAGCGCTCGCTCACGCCGACCAGCGGTCTCGAGGTTCTCGCGGACAAGTGCGAGAGCCGGCTGGACACGGTCATCCGGAAGCCGATCGACCAGAGCATGCAACTCTTCACGCATCGCGCTCATGCTCGGAGTCTACGCCTCGCCAGGCTCGTCTCCCCGGCCATTTGTGCAGAGTTCCCAAGCTGACAGCGCGGGTTCGATTCCCGTCACCCGCTCCAACCGGTTCTCGTGGCCTCATTGCATGGCCTTCCACTCGGAGCGCTTCGCGCATTGATGTTCCAGACTGTGTCTCCCAGGGGGCTCCGCCCCCTTCGACCCCCCGACAAGCCCGCTCGCTTCGCTCGCCGTCGGCCCGCCCGTTGCCTGGTTACTCGGTGGGCCGGCTAATGCCCGCCCCGGGCGGGCTTCGTTGATCGTTCGAAATGGTCCTTCTCCGAGTGCCCCAGTGCAGAGGAAGGAGCCTGAGCCGGTCAAAGCGCCGGCCTCGACATCGCAGCTTGCTCCATGTCGTAGGTGGCCGACGTGACCGCGGTCTTTGGCAGCCGTTCGGCCTTCTCCTTCACATACTCGGCCTCGTCGATGTTCGACGACGCCAAGGAGATCAACCCAGCAGGTCTGTCGCTCAACATCCTTTACCAGAGCTACCCCGGTCACCGGCTGGCCAGATCGCGCGATCGACTCGACAACACGTCCGCCCAGCGCCTTGAACTCCACGTCTACGGCGAGATGATCCGATTCAACTTTGCTCATCATGGCCGGAGCCACCGTGGTTGACCTTGATGGCAGCCCGCACAGCATGAGTGCCCGTTCGACCATCGCCGCCAGCCCCAAGCTCGTGGCTGACCTCGTGGAACTCACCGCCGAGACCCACAAGCCCGTGGTGTTCGGCCGGATGTCTGGTCGAACACGGGCCGCCCGCCGTACACAGCGCTCGCCGTACCAAGCCTCACCCGCCGACCAGAGACGCGCCGTCGCCGGCCCCGCCACTGCGTCCACGCAGAGGACAGCTCGGGTACAGCCCCCTAGGCTCCCTTGATCTTGTGACAAGATCGCGGGATGCTGCGACTCACCGATTTCATCATCGACTGCCCGGACACGATGAAGCTGGCGGCCTTCTACTCCGAGGTGACGGGCCGCCCGATCAAGGAAGGCAGCCACGAGAACTGGGCCGGCATCAAGTTCGGCGAGGTCGAGCTGGCCTTCATCCGGGTGGACGACTACCGCGCTCCGCAGTGGCCCGACAGCGAGCACCCCAAGCAGTTCCACCTCGACTTCGAAGTGGACGAGATCGAGTCCGAGCAGCGCCGCGTCCTCGACCTCGGCGCGACGCTGCAGCAGGACTTCGTCGGCCCCGACGGCTACGGCTGGCGGGTCTACACCGACCCGATCGGCCACCCCTTCTGCCTGTGCCGCAACAAGGGTTTCATCTGGACCGACCAGGCCTGATCTGGCCCAAGCGCGACTAGACCTATGGGTCAGTCACCACACCCATACAGGTCGTGATCGCGCTGTGGCTGATCACTGCGGCAGGCTCTCACGTTTCCGCAGTTCAGACGTTCCCGCAGGGGCTTCAACGGCGCGTCGCTTTGCCGTTGCTTTAAGTCCCCGATGTATGTCCACGCCGGGGAGCCAACATCATTGTTCCGCGCCGGGCATGCGCCACTAAAGGAGGCGGGCCAGGGCTTGCCACGTAAGACAAAATGTCTTACGTTGGCTTCATGGCTGAGACCATCACCATTCGCAGCGACTCGGAGACCGAGCACGCACTGGATGTCCTCACTCATGACGGCAGCTCACGCTCGGCGGCTATCCGCCAAGCAGTGCTGGAAGCCGCCCTCCGGAAGGAGCGCGCTGCCGCTATGCGTCGCGCTGTCCTGCGTATGCCGCTCGGCGAACCGGACGGCATCGACATCGCCGCGGAGATCGCCCATAGTCGCGAGGACGAACGCTGATGATCTATCTCGACTCGACCGCCGTCGTGAAACTCGTCCACGCCGAGGCCGAGTCGCAGGCATTGCGCGACTGGCTCGATGAACGGGCCGAAACCGGGTGGACGAGTTCGGTTCTGCTGGAGATCGAGTCATCACGGGCCCTAACGCGCTACGCCCCAGAAGCCGTCGCTCGACTTCATCTGGTCCTCGACCTGATCGAGTTGGTGGAACTAGACGCCGGCATTCGCATCCTGGCCCAGACTGTGAGACCGGTTACCGTACGGAGCCTGGACGCTATCCACCTGGCAACTGCTCTCCGCATTCGCTCCCAGCTCACTTCATTCGTCACGTACGACAAACGACTGGCCGATGCTGCCCAGACAGCCGGACTGACCATCGACATGCCGACCTGAGGCATCTCTCCACCACTGGGATCTCTTGACAGGGCTCCTGGCCGCGGATGCCTGAGACGTCGCGCAAGCAAAGCGGCACCGACAAGACTGGCCGTCTCAAGAAACAAGCGCGAAAGCTAGCTGCACGCGGTCTTTCGGAAGGCGATCGACCACTGCATGCAGTTCTTCACGTATCGCGCTCATGCTCGCCGTACCCGCCTCGACCGTCATGGCTCCCGGGGCATATCAGTCAGGGTCGGGTGCACGCCGCGCGCAGCAAACCAGGTTGGGCAGGCTGATCGCCGTGCCCGCTGCGTGCCCGTTCGCAGAGCGATCAACAGTGACTCAGGGGGACTCACGATCACTGGACCAACTGATGCCCAGGATAGCGTTTCCCCTGTTCAGAGACCATGAGCTTGAAAGAGTTCCCAAGCTGACAGCGCGGGTTCGATTCCCGTCACCCGCTCTCAGTATGAAGGTCCGGATTAGAGGCCTTTCCGCTCTGTCTCCTGGCTTCTCAGCCTGGTCCGGCGTCCCTTGCGGCAGAATGTCGGGATGCTTTTGGGATGGGATGCTCTGCACGCGCACGACTGGTCACGCTTGTCGCATGCCTACGGGCCAGCTACGGATTCACCGGGTCATCTCCAGCGCCTATCGGACGATGACGACACCGCGTGGGTCGAGACGGTTGAGCACCTCTACGGAGCGGTCACCCACCAAAGCTCCGTCTACCCCGCCACAGCCCCCGCAGCCCTCGTGGTCGCCGGCCTACTCGCAAATCCGCAGTTCGATCAGTCGATCTCGGTCAACGGGTGGCCGCCGGAGCCCGTGCGCGCGTATCTTCTCAGCTTTCTCGCCGTGGTAGCTGAGGGTACCGAGCCTGACAGGACGGAGAGTGAGCTTTGGGAGGCATACTGCACTCCTCGCAAGAGCGATTCTTCCAGTGCGCGAAATGAGGAACCGGATACTGAGGGCTATGAGGCCATCATTCAGTGTCGAGCTGTCTCACCCGCCCTGGTGGATCCTGTCATCCGGTGCTTTAAGGACAACGATCTCCACACTCGGGTGGCCGCCACGACCACGGCAGCGCTGCTATGCCAGGTGCCAACGGTCGCGAGCCGACGGACTGAGATCATCACCCTGATCGAGAGCCGCGCACGCAATGCCGACACCTCCTACGAGAAGGCCAAGACGCTCGTCGAGCTCGACCAGATCGGTGCCGTAAACAGAGACTTTCTCTTCGACCAAGACCCGCGCATCCGGCTCCTGGCGGCCTCCGCATCCAACCTCGCGGACGACCCGGACGGGACACGAGTCATCCTCGACGCGATTGCCGATCCGGACCAGTTCGCCGATTGGTATCCCGATCCGCATCTGCTGCTACTGGGCACCGACTACCACTCGCCAAGCCACCTGGTCAGTGAGGCTGTACGGCGCGTGCCAGACTTTGCCGAACTACTGCCGACAGCGCTGGCGGTGGCAGCCAGGGCGGGCCATTCCACTGGATATCCAGACTGGGGCTTCCTATTGGAAGCAGCCTTCCCACCACCTCAGCGATTCTCCGCGAACAGCCCTCTGAACGAAGCCCAACGCGCTTACCTTCAAGCCCTTCTCGACAACAACGAGATCTGGCGCCCCGGGCCTTTGGAGACGTTCTGGACCCCGGACAAGCTGTTCACCCTAGTAAGACTTCCCTACGACCGTCAGCTCCTGGCAGCCATCGTCTACTCCTCAGATAACTGAGGCGGTGTCAGCCGCAGACTTGATCGTCGTGCCAGATCCGTGCCAGAACAGGCGAGGAACCGCGGTCACTCACGGACACTCAAGGCCAACCGACCGCTCCAACCTGCACCCCTATCTTCGCAGCTCATTACGGCAAGATCAGTAGCCGGTTCCCAAGCTGACGCTCCTTGCCCGCACAGCGGTACCGTCCAGCTCCCAACGATCACGAGCCACTCGTCCGGTGAAGCGCTCCCACTTTGACCCTCTTCCCTGGTTGCCCATCCGCTGACGGAGAGAGCGTCTACAAGATCGGGAGCACTCCACCAGCCGAGCGAAACGTCGGTGAGGACTGACAGCGCCCGCGACGATCAAAGCCCGCCGCGCCCTGGCTAGGCCGTGTATCGAAGTCCGCGGGACCTGCTCGTGGTCAGTCCATCTTCTGGTAGCCGGTCGCGCCGTCGAGCAGTTCCCGGATGATGTCCAGGTGCCCGACGTGGCGGGCGGTCTCCTCGATCATGTGGCAGAGGATGTACCGCAGCGACGCCGCCTTTTCCTCAGGATGCCCGCGTTCGACGGTGTCCAGGGGGAGGTCGGCGATCGCCGCGTTGGAGCGCGCGCACTCGGCGTCGTACTCGTCGAGCAATCGAGCCAGGGGCACATCGTCGACGAACATCTCCGCGTCGGGATGCTCGCCCTCGGTCCACGGAGTCTGGCCGGTGTCGGGCACACCGAGCAGGCCGATGTGGAACCACGAGTACTCGACCCAGCGCAGATGCGCGACCACCCCGGCCACCGTCATCAACGGGGACGTGGGCAGGAGCACGCGGTGGGCGTCCTCTTCGCTGAGCCCCTCGCACTTCATCCGGACGAAGGAACGCTGCAGGTCGAGCCATCCGGTCAGTTGTGCCCGCTCGCCGGCGGTCAGCGGCGGACGTTGGATTTCGGTCATCGAAAGCTCCAGTGAGTGAAGTGGAGCCGCCCGGTCTCAGCCGCGGGTACGGCGGACGGGCGGCACGACGGTCGAACTCGACATCGCGCTCACCTCCTCTCCGTCGCCGGGGGTGCCGATCCCTCCGGCAGTCGCACCGTACAGGTCGAAGCCCCGATGGGAAACCAGTTTTCCACGCACTCTGGCACCCGGTCGGCCCTCCTCCCGGCGAAGCCGGCAAGCGGACCACCGTCCACGGCCCCCAAGCCGCCTGGAAAGCCGGCTACCGGAGCCACTTCCGGGCTGACTGCGGGCTCGTGCCGTACCCGCAGTCAGCCCGTTCGTAGAGCGATCAGCGGGGAGCCACGGGGACTCACGGTCACTCGACCGGCATACGCCCAGGTGGCCTCGAGTCCCGAGGGGCTGACCGGCGCGTACTCAAATGACATCGGACTCCACGTTCAACATGCTTGTCCAGGCAAGCAGGCCATTAGCGCATGCTGCCTGGGTAACCCCTTCTTCCAGCAGATGAGCTTCCCCTGAAGAGCGACGACGCGGGGCGACCCCATCAACCGTGCCGCCGTGTCCTCATCGGGCTTGACCTTTCAGCAAGGCATCCCAGACCTTGGCGGCCTCCGCGAGCGACCACCGATAGGTCTCGTGGACCGTCTGACCGTCCTTACCGAAGGACGTCCGGCGAATGTACGACTGCCCTGCCGCCCGGCATAGCTCGTACACGATCGTCCGGCAGTGGCACGTCCAGGCCACCACGCGGGCGCGTTCTTCTACCTGGAACGGCTCCCGCCAGACCAACTGCATATGACCCTCCTGCGCCTCTCCGGCGTGCGGACTCATGCAGTCCGCGATGATCTCCACTACGACGCCCGCCTTCTTCCGACACCTGAGCACTCGAAGCAATCCACCCGCACAAGGTCGACCGCCGTCCCGTCGAAACGGCACAACACGTCAGCACGGCTCCTGCGCGCCCAGCGCCACCCCTGCGCCCGGCAGGCCCGGCACCTCCCACTTGCCGGTAGATCGCTCCCAGTCATTGGACAAGCGTCTTCACCTGCGGTAACGCAGCACAGCTCGTATACCGTGTCTTCGTAGTCACAGGTGTAGGCGGTCACCCGAACCAGGCCCTCCGCCTTGTAGGGCTCTTGCCAGACCAGGCGCATGTGATCCGGTTGCGGCGGAGCGACATGGAAGCTGAAGCAGTCGGTGTCCATCGTCACGACAGCGCACCCGCCTCTCCGGTCCCGTTGCACCGCCAGCAGTCGTCCCAGTGCCTGTCGTCCGAGACGGCGCCACCGGGGTTCTCAGCCGCCACAACAGCCCGGCGAAGGCTGACGTATTTCCAGCCCCGCCCCGAGCAAGAGTCACATCGCGCAGTCATGCAACGAGGATTGCCCAAGGAACTGTCACGTCTCGATCGCCCGCGAGTACCGTCTGTGACCAATTCGTCTCCGTTCGTCTCCTCCTTGTCTCGTCCAAGCCCGTCTCTGTCGCTAACCTGAGCCTGTATGGGACCCCAGCCCGAGGCGCGGATCATGACTGAACAGCCGATCCTGTTGAAGACCCTTCTGACGCAACGCCACTGGCAGACCTACAGCACGTTCTGTAAGGAGTACGACAAAGCCGCCAAGAAGGCGGACCCGTCGTTGCAGGGTGGTTGGCCGAGCCGCGCGCAGCTCCATCGATGGCTGACAGGCGAACTCAAGGGCTTGCCCTACTCCGGCCACTGCCGCGTCTTGGAAGCGATGTTCCCCGGCAAGTCGGCACGTGAGCTGTTCTCCACGAGCGCCGTCGAGGTCCCCCCGCCGAGGGCATCGCCAGAGCCAGCCCAAAGCGCCGCCGGGCCCGAGGTTGCAGCCTGCGCGATGCCGCAGATGGCCGACGTAACCGCCGTCTTCAGCAGCCGATCCGCCTTCTCATCCGCGTATCCCGCATCGACGATGTTCGACGGCGCGAACGAGATCAACGCGGCGGGCCTGTCGCTCAACATCATCTGCCAGAGCTACCCCGACCATCAACTCAGGCGCCTGCTGGACTCCGGCACCCGTATCCGCTGCCTCTTCCTCGACCCCAAGGGCCAGGCGATCCGCGCCCGCGAAGCAGAAGAGCGCTACACCGACGGCACTCTGACGACCCTCACAGCACTCAACATCACCATGCTGACCAGGCTGCGCGATCGACTCGAAACCGCCTCGGCCCAGCGGCTGGAACTCCACGTCTACGACGAGACGATCCGCTTCAACCTGCTGATCGTTGACCGAGCGCTCTGCGTGGTCCAGCCGTACCTACCGCAATCCCGCGGAGTCGACTCGCCAACCTTCGTGATCAAAGACAACACCGCCGCGGAGGGGCTGTTTCCCGTCTTCGGCCAGGTGTTCAGGGATATGTGGGAGCGGAGCAAACCTGCATGACCATCGACGCCCGAACTCTTCTCCCCATCGCCGAACGCGCCGTATCGATCGCCAGCGAGATCATCCGAACCAAGGCCCCAGGCGTCGTCACCGCCAAGGGCGACCGCGACATGGCAACCGAGGTGGATTACGCCGTCGAGCACGCCGTACGGGAGTTCCTGTCTCGCGAGACACCAGAAATCGGATTCCTCGGCGAAGAGGAGGGTGTCAGCCGAACCGGCGACGGCCTGATGTGGGCACTGGACCCAGTGGACGGAACCGCCAACTTCCTCCATGACATCCCGTTGTGCGGAGTCTCCTTGGGCTTGGTCGACAAGGACATGCCCACTCTCGGCGTCATCGACTTGCCGTTCCTCGACCTCCGCTACTCGGCCGCCGAAGGGGCCGGCGCCCGAGCCAATGGATCTGATATCCAAGTGAGTGACGCCCGGGATCTGGAGGCTGCCATCGTCGCCATTGGCGACTACGCAGTGGGCAAGAACGCCCAGGAACAAAACAAACCACGACTCGCTCTGACCCAAGAGCTAGCCGCGCGCGTCCAGCGCATACGGATGTTCGGCTCAGCCGCGATCGATCTCGCGTGGGTGGCACACGGCAAGATCGACGCCAACATCATGCTCAGCAACAACCCATGGGACACCGCCGCAGGCGTCGTCATCGCCCGCGAAGCCGGGGCCACAGTGGTCGATCTCGACGGCAGCCCACACAGCATGACCGCCCTCGCGACTATCGCCGCAAGCCCCAAGCTCGTAGCCGATCTCGTGGAGCTCATCGCCGAAGCTCGCGAGGCCACAAGACAAAGCCAGCACACTGCCGAATAGCTCTTGTTGGTATCAAGGCGGCGGCTGCGCCGCCGCAGCCCGCGCGGTCCTCCCGCGCGAGCTGCGGCCTGGGGGCCGGTCTCGCGCGGGAACCACGCCGGCTTCAACACAGAATTGACCTACTCGCAGTACTCGTCCCCACGCCGGAGTCGGGTCTCTGTCCACGTCTGATTCACGCACTTGCCTTCCGCCTCAACCCAGTGGCCGGCCTCGCACGAGTCGTAGATGCCAAAGACCTCAGGCAGCGTGGCCAGCGCAGCCTCCTCGCGGTACTCCGGACGAGCCTGCGGACCCGGATCACGCGAATGCCTCTCGCCCTGTACCCATTCAAATAAGCGGCACGGGCCGTCCTGGCCCTGCCAGTTGCCGTTCATCAGGCCGCCACACCATGGGCAGCGAAGTGGCGGAACCGGCCGGTATCCGTCGAACATTCCCATGGACAACAGTCTCCGATAATCGGCCTCCGCCGGGGGCACTCCGGCTGCGGGATGATCAGGCAGGCGAGGTGTGCGCAGTGTGCAACTCGAAGGTGAAGCGGTCGCGTAGGCCCCATGCCGCGTCTTGCGCCTGAACTTCGTCAAGAAGTCGGCGGATCTTGTCGAAGAGATCGGCACCCAGGTTGGCCCTACTTTCCTTCCAATGAGTCCGCACCAACTCCACTGGTCGCTCCACATCGGTACTCAACCTGTCCCGGAGCGCGGCGAGGTTGTTGTCGTAGTACGGGCCAAAGTCCAAAAGCCCCGTCAGTAACTGGTGAAGATCGGCCTCCGAAGACACCCGCCGACCATCCACGACAACGCACATCGCGCCACCTCCTACATGTATTTCCGGAGTTCAACTTGATCGTCGTGCCATTAGCGTGCCATCGGGTTCGATTCCCGTCACCCGCTCCCGACCAAAGCCCAGGCTGGAAGGTTTGCGAGACCTGGGCTTCAATCTCGTAGAGCGGCTTCTACCCAACCACGCCACGATCTTCATCGCGCGCGGCCCACTTCGTCTTGACCTTTGAGTCCTAGCCATCGCAACATCAGATTGCCCGCATCTCGCATGGTTGCCGCCCTGCATAAATCGGACTATGCAAAGCTTGGCATATATACTACGTTGCATGAGTGAAGAGCTGTACGACATCGAGCTGGAGCCAGAGGTGGAGGCTTGGCTGGACACTCTGTCCGACCGGGATCACGCCGCTGTCGAGGCCGCCGTCGGACGGCTCGCTGAATTCGGCGACAGGATGCCGTACGGTCATGCTCGCGACTTGGGTGACGGGTTGTGGGAGTTGCGTTTCGATATCGCACACCACTCGGTGCGCCTCACATACTGGCTGGCCGAGGGTCGCCAGGCGGTGTTGCTGACCGTCTTCTACAAGACGCGAGACAGGCAGCCGCGCGATGTGGAGCGCGCCCGCAAGGTGATGGTCGAGTGCATGGCCGGCGGCTTGGAGCACGGCATCGCGCATCGGATCTACGAGGGAAGGAGCTGAAGGATGGCTGGACATAGCAAGTGGAAGACGATCAAGGCCAAGAGACTTGCCGGCGAGGAGGTGAGTCCCGAGTACGCCGCGATGGTGGAGGAGGCACGGCTGGGGCAGGAACTCGGCGCGGCCGTCTACCGCCGCCGGATCGAGCTTGGCCTGTCGCAGACGGAGCTGGCCGAGCGGGCGGGCATGACGCAGCCGCAGGTCTCCCGCTTGGAGGGTGGAGCGCACATGCCGACGATTCCGCTGATGGTGCGGTTGGCGGCGGCGTTGGAGATCGATGTGGTGATGCACGGTGACGCCTCCGCACCGGTGGAGTTTCGGACCATCACCGCCGCGTGAGGAATTGAGATGCCGTCCGCCATCGGCCGGGACAAGCCGATCGAAGGCGTCATAGTCTCTGCGCACTCCCAACATCGACAGAGAGATGGCGACGTACCAAGCGGACTCACCGATGTCGAGCCCGCGGGCCCACGTGCGGCACTCGACGAACCCATGAATGTCGACTCCCGTGCCGAGAGCTTCTTACCCGCGCAGCGGTGCCGTCCAACTCCCAACGATCACGAGCCACTCTCCGGTGAGGCGCTCCCGCTTTGCCCCTCTTCCCTGGTTGCCCATCGGCTGACGGAGGAGAATTCCACAAGATCGGGAACAGTCCATGCGGCCTGGGGTCGTTCTCGCAGCGCGGCCGTGCTCGGGCCGGGCGACCAATCGGATTGCTCGCGCCGATCCAGCGATGCGATCATGAGCCGATGACCACCACAACTTGGGACGAGGCGTTCGCGCATCGATACAAGGAATGGTCGGCTCACATGGTCGCCGACATCGCCTTCTACGTCGGCCTCGCCCGCGAGGCGGACGGCCCCGTGGTCGAACTCGCCGTTGGGAACGGACGCGTCGCGATCCCCATCGCCAAGGCGACCGGCCGACGAGTAATCGGAATCGACGCCTCACCGACCATGCTCGAACAAGCCCGCACCCGCGCGGCCGAAGAGGGTATCGAACTGGATCTCAGAGAGACCGACATCCGCGACCTCACGCTGGAGGAGTCGGCGGCGCTGATCTACTGCCCGTTCCGGTCGCTCCAGCACCTACCGACCTGGGCCGACCGCCGTCGCACCTTTGAGCACGTCGCAGCCTCCCTCCGCCCCGGAGGACGCTTCGCCTGGAACGCTATCGCCTTCGACCACCACATCGCCGCACGTCTCGACGGCGAACGCAAACTGGCCCCCGTACCGAACACCACCTTCACCCGCTCCAAGCAAAAAGGTCAGCCCAGGATCACAAGTCCAAGCCCGAGCCTCTTGCTGCAATCAACTCAGTCCAGATCCTGTCCGGGCGCGAGAATACGATCAGCCAACTCCGCTGTGCCAACGTTGCCATCAAGTTCAACGCTGATGGGAGTGGCTCCACCATCAGTATGGATCAACCAAGCAAGTACCGCCTCAGTCACCGGCGTGCCGTCGTACCCCTCGTTCCAGTGAGCACGCCACCCACCCCCTGGGATGACGCTCACAACGCGCTCTCCCCGTTCCAAGTGGGAGAAGTCCGGCCAGTCGGTGACGGGGCACAGTGCACCCCTTTGGGGATCAACGACAAGCGCCACCCCTGTAGCCGAATCCCATGCCTCCACCGGTCGCATGCGTCCGGTCTCAGTTTCCGTCCCGGCAAAGATCGCAGTCCAGCCCATCGCACTGAAGTACCGCATAGATCAATTTTCGCACTACTGCTCCCTCAGCGACCAATAAAAACGTCGGTGCGGATTTCTGACCAGTGGGTCGGACAACCCGTGCCCGTTCGGTTGGCGACCACGGGGAAGTCTCGGAGACTCACGGTCACTCGACCCAACACACAGTCAGGTCAGCATTTCCACTGCCCGGGGGCCATGATCTTGAAAGAGTTCCCAAGCTGACAGCGCGGGTTCGATTCCGGTCACCCGCTCTCGCAGGAAGGCCTAGGTAGGGGGTTGCGTCTGGGCTGACATGGTCGAAACTCTGGACTGCTTGGCCACAGATAGGCGCGCCCTCTCAGGCGACTTTCCAGGTTCGGTCGCCGAGCGTAGCTACGAGATCCAAGTGGCCCCCGAGCGCGGCGATGTACTCTCGTACGACATCGATGCCGGATACCTCGCCATGTTCAATCTTGGAGATGCGAGCTTGGCTGACTCCCAAGGTGTCGGCGAGTTCAGCCTGGGTGACGCCGGTACCGGCCGCCCTGTACCCGGCAAACCAGAGGACGGCGTGCCTGGCGGACGTGGTCCCGGCCGCCTCGCGCGGGCTCGGTTTCGCCGTCCTGCAGCTGCTGACCACGGGCGGTGGCGCTTTCGGCTCCCTGGTCGTCGGCGTCGCCTCGGACCGGTTCGGGTCATTGCTCGCCGGGATGTACATCCTGGTGCCCCCGATGATCGTCGGCGGGCTTCTTACGCTCAGGGCCCGGACGTCGTTCGAACGGGACGCGCGCGAGGTCATGAGGGAGGCCGCCGGAGGCTGAGCCGCCTGGCACGCGATCTCGATGGGGTGTAGCTCGTCCTCGATGAGTGCCTGACCTGGGGTACCGGTCATTGTGCAGTCCGGCGCCCCGGGGTCTGCCCGGACATCAGGATCCACTGCTGCCCTCGACCGAAATGAGCAGAATGACTAGTAAAGTCCACTCAAGTGGTCAAGTGCGGCGTTTGCGAGTATGCGCAAGTTCTGTAGGGTTATCGGCACGTGGCTGCCCGTCGGGCACCCGCACGGTGTGCAGGGAAGTCTGGTCGGCGTGACGACGATGTCCCCGACGAAACGACAGACGTAATCATGGATTTCCGCGCCCCGGCAGGCCTGTGGGGCGATACCGCGTGAACCAGCCCATCCTCACCACCCTCCTGCTCGCCGCAGCCCTGGCCCTTGCCCTGGCCGCCGAGCGCTATCAGTGGCGCCCCTCACTGCGCACGACCCTGGCCGTCGCCATCGGCCTGCGCCTGATCATCGTGGCCATCGCCGCCGAGGGACAGTGGCAACCCGTCGACTTCGTGCTCAGCTTCAAACCGGCCGGTGAGGCGATCCTTCAACACCAGGACCCGGTCCTGGCGACCGACGGCGCGTGGCGCTTCCTGCCGATGATCCCCTACGCCTATGCCGCTCTGCTGGCCGCCCACATCCCTTGGGAGATCGCCGGCCGTCTGGTCACCGTGCTCGCCGATGTCGTCCTGGTCGTCCTGGTCGGCAAGCTGGCCGGCCCCGGGCAGGAGGCACTGCGGCGCTTCCAGTACGCCTGCGCCCCGCTGGCGGTCATGGTCGCCGCCATCCACGGTCAGGTGGAACCGGTCTCGCTGGTCTTCCTGGTGGCCGCCTACCTGGCCGCGCGTTCCGATCGAGGACTGGCCGCGGGCGTGTTGTTCGGCCTGGCGCTGTCGGCCAAGAGCTGGCCCATCGTCCTGGTCCCGGTGCTGCTGCTCATGCTCACCACCTGGCGCCAGCGCGTCATCGCCACACTCGCCTGCGGCGCGGTCCCGCTACTGTTCCTCCTCACCCTCCCCCTGGGCGCAGGCACGCCCATCTCACGACTGCCCGAAGTGATCACGATGCTCCGCTGGGTACGCCCCATCGTCGGAGAATGGGGCTGGACCGCCTGGCTCACCGGCGGGAACTGGGCACTCGAACCCACCTACGCCACGGTCGGGCAGTGGCTCATCTATCTTGTCCTGGCAGCAGTGCTGTGGCTGTGGCGACGCGCCGACCCGGTCGATCTCACCTCAGCGATGCTGCTGGCCTTCATGGTCGTCACCCCTCGCCTGGGCGCACAGTACCTGCTGTGGTTCGTGCCATTCCTGATCGCCCGCCCCACTCGCACCAGCCATCTCGCACTGGCCGCATGCTCCCTGTGGGCCGGACTCGGCTACATCTACCTCACCCAAGACCACGCCACCTGGGCGAGCCTCCACCCATGGTGGGCGATGAGCTCGATCCTCATCCTCCCGCTCCTGGCCATGGCCATACCCTGGCAGCGAAGAACAACCTCCTCCGACGACACGCCATCGCAATCGTCCGCCACTCAATTGGCGCAGGCCCGATAACCGGCCGCCGCGACGGCGCCCTTCCCATTCGCGATCAGGATGCCGGCTGCCGATCCACGGTGACCGGCGGTGAGGCCGGTCGTCGCCCACTGCGAGATCGCAACGAGGACCGGCAGGACGAAGAAGCAGAGCCAGGCGCGCCGCCTGATCCAGCATGGAACGCCGACTGGGCTGGTATGGCAGCTCACATTCCGGTGGGCTGTGTTGTCGGACTAGTGAGATCACAGCGGCCGTTGCCAGGGGAGCTGGTTGCGGTCAGATGCTTGAACGGAGGATGCGATGGCTTCGAACGATTCCGAGGTTAGGGCGCTCTTGGAGAGCCGAGTCGATGCTTGCCAGGAAAAGGACATTGATCGACTCATGTCACACTATTCTTCCGACATCGTTTATTACGATGTTGTTCCTCCTCTCCAATTCGCAGGAGCCGATGAAGTCCGCGACAACTTTGTGCGGTGGTTTGATGAATACGACGGCCCCATCGGCCTGGAAACGCACGATCTCACCATTGCGACGAGTACAGACGTCGCGTTCGCGCACATGCTTCACCTGGACAGCGGAACACGCAAGAACGGACTCCAGAGCGCAATATGGGTACGATCAACCGTTTGTTGCCGACGGTTGCATGACAAGTGGTTGATCACGCACGAACATATCTCAGTGCCGATCAACCCTCAGAACCTTCAGGCCTGGCTTCCGCCAGGGGCGTGAGCCTCGTTCATCTGGGAAAAAGCCCTTCATGCCGGGGAGAACAAGGATGTCCGACGTCCTGCGTCCAACCCAGATTTGAAGAGCAGCCTTCCGATGGGCGATCCCATCGGCCGGGGCGTTTCCGACGATGGCGAGAACACCGGTGACCCTCCGATGACGGGGATCCGGTTCGGCGACCCTGGCCCACGCCGAGGCGCGGTGGTATGAGACATAGGCCGCCGCGCCGGCGACCGCCAGCAGGGCAGCCACCGCGAAGCCCAGGATGACTCGGTCTCCAAGTGTGCCGACGTTGGACGGGCTCGCGGTGGCACTCCCAGGAGAACCAGATCCGGAACATGCCCGGAATGACCGGACTGCGCCCAGTAGAGGCCCGGCCGATGCCGGCAACGGGCCGCTCTCCCGGTCACGCCGACCGTTCGGCGAGTTTGTAGACCCTCTCGTGCTCCCTGTGACGGACGGACACGATCATGTCGCCGAGGGCGTCAGTGTTGACGGACTTGCCCAGGGCGTGGTCCTCGGCGAGCTTGCCGGCCTCTGCGGCCATGGCGGCGGCGACCGCCTCGACTGCCTCCTCCACGGCCGGATAGTCCCTCCACCTTGGCGGGGGCGGCACAGCCTCCCCCCCGGGGGCGGTCATCTCGATGTCCTCGCTCCGGTCGAGCGTGCCGGTGAGTTCGTGGGCGGCCCCTTTCATCGCGCCGATCGTCGAGTCGAACCTCGGACCGTCGAACTCCAGCTTCTTCTGCTCGATGGCGGCCTGGAGGGATTCCTCGTCGAACAGGACCGACGCCTTCGCTCCGCGGCGTTCGCCGTGTCCGCCCCGGTCACCGGCGTCGACGGTGGAGTAGGGCAGCAGGTTGCGGAACGTCAGGTACGCCTCGATCGACTTCTCGGGGGATTTGGCCGCCATGACGTTCGTCGCCGCGTCGAAGATGGCGGAGAGTTGCCCGCCGGCCAGTTGCTCAGCGGGCAACAGGACGGCGAGCTTCGTCATCAGCTCGCCCTTGAGGGCAGTGGCCACCTCTTTGCCCAGTCTCTCCGCGATCCCCTCCCTGCCGGAGGTGGCCGCCATCCGCTTCACCGCATCGACCTCGGTCATCCAGGCCGTCGTGTGCGAGCCGTGGCCCTCCACCCCGCGCGGCCCAGCGGCCCTGCCCTGGATGTCGGGTTCCTTGCCGTCGAAGGTGACGACGAGGCTGTCGGTGCTGGAATCGGCCACCCATTTGCTGTCGGCGGCCGGGGTCGGCCGCGGACCGAGGGTGGCGTGCAGTTTTTCGACCAGGTCGGTCAGTTTCCTGATCGCATCCGGTTCGGCAGCCATGCGTTTGTCGGCCGACAGGTAGTCGCGGAGCCTGTCTGCGGCGGCCTTGGCCGCGTCCTCTGTGAGGAACCCCGACTTCTTGACGGCGGTGGGGTAGGCCCCGGCCACGGCCGTCTGGTGCTCGTACAGGAGGTGGGCGAGGATGAGAGCGCCGTTTTCGAGCGCCTCGGAGTCATCGAGCGACTTTTTCAGGGCGCCCAACTCGCCGGATCTCCGGTTCAGGGCGTCGTCGTACTCCTTGAGCAGGTCGGAGTCCTTTGGCTGCACTTCGAGTGTCAGGGTCGTCAGCAACCGGACGGTCTGGATGACCTGCGTCGTCATCTCCCGCAGCTCCGGGTACCCGGTGTCAAGGTCGGCGAGCTCTTTGGCCTTCTTGCTGATCGTCTCCGTCTCTGCTGCGAACTGATCGTCGATCTTGGGCGTCATCTTTCTGCGTTTCTTCGCCGCCCCCGCGTCCGGGATCAGGAAGCGCGAGATGAGCTCCCGCGCACTGGCCGACAGTTTCTGGGCCTCGCCGATGTCCTGCGAGATCTTTTCCGTCCGCGTCGGCGCGACGACGCGTTCGATGTCGGCCTCGCGGACCGCCGCCTCCATCGAGAACAGACCCCACAGGCTCTCGCGCGTCTCCTTCTGCTTGTCCGGTGAGAGGGTCGCCTCCGGGTGCCTCTCGACGGCCAGCACCTTGGCGCGGGCCGAACCCTCCCCCGCCCCCTTCGAGCCGGTCTGGCTCTTGGCGGGCACCGTGGCGTAGGGGAGGAAGTTGCGGTAGGCGAGGTGGTAGCCGATCGCCTTGGACAGCAGGTCGGGCGCCTCCCGGCCCGCCTCGTCGGTCGGGGGTCTGCTCAGCGCGTCCTCGGCCCGCTTGAGCAGATCGTCCACCTGGTGGGCGTAGTGTTCGAGGGCGCCTTGGCGCTTGTCCTGGTCGGCGGGTTCCAGTGTCCTCCACAGCTTCATGCCGACCGAGTGCTCGTCGGACATCCACGCCTCGGCGTTGCGCTGCTTGTCGCGCAGCAGCCGCACCGTCTCCTTGATCGGCTTGCCGTACAGGAGAGCGTGCACGGAGTCGACGACGCTCGTCCACGAGCCGGTGTGGTCGCCCATCCGATTGCCGAACGGCGAGGGTGTGCGGGTGCGGCCGAACGCGATGCTCTCGATCATGTCGCCCTTGACGGCGACGTGCGGCCTGAGGTGGACCTCCTGGGCGCGCGGCTCGACCGAGAACGGGCGCTGCCCCCGTGGGGCGGCGTGCGAAGTCGAGAAGGGCTCCTCGTGGACTGAGGCGGGCCGCTTGCGCATGCTCCCGCTGAGATGATGGGCCGGCGAGCCGGCATGGTGGCTCGCGGCCGGAGGGGTGTGCACCGCCTTCGTACGGTCGCTGATCGGCCGCTTCCTCTTCCTATTGGGCATCGGGACCTGCCTCGTCAGGGGATCGCTCGGTAGAGCAGGATCAGGGAGAAGCCGGCGAGGGCGTCGGGATCGCCGACGGCCGTGAGCCGCCACGCCCGGCCGCCGGCGGTGAGTCCGGGCGTCTGCACGAGCCTGCCCGCGTTCAGCGCGAGCCGGGGGTCCCCGTGCAGCAGGAACCGCGCGCTGCCGTCAGATGTTCCGTACTGCGCGATGACCCCGGTGACCTGCCGTCCCGACATCGCCGGGAACAGGTCAGGGGTGATCGGCAGTTGCAGTTCGGCGCCTGCGCCGGCGGCGAACTCGTCCCACGCCTCGGGGAACTGGGCGGCGACGTCGAGGAACAGCGCGGACGGGTAGGGCTTGAGCATGCCCCGCACGGCGGTGGCGAAGGTTTCGCCGCCGTCCTCGGCGGTGTACCGCACGGTGATCATCACGTCGAGGAGTCCGGCCGGGGGCTTGCGGGTTTCCAGTCGCCAGCGCGACACCGCGCCGGTCCCCTCGAACGGCAGATAGCGTTCGTCGTCGTAGCGGAGCTCGAACAGGCCGCTGTCCTCGCGGCCGTCCTCGACCTCCGACAGCGCGATCCGCTGGCCGGGACGCCAGTCGCCACGCAGGCTCGCGGGCGGCGACCCCTTGGGGTCGAGCAGGAAGCGCACGGCCTTGGGGTCGGGCGAGAGCACGGTCTTGTTGTCGATCTGGGTAAGGGTCGCATTGGCGGTGACGGGGCCGTCGGCGGTGACGAACACGACGCTCACCGCTTTGACGCGCCGCCGGTAGTGGCCGGGGAAGTCCCTGTCGAAGAGGGTCTCGGTGAGCGCGAACTCGCAGCGCCGCTCGTTCTTCAGCGCCAGCAGCGCGGGGGCGTCGAGGTGGAGGAGCGACACCCGCTTGGTGATCTCCAGACCGCGGTCGTCGGAGTCGAAGTACGCCTGGCCGAGCCGGTCGAGGTCGAAGGCGAGCTGGTCTCCTGCGAGCAGCCCCTTGCGCCTGGAGTCCCAGTAGGTCGCCCTGATGAGCCCAGGAGCCCCGCCGCGCTCGGCCTCGTAGGCGCGTTCGGCGGCGCGGGCCATGTCGAGGGCCATCCGGTAGGTCTGGAAGTAGATCCCGGAGACCTGCCCGACCATCCAGCCGTAGAGCTCGGGTCCGGCGAACTTGGAGGTGAGGAAGTCGGTGACGGCGGTGAGGTGCGCGATCTGCCGCTTGTGGATCTCCAGGTCGCGCCGGGCGACGGCGAGCTGCAGTTCGGCGCCGGCGACCTGGTGGCCGAGCTGGACGACGTCTGAGCGGCAGGTGTCGAGCTGGAAGCGCCAGTCCTGCTCCTGGCGTTCCTGGTCGGCCCGCACGCCGAGCACGTCGCCCAGCATGCTGAATCCCTGGCCGAAGCTGGCCGAGACCTCCGAGCCGACGTCCAGGGCTTCGCCGATCTGGTCGCCGCCGACCGAGGTGCCCATGATGAACGGCCCGACGAGGGCCTGTGGCACGCCCGAGGCGATCGCCGCGCCGATCTTCAGCCCGCCGGAGACGAACTGCGCGGCGGCGCCGATGCCGATCATCGCGAGCTGTGCCTCCTGGAGCGGCGACATCCCCTCGTCGACGAGCTTCTTGTAGTAGGCGACCCTGTCCTCGGCGGCCGCCTTGGCGTCGCGGGCCTCGGCCAGGCCCTCCTCGGCGATCTTGACTTCGGTCTCTTTGATCTGCGTGGTCAGCGCGAGGATCTCGCCGTCCTGGCGGTTCTGCAGGCGGGTCAGCTCCTCGTTGTCGCGGCGGTCGATGGCGTCGAGCAGGTCGGCACCGAGCTGTCTGAGCCGGTCGGCCAGCTCACGGGCCCGCTGGTGCACGAACTCGAACCGGTAGGCGGGCACGGGTACGGCCGCCGCCGCGGCGGCAACGTCGGCCGCGCCGCCGCCTGCCGCGCCCCGCACGAGCGCCATGACGTCGAGGGGCGGGTCGAACAGCGGGATCGGACGGCTGACGCCCATGATGTCGAGCGATGCCCGGATCTTGGTGAGCCGGTCCTCCACCCGCGTCCAGTACTCCAGGAACTGTTCGTTGCCGGGCACGTAGAAGTAGGGGTGGGCGACGCCCGCGTGCACGGCGCCGCTGTCCTTCAGCAGCGCGCCCTCGGCGGACAGATGCCCGGTCTCGACCGGGCCGTCGCCCAGGTCCGCCGAGTACGGCGCGGCGGGCGGCAGCGCCGCCTGGCCGAGGGTGACGGGACGGGGGCCCAGCAGGTCGTAGGCGTAGATGTAGAGCATCCGCGCCTCGTCGACGGTCTCGGCGGTGTACTGCCCGAACAGCATGTCGCCCCAGTCGAGCAGGTTGTCGATGTAGGCCATCACGACGGCCCGCCGGTAGGCCTCGGGACGCAGTTCGGCGATCGCGTGCGGATCGTACGGGTCGTCCAGGTAGGCCCGGATGAGCGCCTGCCGGTCCCCCATCATGCTGTACTGGCGGCGCAGCCCGCCGATGATCGCGACGCGTTCGGCGAGCCCCTCGGCGCGAGGGCCGGCCGGCAGTGCCGCCTTGACCTGGTCGAGGCCGGTGCCGGCGAGGTGGGTCAGATAGTCCAGTTCGTCGGTGGTGAGGTCGCGCGCCCGGCGGAACGCGGGCGCCAGAGCCTCCAGCTCCGCCAGGATCGGCGACAGCAGGGACTCAAGTGGGCCGGACCCGAGGTCGGCGAGGTCCTGGCGGCATTCGGCGACGAGCGCGTGGACGTCGGCGGCGAGGAAGGGCAGGAACCGCCAGTAGCGGGCCGGTGTGGTCGGGTCGAAGACGTACTCATACCAGCGCCTGGCTTCCTCGAAGCGCTGCGCGCCGTTGAGCGCCTGGGCGATGAGCAGCGGCGCGTGGAAGAAGATCTCCCAGTAGTACAGGCCGTTGGCGCTGTCGAAGTCCAGGTAGGAGCTGACCGGGACGTTGGGCGCGAGTTCCGGCTTGACCTTCACGGTCTTGGCGTCCGAGACGGTGATGCTGAAGGCGGGTAGCTCTTCCACCTCCTGGGTGGTGGGGTCGAGCAGCGCGTCCACGCCGCCGGCGAGCAGTCGCCGGTTCAGCTCGGAGGCGGTGCTGGAGGTCAGCCGGGTCAGCTCGGTGGGCAGCGCGGCGATCTCGTAGGGGCGCGGGACGGCGTCGCCGACCGGGTAGGCGGCGTAGTTCTGTTCGAGGAACAGGTACAGGGCGGTGTCGCCCTCCAGCAGGCCGGTGAAGTCGCCGGGGAACCCGGCGGGCAGCGCGCGCCAGTTGCCTTCGTAGGGCAGGAACGTCAGCGGCGTGCCGGGCTCCCAGCCCGGGGCGAGCGAGGCGTATCCGGTGGGGCCGAACGCGTATCGCCGCTCGCCGCGGGTCAGCACGCCCCGGATCCGCTGGGCTGTCTTCCTGGGGTAGCCCGCGTCGACGTAGTCGGGGATCGTGGTCCCGTTGTCGGTGAGGGTGTACCGGACGTACTCCTCCGGGCCGACGAGGAACAACTTTCCTTCGGCGACGTAGGCGGCGGTGACTTCGCCGCTCTCGGCGAACCTCGTCGGAACTCTGCCGAAATCGCGCGTGGCCCCGTTCTCGCTGCCGCCGCCCCTGCTCAGGGTGTAAGAACCTCGGCCGTTGTCGAAGGCGATCTCGGTCGAGCGGTCCCGCACCACGGGCCCCGGCCCGTCCTGGACGGGCACGTGGTCGGCGTTGCCCGCGAGGTCGTAGGACCTGGACTCCACGGTGAGGTCGTTCTTCAGCCGCACGTACCTGCCGCCGTAGACGAGGAAGGTCTCATCGCCTCTCTGGTGGACCCGGTCGAGGCTGCTCACCCCCCACGCGCTGGAGGCCGGCTGCGGGCCGTTTCTCGTCGTGGTGAACATGTTGCGGTCCCGGGAGTAGAGCACCTCGGTGCCGTCCGGCATGGTGAAGGCTACGTCGATCTTCGTCCAGGCAGGCGGCAGGTGGTCGTCGCGACCGTCCGCGAGCTTCTTGGGGTAGCCGGGGTCGAGCCTGCCGAAGGGCGCCGTCGAGTAGCGGTAGTACTCGTCGCCGACGAACAGGACAACCGCGCCGTTGCGGATGACGCCGGCGTCGACGCGGCCGTCGCGCAGCAGAGTGACGTCGACGACGCCGAACCGTTCGGCGACCCGCTTGCGGTTCTGCTGCGAGGTCACCTTGCCCGGCGACACGGTGATGAACACCCCGCCGGTGGCGTCGAAGAAGTACAGGGTGCCGTCGGCGAGGCGGAAGGCGGCGTCGACCCGGTCCCAGGTGGTGGGCAGCCGGTCGGGGTTGGCCTTGAACGTCTGGAGCGGCGCGGGGGCGCCAGGAGCGGCGACGGGGCGGCACAGGAAGCTGCCGCCCTTGTGGTCCACGCTGAACCAGCGGCCGTCCTGGCTGTCGGCGGGCGCGTTGAACCGGACGACGTCATTCTCGGTGACCTCGGTGACGGGAGGTTCGTCGAACAGCCGGTCGAGGTCGGTGGGCTGAGGCGGGGCGACGGTGCTCAGGGCGGGCAGCCCGTACATCTCGGGGGTGAGGGTGAACGCCGATTTCACCGGGCTCGTACCGTAGGTGTAGGTGCACTGCACGACGATCGCGTCGTGGTCGCTGACGCCGGGCACTCTCCGCGACGCCTGCACGTAGAGCCCGACGTCGCTGATCAGGCCTTCGCGTTCGGTGTCGACCGCGAGCACCTGCGCCGGCAGCCACTCGCCGTTGAGGTTGCGGAAGGAGTAGTAGATCTTCACCTGGAACCGCGGCGGCGGCGCGTTGACCTGCTGCCGACCGCCTGACCCTTCGGTGACGACCACGGTGGCCTCGGACGGGTCGCCCGCCGGGGCGGGCTCCACGGCCGGCCAGAAGACGAACACCCGGCCGAAGGCATGCACCGGGTGGACCCGGTCGGCGGCGATCTGCACGTCCACCTTCAGCCAGGGCTCCCAGGTGGCCGACAGTTTGTCGCCGTCGCGGAACTCGGCGGAGCGGTGGTAGTAGCGGGGCGGTTCCGTGCGGGTGCGGCCGAACAACACCAGCCGCCGCACCTCGGGCTCGGCCTCTTCCGGCTGGTAGACGTAGCCTCCGGCGATGGCCAGCCGGGAGACCTCGGTGTACTCGTCGAGGTAGCGCTTGTAGGAGGTCTGGACGGCCTCGGCGGTGATGTCGCCCTGGAGCAGGTCGTTCTCCAGGGTGGAGAACGCCGGGGTCTTGCGGGCGCGCAGTTCGGGGCGCAGGTAGTTCTCCGGGTAGAGGAAGACCTTCCGGTTGGCCTCCCACGTCCGGTAGCTGCGCATCCAGGTCCACCAGGTCCGCAGCCGGGCGCGGACCTCCCCGGGGTCGGCCCCGTCGGGCAGCGCGACGCTCTCCAGGCCGAGCAGGTAGCGCTGAAGGTAGAGCTGGGTGGCGGCGATGGCCTCGCGGACCCGCGAGGTCGTGCCCGCGGGACCCATGTCCACGTCGATGAGGTAGCGCTCGTACAGCGCGCGCGAGTCGCCGTGCCGGGGCGTGAGCAAGGCGACGAGCGCGTCGCGTTTGAGGACGTTCAGCCGGTCGCGCGTCTGCCCTGACACCTTCGGCCACTCCAGGGTGGCAGTCCGCCGTTCGAGCATGCCGTACAGCGCGTCCGCCGCAGCCTCGGGGTCGGGGGCGGAGCCGTGGGCCTTCGCCCAGACGTCGTACAGTTCTGCCACGCCGGTGCCGAGCTTGTCGGCCGCGGCGAACAGGTCTACCAGGGTGAGCAGGAACTCGATCTCGAACAGGCTCTCCTCGCGGGTGCCGGCCCGGATCAGGGCCATGTTCCGCCGGGCCCAGCGCACCTCCTCGATCGGCCGTGCGAACGTCTCGGCCAGGTAGGCGTAGGGGTCCTCGGCGCCGTCCAGGAAGAACCCGGCGAGCCCGTCGGGCCGGGTACGGCACAGCGCGGCGAAGCGGACGATCGTGTGCACGTCGCTCAGCCGGTAGTCGGCCGACCCCGTCCAGCGGTGCTGGAAGTCCTGCGGGAAGGTGCGGTCCACCACGTGGTAGGAGCCGGAGTAGCGCAGGTAGCGCTCGCCCTTGAGCAGGTAGGTGCGGCCGTCGAGGACGAACGCGCCGTCGGGTCCGCTCTCGAAGTCGGGCGGCGCGTCGCCCCAGTTGCCGCGGACGGTCCTGGGGTAGCCCGGCTCGACGTGGTCCAGGGTGCCGTCGGCCGGGTAACGCGCGTACTGGTCGCCCTTGAAGACGTACAGCTCGCCGGAGGGCGCGGTGAACGCCGCGTCGAGGGGGCCTGCGTCGAAGGCGTTGCGGACCACGCCCCAGTTTCCGCTCACCGGCGTGACCGTCCCGCCGGACAGGCACTGGCCCGCCTTGAACAGCCGGACGACGCCGTCGCGGCCGACGAACGCGGCGTCCAGGCCGTCCTGGAAGGCGGGCGGCAGGGGCGACAGGTTCAGCTCGGCGGCCAGGTCGGCGAGCGCGCGCGGGTAGCCGTCGTCGACGTGGGTGCGGTCGGGGCCCGAGTAGCGGACGTACTGGTCGCCGGAGAACAGGTAGATCCGCCGGTCGGCGACGAGCGCGGCGTCGACCCTGCCGGTCTCGGTGAGGGTGTTGCGGGTCCGTCCGAGGGAGCCCGGCGCGAAGGAGGCCGACAGGGCGGGCGACACGGTGTGGCAGACCCCGCCGACGATCACGTGGATCGTGCGGTCGTTGCCGACGATCGCGTCGATCGGCTTGTCGAGGGCGTCTTCGAAGGACTCGGGAAGCAGCGCGAACGGCTCCTCCGCGCGCAGGTTTCCCGCGATGGGCTTGGGATAGCCGGGGTCGACGTCGCGGTAGACGTCGCCGGTGTAGCGCACGTACCGGTCGCCGGAGAACAGGTAGGTGTGCCGGCCGCGCCACACGAACGCCGCGTCGACCGTGCCGCCCGGGGCGAGGAACGGGTTGGGGGAACGGCCCCACTGATCCCTGACGGGGATGCGCGCGCCGAACGCGTCGTCGCGGAAGGCCGCGCAGGTGTCGTCGAAGAAGAACCAGGTGACGCCGTCGGCGGCGCGCAGCGCCGAGCGCAGCTTGTCGGCGGCCTCCAGATCGTGGCCGAAACCGGGATAGAGCCGGTCGATCGGGCGGACGATCGACCAGTGGCCGGCGCGGTCGTCGTAGGAGACGCAGTCCTTGCCCGCCAGCAGCACCAGCGTGGTCCCCTCGACCAGAACGGCGTCAGGAAGGGCGAACCCGTCGGGCGCGCCGGGGAAGACGGCGGCGGCCTGGACGGTGACGGGGTAGCCGTCGTCCGGCGCGGCATAGGAGGCGCCCGAATAGACGACGTGGCGCACCAGCCCGTTGGCGTCCGGCCTGCTGTAAAGGTGGGTCCGGTCGCGATGCACGTAAGCCAGCGCGACGCTCTCCAGACCGCCCCAGTGCTCGCGGATCGGCCGCGGGTCGCCCTCGGCGAGCGACGCGCCCGCGGCATGCGCGACGAACTGGTCGCCGCTGAACAGGTAGATCCTGCCGTCGCGGCCGGTGAACGCGGCGTCCACGGCGCCGCTCTCGCGCAGCACGTCGCGGGGGCGGCCCCACTCCTCGGCGATCGGGTAGTCGCGGTTGAGCTGGGTGTTGAAGCAGGTCGGGCCGCTGAACAGGTAGGTCACGCCGTCCGCGCCGGTCAGCACGGCGGAAAGGCCCGTCCCGAAGCGCGCCGGCACGGTGCGCAGCGTGCGTGGCCGGTACGGCGCCACCGCGACGGTGCGGCCCTCCAGCGCCGACAGCCGCTGCCAGCCCGCGCCGGTCTCGACCATGATCGAGCCGTCCTCGACGTAGGCGCAGCGCACGTCGCCGAGCGGCAGGTCGTCGTAGCGGCGGTAGGACGTCGTGGACACCGCGTGGCACACCCCGTCGCGGAACAGGTAGACGGTGCGCCGGTCGGAGAACGCCGCGTCCACCCCGTCGAGCCGCACGGGCAGCGCGCCCAGGCCCGGCTCTCCGGACAGCGCGGAGACGCGGCGCGGGTAGCCGGAGTCCACGGCGGTCAGGGAGGTCCCCGTGTAGCGCACGTACTGGTCGCCGGAGAACAGGTAGGTGCGGGTGCGTGGCACGTCCACGCCGTCGACGTTCTCGGTGACGTCGAGGACGAACGCCGCGTCGACCCGCCCGGTGCGGGCGAGGTTGTTGGGGACGTGCCCCCACAGGCCCGAGATCGCGGCGGGATAGCCGTCGTCGACCTCGGTGTAGTCGTCGGTGGAGTAGCGCGCGTAGTGGTCGCCGCAGAACAGGTAGGTGCGGCCGTCGACGCCGACGAACGCGGCGTCGATCCGGTCGAAGGGGATGCTCTCCCACTTCTCGTGCAGCGCCATCGGCTCCGACCACCAGCGGTGCCGGGCGTCGAAGCGCAGGAACTGGTCCCCGGCGAACAGGTAGGTGCGCTGGTCGCGCCCGGTGAACACCGCGTCGACCGGTTGGCGCAGCATGCCGTCGGGCATGTTCCACCAGTTGTCCGACAGCGGCTTGGGGAAACCGGGGTCGGGGGTGCGGTAGTCGCGGGTGGAGTAGCGCACGTAGAAGCGGGAGGCGTCGTCGGAACGCGCCTTCAGCCGCAGCCCCTCCCGCGCGATCGCGACCGTGACGCCCTCGGCGGTGGTGAGCTCCCAGCGGGGTGCGCTGCCCCGCATCCCGGTGAGGGTGAGGCCGTGCTCCTGGAAGAGCAGGCGCAGCGCGGGGGTGAGCCGTCCGGCGTCCAGGTCGGGCTGGTGGGAGTCCGGCAGCTCGAACAGCACGCCCCCGACGCCGAACAGGTAGGTGCGGCCGTCCATGACGAACGACACCTCCACCCGGGTCAGCCCGCCCCAGTCGCCCTCGATCGTGCGCGGGAACCCCGAGTCGACGGACGAGTAGTCGCCGGTGGAGTAGCGCAGGTAGGTGTCGCCGCTGAACAGGTAGGTGCGACCGTCGAGCCCGGCGAACGCCGCGTCGATCCGGCCGTCCGGCGCCGACGGGCCGAGCACGCCCCAGCGTTCCGCGGTCGCCTCGACGGTCGCGCCGCTGCCGTCGACGGCGGCGGTCCTGCCGTCCCTGAACAGGTGCAGCACACCCGACGGGTCGGTGAAGGCGGCCTCCACCCCGCTCTCGAACTGCGGTGGGACGTTCTGAAGGCGGCGCGACACGCCCTCGTCGGCCAGGACACCCGGGTTCTCGAGGCTGTCGGAGTAGCGCAGCACCTGGCTGCCGGCGATGAGGTGGACGGCGGAAGCCGTGGTGTAGGCCGCGTCGACTTCAGCAAGGGCTGAGCCGGCCCTGCCCCAGACCTCGGCGATGGGCCGCTCCCCTGCCACGGTGATCCAGCGGTCGCCGCTGAACACGTGCACGACGCCGTCGGCGTCCTGGAAGCAGGCGTCCAGGCCCTCGTGCGCGGCGGGCACCGGCAGCCCTTCGAGGGAGCGCCATTCGGCGATGTCGCGCGGGTAGCCGTCGTCGACGGTGGTGTAGTCATCGCTGTAGCGCACGTACTGGTCGCCGGCGAACAGGTAGACGCGGCCGTCGGCGTCGGTGAACGCCGCGTCGATTCCGGCGGTGCCGGCGAAGGCGTTGTCGATCTTCCCCCAGGTATGGGTCTTCTGCGCCCATCGGGTGCCGCCAGGTTCGCGGGTGAACGACAGCGCGGCGCCTGCCGCGTCGCGGCCGAGGAGCCAGGCGACTCCGTCGTGCCGGACGAACGCGGCGTCCACGGCCGTCAGGGCGGCCAGGTGCGGCGACAGGTCGGTGAGCGGGCGGCGCGCCTCACTGGTGCGGGCCCTGGTGGCGGCGTCGTAGGTCCAGTAGCCGCCGTCGTCGCCGAACAGCAGGATCGTGCCGTCGCCGGTGTCGAGCAGGGCCTGGATCCGGTTGACGCCCGGCGGCAGCGTCAGCGGTTCTGGGAACTTGCCGACGAGGTCCAGGTCGGCGAAGATCGCGCCGACCTCGACGGCGTCGAGGCCGAGCTTGGCGGCGAGCAGCCCGAAGCGGCGGATCCGGCGGTAGGCCAGGCGCAGCCGAGGGTCGTCGGGAGGCTCGGGCAGGTCGAGAGCGGGGGCCGCGAGGAGCAGGCGGGCCTGCCGCGCGCCGCCCGCCACGGAGCCGCACAGCGTCCGCGCCGTGGCCGGGTCGAGGCCGAGCACGTCGGCGAGGCAGGCGTAGAGCGTCTCGTCCTGCCGGTCGGCCAGCGCGGCGAGCCGGTCGACGATCTCCGTGACGGCGGCCGTCTGCTCCTTCGCCACGGCGTGGAGCAGGAAGAAGACGTCGCGTGCGTAGTCGGCCATGCCGGGCAGCGCGAAGGCAAGCGAATTGTCGGCGCCGGCGAAGTAGCCCAGCCGGGCCGACGGCACCGCGTACCGGTCGGTGATCATGCCCTGCTGGACCAGGTGACCGAGGAGCGCGGTGCGCTGCTCGTCGGTGAGGCCCAGGCGGGTGAGCGCCGCCGGGTCCAGCCGGTAGGGCGCCTCGTCCCGCAGCACTCTGACGATCCGGTCGAACACGAGTTGCTCGTCGGCGGCGCTGAAGTGCGGGCCGAGCGCGACGCTGCCCTCGGGGTCGGCGAACACCGACGGGTCGACGACCCGGCCACCTGCCAGGTCGACGCCGTCGAGCGCCGCGAAGACCCTCCTGGCGGCGAGGTCGTCGGCGATGTCGGCGAAGTCCTCGGCGCCGAAGGTTGTCAGCTTGGTGCGGTGGGCCGCGATCTGACCGCGCAGCGCGGCGAGGACGTCCGTGCGCAGCACCGCGAACTCGGCGGCCAGCCCGAAGTCGTCCGGGGATAGGTCGAGCAGCGCCGCCTGGTCGGCGTAGCGGTCATCGGCGTCGAGGTGCCCGTTGAACCGCAGGCTCGCCAGCAGCCGGGTCATCTGGGCGTCGGTGAGCCGCAGCCCGGCCAGCACCGCCGGGTCGAGCGGAAGGGCCTCCTCGCGGAACCGGTCGAGCCGATCCTGGACGAGGTCGGCGACAGGCTTGACGGCCTCGGTCAGGTCGACGTTGACGACGAAGCGGGCGGCGTTGTCCGCCTCGAGGAAGAAGTCCGGGTCGAGGAGCTCGCCCTGCTCGTCGAGGCAGCCGTTGAAGACGAGGTTGTCGTACAGCTCGGCGCGCTGGTTCGCGCCGAGGCCGTCGAGGTGCTCCATGTCGGACGGGTAAAAGGCGGCGACGCCGTTCACCGTGGCGGCGACGGCCTTGAACAGGGTCTCGCGGCAGGAGTCGAAGTCGCCCGCGAGGTCGATGGCGCCGGGCGTCGTGGCCGCGAGCGTCCCGTCGGCGCGTAACCCGTCCCGGTACACGAGGTTGCGGAAGATCTTCCCCTGGAGGCGGTCGCCCAGGCCGAGGCCCCTGAAGTCCGACGGGAAGATCGCGCCGAGGTCGGACACGGCTCGGTACGCGGCGGCCTCGGCCTTCGCCCGGTCCACCTCAAGCAGCCGGCTTCCGACGGCCGCCACGACCCCCTCGTCGAAGGCGACCAGCACGTCGTGGACGACCTGCGCGGCCCGCTCGCCGAACCGGTCCGACGCCAGCGCACGCGGGGTCAGCGCAACGCCGTCGAGCTCCCCTCTCAGCCGGTGGAACAGCGCGGCCAGGCCCGATGTGTCGGGGTCGGGGCGGCCTCCGAGAATCTCGGCCAGCTCCGCGCTGTCGAACCCGGCCGTCCCCATCCAGCCGACGACCGCGAACAGCGTCTGGGCCAGCCACAGCGCCGGCTCCGCGGCGCCGCCCTCCAGCACCCGGTGCATGTCGCGGATCTCCGGCCCCGGCGCGCCCAGGACGACGAACGTGGTGTAGCGCTGCAGCGAGGGATCGCCCTCCAGCACGACGAGCACGTCGAACAGCTCGCCCGCACCGACCCCGAGCGCCGCCGCGAGCAGCCCGGCCCGGCGCAGCAGCGAGATCTCCTCAAGCCCGACCTCCCCACGGTCGAACGGGCTCGGCTCGTGCGCCGCGTAGTGCTCCCGGTAGCGACGGACGATCTCCACGATGTCCGGTTCCGCGACGCCGATGAGCCCCGCCAGCCGGAACCGGTAGTCGCGGTTGGCGGGGGCGAGAATGTCGCCCGCGCACACCTCGACCTTCACCTCCTTCTCCGGACGCCAGGGCACGACCAGCCCGCACACCTCGTCGACGCCGAGCCCGTGAGCCTGCCCGAGCCGCACCACCGCCGCGACCGCGCGCAGCGCCGCCAGGTCCAGCCGGCCCCCGGCGCAGGAGGTCAGCATCAGGTCGAGATCAGTGAGCGACATTCCGGTACGGCGGGCCAGCCGGATCAGCCGGTGCGCCCGGTCGAGCCAGACCGGCGGCAGCTCTGCGCCGCCGTCGGCAGGGGCGAGCTCGGTCTCCTCGTCGTCGAGAACGACGAGCTTCCCCTGCCCGTCGAGCTCGACGAGCTCCCGCATCCCGGCGTGGTCCAGCCCGGTCGTCTCGGTGAACCTGCGCGTGTCCCGCAGCACCGCGAGCGTCTCACTGGGCGCGAGCCCGTACCGCTCCCCGAGCACGGCCGTGTCCGTGCTCGCGTCGGTGACGACCTTGACGTCCTCGGGGGTGAGCTTGAGGTACTCCCGCGCTGCCACGTCGTGGTCGACGTGCGTGGCGAACAGCCGGTAAAGCTCCTCCGGCGTCACCTTCAACTGCTCCAGGCACACCCGCAGCCGCTCGGACTTCAGCGAGAACGGCAGCCCGAAAGGGTACGTGGTCTGGCGCAGCGTCTCGTATGGATCGTTCCCAACGAGCCGCTCCAGCACCTCGTTGACGATGTCGAGGTAGGGGGTCTCGGTGAAGGTGTTCTCGGCGTCCAGCACGATGCGCTTCAGATCGGGCCGCCGCTCCAGCAGCTCGGGCTGGTCGAACGATCCTTCCAGCAGCCCGAGCAGCTCGACGAAGTACGCGGCGGGCGACCAGACCGACCGCGCGTCGTCCCGCTCAGGAAAGCGTAGTTCCCCGAACAGACGCGCGTAGTCCGGCGACGATCCTTCACTCACCATGCTCATCTCCCGCAAGCGACTCCAGAGGCGCTTCATGATTCCGAAGATGAACAAACCCGCCTACTTACCACAAAGACAGATCTCGACCCCCCTTTTCCCTCAGCACAAAAACCCATTTATCCGCCGAGCAATATCCTGAGCAAGCCCGAAAGGGAAAAAATCCAGCACCCGCGTGGATCACGGTGTGGAGAAATCGTGCAAATGGTGTGTAGGTGTGTCGGGAGATCTGGTCGCGTCTCACCTACAACCACAAAACTGCATCCATGCGTCCCGCGATGAAGATGCCGCACTGGGCCAAGTGGACAGCCATCATGGCATTGCTCGGATGGCTTGTGCTGACCATCGTGTCCTACCTGTCGCTGCCGCTGTTCCAGACGATCTGGTGGTTCAGCAAGCTCGTGACCGCAGCGGCCTGGATATGGGCCGCTCTATGGTCCTTCACCGCGGTGATGACCTACCTGTCGCTCAAGGTTCATGTCCGATCCTTCGTCGTGCTGATGATCACGGTGCTCCTGGGGGCGGTCATCTTCAGGACTGACTGGCAGAGCCTCTACATCGACAGTCAGTTCTGGCTACACCGGGATGAGTTCGCCGCTCTTGTGGCGGAGAACCAGGACGGCCGACCACTCACGGTGCCATGGTGGATGGAGTACTTGTCGATAGATGGCCAGGTACGGCAGCAAGGAGCAGTTCTCTACCTTCCGGTGTTCGAAGACTCCTGGCGTGCGGAGAGCGGCAGAGGGATCACCCATCTACCGGCCCCGCCGACGTCCGAGACAATCATCCAGACCGCTGCCGGCGACCGCGGCAGCCCCGTACGAGACCTGGGCAGCGGCTGGTGGTGGGTGGAGTGACCAGACGCAGCAGTACGCGGTTTCAGGGCCTCTTCTCCAAGCTTGCCGAGAGCATCTGCGATGGCCCTTGTCACGCTCGCCCTTGCTCGGAGCGGGGGTCAACTGCGCAGCAGCTCCGTGAGCGGCCCGCGTACATCCGCGGGATACAGGTTCAGCTGCTCGAACTCGGCGACGGTCGCCCATCTGAGCTCAAAGCTGTTGTCCGGCCCGTGCTCCACAGCCTCCTCGCCGGAGAGCGACGGGACGCCGTTGACATCACGCATGAGAAAGTAGAAGGCAGGTCGGCCATGGTGTGAGCTCGTGAAGAGCAACCGGTCGATCTCCCCGGCGAGAGTCGTCTCCTCATGGAGTTCACGGACTGCCGCGCTCTCCGGCGACTCGCCATCCTCCACATGGCCCCCGGGAAGAACCGCGTAGTGGTGCCCGGGACACGACAACCCTTGCCGGCCACCGGCATCGCACATGACACACGCGACGCCAAGGCGGCGCCGGAGAAACCGCTTGATGACCAGGACTCGCATACCGTCTACGACCACGGCAACCGCTCGGGGGATCGGCATGAACTGGATCATACGATTCGCCCCTGCGGAGTGGGATGAGTTCCGCAGAACCCTCGATCAGAGGCTGTACGCCGAGATCAAGCTCGTGTCGGCCCGCACCCGTAGCCCAACGGATCGCAGGGCGACCTCCTGGCCGTCAAGACAGCTCACCGACTGGCGCGACGGTCATGCCCATTAAGGAGAGTCGCAAGGGGTCAACCACGGTTGCTCAGGAACCGGCCTCAGCCGCAGGTCAGTGCCCCTACAAGCCGAGATCTCCGCAATTCCCAAGCTGACAGCGCGGGTTCGATTCCCGTCACCCGTTCCCATGCTAAAGGCCCAGGTCCGGGACGTGATCCCAACACAGCACCTTGATCGTTCTTGGCTCAGAACGCTCGGAGGAGTCCGCCTGGCCTTGACCGAGAGGGATTACAGAGCCAAGGCATGCTGTAGTGCCCGACCGACGTCCATCATTGTGGGCATCGTCAGCGCCCCTAGATCGGCGACGATCTGGTCTCGGTACAAGGGGCCGAGATCGTCGCAGTTGACGTAGCCGGTGAGCGGGTCACCAGCGCGCAGGGCGGCCCAGGACGGCAGATCGCGGCGAGTGGTGGTGATCCGCACGACCAGACAATCATCGATGGCGTTGTTGCGGGCATTGTTGGAGACCACGAGCCATGGCTTGAGCCCGAAACCGAGATCGGCTCGATAGACCCGGCCGCGGACGGGGACGATGTTGGGGGCAGCGTTCACGCTCGCGTTCCACTATCCATCCCGTTGCCGCGGTCCCAGCCACGACGGGCGGCCCGGTAAGCGCGGTCCTCGTCGTCCATCTCAGCCGCCCACGCCGCATACCCGGTGGTTGCCACCTGCTGAGCGACAGCATCCCGTCCTGCGCGGACCAACGCTGCCAGGATCTCTGCGTCTGAGGCGCCGGCGTCCAACTCCTGGCCGGTGAGATGAGCCAGGGCCTGGCGCTCGAGGCTGACGGGAGCGTGCATGCGCTCCAGAGTGGCGACATCCTCAGGTCCCATTGGGACACTCTTGCGAACACTCATGCAGCCAACTATACAGCAGAGAGTGCAACTAATGATGCTGCAAAATATGCTGCATCGAACGTAGGAGTGTCTGGGTCGAGCGAGATCAGCCTGCCTCACGCAGCGGTTGGAACTCGACGCTGAGCCGCATCTCCAGAGCCTCCGCCAGACGCTCCAACATGGGGATGGTCGGCATCGTCCCCCCTGCCTCGAACCGTGCCACCGCCGGCTGTTTCAGCCCGGTGCGCTCCGCCAGTTCGGCTTGGGTCAGCCCCAGCTGCTCACGCCGCAGCCTCACGGCCTCACCCAGTTCGAACCGGATCCTGGCCGCCTCGTAGGCCACTCCGGCACCGGGACGACTCATTATCTCGGACTTCCTGTCGGCCCAAGTCCTGCGCTCATTCACGCCGCTCACTCCTCATCAGTGGTGTGCGCCTCACTGATACACCGCCGTAGGGCCCGCCACGCACGATCGATCTCAGCAGTCTCGCGCATCCGCTGCTTGCGGAACACTGTCAGCATGACGATCCGTCTCCCCGGAGCGATCCAGTAGGTGATCCGCACCGCCTCCCGGTGGAGGTGAAACCGCAGCTCCCGTAGTTTGCCGCGGAGCTGACGAGTGTAGGGCTCGTCGAGCAGGACACCACGAGCAGCCAGTAGGTCGATGTAGAACGCCGCTGTTTCCTGGTCTTCCTGATCAAGTGTGTCGAACCACTCATCAACTTCTGGTTCCAGCTCCACCTCTCCCCAGTTCATAACACGAACGTTATAGTAGATGCAAGAGCCGGGTCTTGGAGAAGTGAATTTGCCCTGTTACGTGCCGCATGAACAGCGGGCGATGCACATTCGGACGCCAATGTCTCCGTGGCTCTGGCCCGCCTCCTCTTCGGCGAGACGATGGCTGACGGGATGATCGAGCGGGCGGCGTGCGCACGCCCCAGGAACCCGGTGATCCCGTTGGGTGTCCCTGTTCCTGGCGCGTCAGCCAATCCGTCCGGCGCTCGGTCGGAGTGAGCACGAATTCTGGGCCGTAGGCCCCGGCACGCAGTTCGATGCTGTGGACTGGGCGAAGCCAGCGCAGGTAGGGGTTACCCCATACCGGTCCACCGGTGCCAAAGGGACAGAGCGCTCCGTAGCTTCCCGCGATGGAGGCGAGATGATACGGATCTTCTCGTCGATCGACCCCCTGATGTCTGAACGGAGACTCTTCCATTCGAACAAGGCCAACGTCTTGGACGTCACCCGCGAATCGGCGGTTCGATCAGGCCGCAGCACACGCCCGCGGTGCCGGCTATAGGTGCGACGTCGTCATCAGCTCCTGCTCATCGCGACCTGGCCCGTCTGAAGGGCGGGCGGTGGGCCCAGGTGACCCAGCGCCAGAGCCACTCGATGGGGCCCTGGCGGTGGCGGCGCAGCCAGAGGGTGGAGAACAGCCACTGGGCCAGGAGGATGGCTCCCGCGGTCAGGTACGCCGTCGTCAAGGACTGGCCGATCGGCAGGCCGAGGATGTGGGCAGCCGCCAGGACGAGGAGTGTGGCGGTCAGATAGTTGGTCAGTGCCATCCGGCCCAGTGGCGCGAAGACGGCCTGCAGCGCCGGTCGCAGCGGCGTTCTGAGCAGGGCCAGCAGGGCACACACGTACACACCGGCGAGCAGCAGATCGGCCAGGCTGGACATAATAGAGGACGGCTGCGTCATGCCTGCCCCGGTTTGCACACCGGCCTGTACCCACAGGGCAGCGGTCGCGCCCGCCGCGAAGACCAGGCCCAGCAGGAGTGGCCCTCGGGCGGATCGCTCGATCTGCTCGATCACCCCGTATCGGACCAGTGCCGAGCCCAGCAGGAACAGGCCGGCGATCAGCAGGGGCCCGCCCCCGCCGCCGATCAGCGCCGCCGGGATGAGTGCGGCGGCGAGGCCGGCCACGGCCCATCGCGGCAGCCAGGTCGAGGGCAGCAGCACCAGCATTCCGACGATGGCGTACTTGGTCAGGATTTCGCCCGGCCACAGGAGCATGTGCACGAGGCCGATCGCGAGCAGCGCCAGAAGCCGGCGCAACAAGACCAGCCGTGGGCGGGGGACGCGGTTCGCGGCGGAGTCCAGCAGCAGCGAGAACCCGATACCGAACAGCACGGAGAAGATCGGGAGCCCGAGCCAAGGGTCCCAGTCACCCATGGGCTGCGCCACGACGGCGGTGCCGCCGTTGGCTATCAACTGGATGTTGGCGAGCAGGATCTCGCACAGCGTGAACCCACGCAGCACGTCGAGCGCGGTGATCCGGGGCCGACCAGCGGTCTGGGGCTGGCCGGACGCGGGCACGGCGGTCTCGGGCCGATCGTAGGAGGCGGTGGCGGGTCCGTCGTGCGGAGGACGATGGCCGGCCGGGCCCTTGGGGTGCGGTTCCTGGGAGCGATCTTCGCGCGGCATGGGGCCTCATCCTGCAGGGCCCGTCTGGGGCACGGCACCGGTCCAAAGCACGGTTCACGGCGTCCGAGACCGTACTTTCGGGCGGTTCCGCGATACTTCCGCACCCAGACCGTGTCATGAGAAGCTGCGCTGATGATCCGAATCGGGCCGTAGGAGTCGATGGTGCGCATGAAGTCGCAGCAGGAACCGCCACCGAGTGACGCTGAGACTGCAGAGCACATGCGAAACCTGGCCGAGCTCTTCGTTGAGCACACGCGCGAGGACGGGTACTCCTTCGATTGGGACCCGGCGTTCATCCACCATCTGGACAACTACTGCACCGAGTTCGCCGCCTCGAAGCCGCCTCCTGAGGTCATCCACAGCGTGATCATGGGTGCGGGAGCGTATCTGGGCGAGATGATCGTCCGAAACAGCGACTGGACGTGGGTGTACTGCACGGACGAGAACGCCGCCGCCGTGGAGAACCCCGAGCAGCTTCGTGGCTATCCGCACAACAAGGTCGCCAAGCGAATCCACAAGGGAGTGGAGCACGACCTTGAGGCGTTCTTCAAGTACGCCGTGACAGGAGAAATTCCGCACGGGACGACTGCCCGTGTCAGCAGGCCTTCATGGTGGAAACGGCTGAGGTCGAGAGCCTGATCGTCATGCCGTTAGTGGCCCCGAAGGGCGGTCGGTCCGGCGGGCGATAACATCACGGCCATGGCGGATTGGGGCATTCGGCCGGCTTCGGCGGCGGACGTCGAGGCTGTGGCCGAGTTGCGAGCCATGGTGCTGAGGGCGGATCTCGAGCGGCTCGGGCGGTACGACGGTCAGCGTGTGCGGCAGCGGCTGCGGGACGGGTTCGCGCCGGCGCATACCTGGATGATCGAGGTGGATGACGCCCCGGCGGGCTGCGTGGCGCTGCGGCCGACGAAAGGCACCTACTGGCTGGAGCACTTCTACCTGAGCTCGGATTCCCAGGGCAGAGGCATCGGGTCTGCGGTGCTGAGCAGGCTGCTGGAGCGGTGCGACCGCGAAGAGGCCATGGTTCGGCTGAACGTGCTGCAGGGCAGTCCGGCCCGCCGGTTGTACGAGCGGCACGGGTTCGCGGTCGAGGCCGAGGACGAGGTGGACGTGTTCATGGTGCGCCACCCGAATTCGTCTGGCGATCAGCCAGCGGGAACCGAGCCGTCGCCATCAACCGAAAATGGTTTGCCGGAGCTGTGATCCCGCCCCCAGGATCACCGCATGAGCGATGAACTGGCCGGACTAGACGAACTCGTCATCCGGGGGCAAACGATCAGAGGCATCAAGCTCATCAAGGACGCCTTCGAATGCACCATTCACGAAGCCCTCGACTTCTACGATGACCGGTATCGCAGGCTACGCCAGACACGTCCCGACGACTTCGCCAAGAGCCATGAGGAGTATGGGGAGGGTTCCTGATGAACCAGGACCTCCGGCGGGGCGCTCCTGCTCCAGGATGATCGTCGCACCGCCGCCAGGATCGAACGCGACGGCGCGTCAGGCCAGGTCAGCGGGGTGCCAATCCCAGCACGGCGGCGTTGCCGTTGGCGTCGATCTTGATGATGGCCGCGGCGCGGTTACCCGCCAGTTCGTCCTGCACCCTCGCCGCCTTGTCCTGCGGGAGGAACAGGCTGTCGATGCCGCACGACAGCCACCCGTAGCCCTCCGACTCGCAGGCGATGTAGGGGCCGCTCGCGGGGCGCTGCCGCACGATGGTCGATCCCTTCCACAGGCGGCCGTCCCGCACCAGTGGGACGTACACCCGGCCCGGCGACTGGTCGTCGGCTCTGGGCAGGCCGGGGTAGTCCAGCCGGACGTACGCGCCCCGCAGTGGGTCGATCGGGTCGACCGGGCCGACGGCCAGCCGGTACTCCGTGCCGGTCACCCTCGCCGACAGCCTCGGGCCCACGGCCACCACCAGCAGCACGGCCTGGAGGACGAGGGCCGCGGCAACCAGGACCGGGCGTGACAAGAACACCGATCGGCTGATCATCGGGGACTCCTTCCAGACGCCTCGGGGGCGGCGCTGTTCATGAGGACTCCCCGGGTCATCGGGTGGCCTCCATCAGGCGGTGGCGGGCGTAGTTCGCCAGGAAGCCCGTGCCGATGAACACGACGCCGAGGGCCAGGAACAACGCCGCCCCGGTGAGCAGGGGTTGGAAGACGGCGAAGCTCTGCACGGTGACGAAGAGCACCAGCGCGGCCGTCGCCAGGTAGACGAGGTAGGACAGATCACGCCGGGCTGCGACGACGGCGAACCAGGCGGCTGCCAGCACGTAGGCCAGCGTGCCGACCACGGCGCGTGCCGTCTGCTCGGCGCCGAACCCGCCGATGTACCCGTAGTCGCCCCGCGGGGTCCATATCACCAGCAGCATCGCCAGCCCGATCATGCCCGCGACGGCGAGCGCCTCCCATCGTCCCTCTCTACGGGTCAGGAGGACGGCGATGATGGCGATTGCCGTGGCGGCCAGCCCTGCCCACAGCGCCGGCGACTCGAACGCGCCGTTCGCGCCCACTCCGGGGAAGGCGGCGACGAACAGCCCGGACAGCGACAACACCACTCCGGCCAGCCGCCACGGCCCGGCAAACCGGGCCGGCCGCCCACCGTCCCGCAGGCGCCCGCTGTCGTGGAGGGTCGCGATTGCGTACGCCACCGCGCCGGCGGCGAGCAGGCCGACGGCGATCGCGCCCGCGCCGCCGCTCTGCTCACCGACGAACCAGCCGTACCACACGGATGCGATCATCAAGGCCACGACGAGCGGGCCCGTGGCCGCCGCGGCGTACGCGTACGCCAGCGCGCCACCCGCCCACACACCGAGCAGGCTGGAGGTGTAGGCGGGGACCTGCAGACTCTGCGCCGCCTGGAAGATCACCCCTCCCCCGGCGAGTACGGTGACCAGCCTGGCCGACAGCCGCCCGCCCTCCTGCGGCAACGTTTCGCCGGCCACGGCCGCGGCGATCCAGATCACCGTGATGCCCACGAACCTGACCAGTGGTGACAGTTGGTCGAGGTTCGCCGAGACCAGCCAGATCAGCCCGATGCCGAGGAATCCGCCACCGAGCAGCAGTACCAGCCTCTCCAGGCTGAGCCTCCTGCCGGGGACGTATCCGGCTTCGATGCGCCGTGCCGTGCCTTCGTCGATGACGCCTTCGGCCTGCCACCGGGCCAGTTCACCCCGTAGCCAGGCCAGGCGCCGAGCGGGAACCCGTCGCGTAGGTGCCATCCGTCCCTTCTTCCCTCGCCCCGCACGCCGAACAGGAGGCGGGGGATCCGGAGTCAGCCTTGCACGACGCGGCAAAAGAGTAATGAGTACGGATACTCAGGACGAACACCGCACCTCCGCTACAGAGGGGTGTTCGAGGCGTGGCGGCGAAGCTGCAGGTGGGCGTCCGCGAGGGCGGCTTTCAGCTCGGCGATCTCGCGTTCGTACCGGGGGTCCGGCCGTTCGCCGCCGAGACGTTCTTCTGGAGGATCCGGCCGGCTTCGTCCGGGTTGCCGATGCTGTGGACGAGCCCTTTCATCAGGGCCGCGATGAACCGCTTGGCCAGGTCCGGCTGTTCCTGGGCGATCTTGGTCGTGGTGACCAGCACGTTGCCGTAGCGTGACCCTGGTGGTACACCACATGCGAACCCGGCTCTTCTTCGTGCGTCACGGGGACTCCCTCCACAAGAGAGAAGGCGTGATAGGCGGCCCGAAAGGATGCCGCGGCCTCACCGGCATCGGACGCGAACAGGCCGCAGAACTCGGAGCACGAATCGCCGCCGAAACCGCAGGCGACAAGGCGTCGATCTACTCCTCGCCCCTGCCACGGGCCGTGGAAACAGCCGCTGCGATCTCAACGGCCTGCGGCCTGCCCGCCGCGCAGGACTGCGGGCTCTGCACCTGGCACAGTCCGCTGGAGGCAGACGGGCTCACCCACGCGGAGTACGCCCGGCGCTTCGACATCGAAGGCGGCGGCATCTACCGGCCCTTCCAGCAAGGCAACGAGACCTGGGCCGAGATGGTCACACGCACCAGCCGCACCGTCATCGACCTCGCCCACCGCCACCGAGGCGAAACCGTCATCCTCGTCGGCCACGCCGAAACGGTCGAGATCTCCTTCAACGCCCTCGGGCTGCTTCCCGTCTATCGTCCCTTCGACCTGGAAGTGTCGCCCGCCTCGTTGACGGAATGGGTCACCGATCAAGACCCCACACAATGGCCACCACCCAGATGGACACTCGTCCGTTTCAATGAAATTGCCCCATCTGGAAGACTTACTCGATGACGCAGACTTCCCAACGGCAGGCCGAGCATCCCGAACGGCTGGTCAAGGGACATCCCTTTCGGCAGTGGAAGACGTGGCGGATACCCGGGACCACGTTCACTCTCACCGGGTACTCACGGGCGAACGACAAAACCTTCTTCCACATACCGGAGCTGCGATGCGTCCTGGACGCCGGGTTGTGCGAAGGGCGGCAGGCCGAGACGGTCTTCCTGACGCACACGCACCATGACCACGCCAAGGATCTCGACTACCTCGCCTCCAGGGCGTCCGGCACCGACATTTACCTGCCCGCCGAGGCGCTGCCCTACGTGGAGGCTTTTCTGCGCGCGTCCGCCGAACTGAATCACGCGGCGCCGTACGATCCGGCGCTGGCCCCGGCCTGTCGGCTGCACGGCGTGCGACAGGACGACGAATTCACTTTCGGCCCTCGCGGTCACCACGTCCGCGTGGTGCGATGCGAGCACAAGGTGCCCTGCGTGGGCTACGCGTTCTCCGAGAACGGCAAGGAACTGCTGCCCGAATTGCAGGACCTGCGGCGCGCTCTCGTCCAGGACGGGCGGGGCGAGGAGTTCGGGCAGCTGGTGGCTCGGAAACGGCGTGAAGGCGTGGAGGTGGAACGGCAGGTGCGCCGTCCCCTTTTCGCTTTCCTGGGCGATACGCATGTGTCGGTGTTCGAGCGGAATCCCTGGCTGTTCGACTATCCGGTCATCATCACCGAGTGCACCTTTCTCGACGACAGCCAGTTGCCTCGCGCCGACCGGGTCGGGCACACGGTCTGGAGCGGGCTCAAACCCGTGATCGAGGCGCACCCGGAGACGTTGTTCGTCCTGACCCATTTCAGCCTGCGCCACTCCGATCAGGAGGTGGTCGCCTTCTTCGACAAGGAACGGCACGACAACGTCCTGGTGTGGGCGCACCGGGAAAGCCATCTGCCCGAGCAGCACCAGTCGAATTCCGCGCGGTAGGCGGGTAACGTCCGATCATGGACACGATGGCCGTCGAGCAGAACGGTATCAACGCGGTTCCGCCTTCAGGCGGGATGGTGTAGGCCCGCGCGTGAGTGCCATTCAGGGCGCGAGCGTGCAGCGACCGGAACTGCTTGCGACGTCTCAACCACGTACGGTAAGGTTTCCGTGATCGAACTGGCAAGCGACAACCAAGCTGGCCGTGAGATCACTTCCTGGATTCATCGGTACAACGAGGCCGCCGGACGGGCGGTGACAGGACGTGGAGACTTGCCGGTGGGCGGGTCGGTGAAGCGTCAAGCATCCTGTTCCACAGCTCGTGCTGCTTCGCGGCATGAACTGCTGCGTTAGCAGCACGGGAATCCTCGCCTCTATCAGGGCGAGGAGCACGTCAAATGATCCTCATGGCCCCGAAGCTGAGCATCAGCGGGACGCTGGAGACCACGGCGGGGCCCGGCGGCTGGGTGGGCGGGGTCATCTTCGCCATGACGCTGCTGGGCCTGGGCTGGGTGAACTGCGGCGCCGACTACTCCCGTTACCTGCCCCCCCACATCGCGCCCCCGGTCGGTGGCCCTGTGGACAATGCTGGGCGGGGCGCTGCCGCCGATGGTGCTGCTGGTGTTCGGGGTGCTGCTGGCGGGCGGCGATGCGAAGCTGGCCGAGGCCGCGGGCGGCGATCCGGTGGCGGCGCTGGCGGGGGCGTTGCCGACGTGGTTCCTGCTGCCGTACCTGTTGACCGCCATCGGCGGTTTCCTGGCCGGGGCGATCATGGACATCTACTCGTCGGGGCTGTCGATGCTGGCGCTCGGCGTGCCGATCAGACGGCACTACGCGGTGCTGATCGACGGGGTGCTCATGCTGCTCGGCGGCTACTACCTGCTGTTCGTCTCCACCAGCTTCCTGGGCACCTTCCAGGCGTTCCTGGCGATCGCCGGCGTCGTGATGGCGGCCTGGGTGGCCATCTTCCTGGTGGACATGTGGCGGCTGCGGGCGGGCGGCCGGGCCTACGACGAGCGGTTCTTACGGCCCGGCGCGCCCGCGCTCAACTGGGCCGGGCTGGTGTCGCTGGTCGTGGCGTCGGTCGTCGGGCTGGGGCTGATCACCTCGGCCGACCCATACATCGCCCGGGTCGTCGGATTCCTGATGAGTGATGAGCTGGAGTCGAGCACGTTCGGGGCGGCGAACATCGGCGTGGTGATCGCAATGGTGACCGGTGGAGTGCTGTACTTCCTGGCGACCGTGGTGCGGCGGCCCAGGGCCGCCTGAGCGCGGGAGCGTTACCATCAGTGATTGATGATGGACATTCCGTTGCGGTTGCTGCGATGGACGGCGCACGTCACGGCCTGCGGGCTGCTGGTGATCGCCGTGATCACCGTGCTGCGCGAGGGCCTCGTGGCGCCGGCCGTCGGGGGTGTGCTGTTCGGGCTCGCCTACGCCGCCGCCCTGGTCTGCTGGCGCAGGGTGACCTGGTGGGGGCCTGTGGGACTGGGCGTGGTGACGGCGGGGTGGGCGGTGCTGGCCGTGGCGGCGCCGCCGTTCGTGTGGCTGGCGTTCCCGCTGCTGTTCGCCTACCTGGAGTTGCTGCCGCTGTGGGGGGCGATGTTCGGGGTGGCGGTGCTGACGTCGGCGGCGATCCTGGCGGCGGCGTGGCACGCGGGTGAGTTCACGATGGCGCTGGTGGTGGGGCCCGGCGCGGGGGCCGTGGTGGTCACGCTGCTGGCGCTGGCGTGCAAGGCGCTGCACGCCGCGACCAGGTCCAAGGCGTCGGACGGCGCCGGCCCTAAGCTGTGACGATGGCGAAGTCCCGTACCGGATGGTCCAGTACGGCGACCAGCCGCCGCAGCACCGACGTGTCCCCCTCCCGCTCCACCCCCTCGACCTCCTTGCCCGACAACAGCCCCACGAGCTGCGTCTTGGTCAGCCGCAACGTCAGGTCGGCGCTGTCGTCCCCGGGTGCGGGCTGCTGGATGAGCGCGCCGTTGGACAGCGTCGTGCGGTGCCGCTCCCCCAGGTCGATCAGGTGCCAGTCGATGGACAGCCGCTCCCCCCAGGCTCTCGGCCCGTTGACGCGGATGGCGATGGAGTCGAAGATCTGCTCCACACTCAGCGCGGTCAGCAGGTCGGCCGAGGCGGTGTCCATGGTGGCGGGCACGATGCCGTCGGACAGTTCCAGGGCGCCCATGAGGTAGAAGTTGCGCCAGGTGGCGTTCTCGGCGCCGTGACCGAGCCGGGTGTAGACCTCGGCGAGCAGGTCTCTGGCCTCCTTGTTGCCCTCGTCGGCGAAGACGGCGTGGTTGAGGAGCTGCGCGGCGAAGCGCAGGTCGTTCTCGTCGATGTAGCGCCTGGCGCAGGCGACCACGGCCGCGCCGCCGCCCAGGCATTCGACGTACCGGACGGCGCTCTCGCGCGGCGGATGTTCCCACAGGTGCGCGGGGTTGCCGTCGAACCAGCCGAGGTAGCGCTGGTAGACGGCCTTGACGTTGTGGCTGACCGAGCCGTGGTAGCCGCGGGTGTGCCAGGACTGCTCCAGTTCGGGCGGCAACTGGACGGACTCGGCGATCTCGGGCGCGGTCAGGCCCCTGTTGAGCAGGCGCAGGGTCTGGTCGTGCAGGTAGGCGTAAAGGTCCCGCTGCTGTCCGAGGAAGCGCGCGATGGCCTGGCTGCCCCAGGTCGGCCAGTGGTGCGAGGCGAAGGCCACGTCGGCCTGGTCGGCGAACAGGGAGATGGCCTCGGTGAGGTAGCGCGCCCAGGCGCGGGCGTCGCGGACGGCGGCTCCGCGCAGGGGCAGGAGGCTGTGCTGGTTGTGGGTGGCGTCCTCGGCCAGGCAGAGGACGCGGCGGTCGGGGAAGAGGAAGGTCATCTCCGAGGGCGCCTCGGTGTCCGGCGTGAGCTGGAAGACGATCCTGACGCCGTCGACGACCTCCTCCTGCCCGGTATGGGTGATGTCGACCGTGGGCGGGATGAGTGACACCGTGCCCGTCGAGGTGGTCAGGCCGAGCCCAGAGCCGATCTGGCCCTCGGGGGAGCGCGGTAGAGCCGGGCCGTACATGTAGACGGCGCGGCGGACCATGGCCGGGCCCGCGTAGACGTTCTCCGACACCGCGTGCCGCATGAACCCGGCCGGCGCCAGGATCGGGACGTTTCCATCGGTCACCCCGCGCACGCCGCCGAAGTGGTCGGCGTGCGAGTGGGTGTAGATCACGCCGGTGACCGGGCGGTCGCCTCGGTGGGCGCGGTACAGCTTCAGCGCGGCGGCGGCGCACTCGACGGAGATCAGCGGGTCGATCACGACGACTCCGCGTTCGCCCTCGACCAGGGTCATGTTCGACAGATCCAGGCCGCGTACCTGGTAGACGCCGTCGGCGACCTCGTACAGACCCTGTTTGGCGCAGAGCTGGGCCTGTCGCCAGAGGCTGGGGTGGGCGGTTTTCGGGCAGTCCTGTTGGAGGAAGTCGTAGGAGTCGTTGTCCCAGACGACCCGGCCGTCCGCCGTTCTGATCACCGCGGGGCTCAGCTTGGCGATGAACCCGCGGTCCGCGTCTCCGAAGTCGCCCCTGTCATGAAATGGAAGGTCTGCCATGCCAAGGCGCATGCCCCCGATCGCCTCCAGAACGCTCAACAAACACCCCTAATAGGATGAATCTCGGGCAATAGGGACATCCGCCTCCGGCCGCGCCATGTGATTGGCTTTCGGTATGGAAGCGTGTGTGTTCGATCTCGATGGCGTGCTGGTCGACTCAGAACCGGTCTGGGAGGAGGTACGGCGGGCCTTCGTCGCCGACCACGGCGGCACGTGGCAGCCGGACACGCAGTCCAGGCTCATGGGCATGAGCACCCCCGAGTGGGCCGCCTACCTGCACGAGCTGGGGGTGCGGATGGCCCCCGACGACATCGCGCGCGGCGTGGTCGAGCAGATGGCGGCGCGCTACCGCGACGAGGTGCCGCTGATGCCGGGGGCGGTCGAGGCCGTGCGCCGCCTGTCGGAGCAGATCACGCTGGGCTTGGCCAGCTCGTCCCCGCGCCGGTTGATCGATGTGGTGCTGGACGCGGCGGAGCTGAAGGGGTGCTTCGCGGCCACCGTCTCGACCGAGGAGGTCCCGCGCGGCAAGCCCGCCCCCGACGGGTACCTGGAGGCGGCCCGGCGGATGGAGGTCGACCCGCGCGGCTGCGTCGCGGTGGAGGATTCGAGCAACGGGCTGCGCTCGGCGCACGCCGCCGGCATGCGCGTGATCGCCGTGCCGCATCCCCACTACCCGCCGGCGCCGGACGCGCTCGCGCTGGCCTGGCGGGTCGTCCCCGACCTCGGCGCGCTCACCGTCGAGTCGCTCGGATAACCCCTTTCCCCCGAGTCGCTCACGTGACAGCGGAGGTCGGATGGCTATGCTTACGGAATCGTGCGAGACATTACGGTTTTTAGCGGTAGCGCCCATCCCGACCTCGCCGAGGAGATCTGCGCCCACCTAGGCACGCCCCTGCACCCCGTACAGGTCAACCGCTTCGCCAACGACGTGCTCGAAGTGCAGCTGCAGGCCAACTGCCGCGAGCGCGACGTGTTCCTCATCCAGCCGCTCGTCCCGCCCGTCCAGGAGCATCTGGTCGAACTGCTGCTCATGCTCGACGCCGCCCGCGGCGCGTCGGCGGCCAGGATCACGGTCGTGCTCAGCCACTACGCCTACGCGCGGTCGGACAAGAAGGACGCGCCGCGCATCTCGATCGGGGCGCGGCTGGTCGCCGATCTGATGGTGACCGCGGGCGCCAGCCGGGTGCTGGCCATGACGCTGCACTCGCCGCAGGTGCACGGCTTCTTCAGCGTGCCCGTCGACCACCTGCACGCCCTGCGCGAACTGGCCGCCCACTTCCGCCGCTACGACCTGTCGAACACGGTCGTCGTCTCCCCCGACCTCGGCAACGCCAAGGAGGCCGCGCACTTCGCCCGCCTGCTGGGCACCGAGGTCGCGATGGGCGCCAAGCAGCGCTTCAGCGACGACCGCGTGGTGATCAGCTCCGTGATCGGCGACGTCACCGGCAAGGACGTGATCATCCTGGACGACGAGATCGCCAAGGGCAGCACGGTCATCGAGCTGCTCCACCGGCTGCGCGAGCAGCGCGTGCGCTCTGTGCGCGTGGCCTGCACCCACGGGCTCTTCGCCGACGGGGCCATCGAACGGCTGGGCGCGCTGCCCGAGGTCGAGGAGATCGTCTGCACCAACACCGTGCCGCCGCCCAAGCCGAGCGACAAGCTCACGGTGCTGTCGATCGCGCCCGCCCTGGCCGAGGCCATGCGCCGCATCCATGACGGCGAGTCGGTAAGCGCCCTTTTCGGAACACCCTGACGTAAAGATCATCGATCGCTAAACTGCGCCAATGGGCTGGAACTTAGAGGTAACGGCGGTCAAGACCGACGAGCTCTTCCTGGCGGTGCCGGACGTCTTCCTGTCCACGGAGACCACGATGAGTTTCGAGTACGCGACCTCCTACGAGCGTTTCCCCGACCTGTGCGTGGCGCAGGTCGGGGACTGGGCCGTGGTCCTCGACTCCGGCCAGAGGCTGTCCGGGAGCACCGACTACCTGAAAGAGCGGTCGGCGGGCACCGAGCTGCACCTTGTAAGGGTCGATACTCCGGCCATCGCCCTGCACTACGCGAACGGTCAACGGGTGACGGAAGAACAGAGTCCCGATGATGAAGACGGCGAAACGTGGGCGATGGACCTCCTGTACGACAGGATCGGCATCAGCTTCGGTGACCTTTGGGACGTGAAGTTCACAGTCTTCGAGGTCTGAACTTGATGATCAGCCCGCGACCTTGGCATGCTCCTGACCATGGTGAATACGGAGCTTGCAGGTCAGATCGTCCTGGTGACCGGCGCGAGTGGCGGGATCGGCGCGGCGATCGCCCGTGCGTTCGCGGCTGAAGGGGCGCGCGTCGCCGTGCACTACGTCACGGCGACGTCCCCTCCCCCGGGGGCCGCGTGGGAACACGTCACCTTCGGCCCCGACACGGCGGAAGCCCTGGCCGGGGAGCTTGGCGACGCGGTGGCCGTCCATGGCGACCTGCGCGAGCCGGACGCGGCGCCGCGGCTCTTCGACGAGGTCGAGCGCCGGTTGGGGCCCGTGGACGTGCTGGTGAACAACGCCGCGCACTGCGAGTCCCCCGACACGTTCGGCTCCTTCACCGCCGGCGGTCTGCGCCGCCACTACGAGGTCAATGCGGTCGCCCCGGCCCTGCTCATCTCCGAGCTGGCCAAGCGCCGCACGGACGGAACGAGCCCGTGCGTGGTGAACATCTCCACGGACGCCGCCCGCGCCTTCCCCGGGCAGGTCGGTTACGGAACGTCGAAGGCGGCGCTTGAGGCCCTCACCCGCGCGGCCGCCCTCGACCTGGCCGCCGACGGCATCCGCGTCAACGCGGTCGCGCCGGGGCCGGTGCAGACGGGGTGGATGGACGCCGAGACCTATGAGCACGCCCGTTCTGTCGTGCCGCTGGGACGGGTCGGAGAGCCCGCCGACATCGCCGACGCCGTGGTGTTCCTCGCCTCGCGTCAGGCTCGGTGGATCACCGGCCAGGTGCTGCAGGTGGCCGGTGGCCATGCGCTCTGATCGATATCAGCTTCCCTGACAGCCGCGAATCGATCATAGTTTGCATCATGCACGCAGCTACCGACCGCCTGCTGAGGCTCTACCTGGAGAGCGTCGAACCGGCCGTGCCACTGGTCGCGCTGTGGGCTCACGGCTCGCTCGCGGCCGGCGACTACCAGCCGGGACGCAGCGACCTCGACCTGATCGCCATCGTGGACGAGCCCGTGACCATGGAGCACTGGCGGCGGATCAAACGCGTGCACCGGGGGATCGAGCTGCCGCTGGCGGACAAGCTGCACTGTTCGTACATGGCCCGGCAGGAGCTGTCCGACATGTCGACCGAGCATGTGACGTGGGCGCACGAGAGCATCTTCCGCCGCACTGTCACCGCGGTGACGCGGCGCGAGCTGCACCAGGGAGCCCTGGAGCTGTTCGGGCCACCGCCCGCCGAACTGCTGCCGCCGGTGTCGGACGCGGAGCTGGCCGGCTTCGTCCGGGCCGATCTGCGTGACTTCTGGCTGGACAGGACGCGGGGGCGGCGGCGCTGGCTGCGTGACATCTGGGTGGACCTGGGCATGGTCACGGTCGCCAGGGCCACGGTCACCCTCAGGGACGGGCGGCTGATCAGCAAGCGGGAGGCCCTCGACGTGCTGGCCGAGATGGGGGCGCCGGAGAACGTGGTCGCCGACGTGCGGGCCCGCAGGTACGACACGCCCGCGCCGGTGCTGAGCCGGTTCAGGAGGGCGAAGCTGGCGCGCGCGTTCATCCGGTCCGCGATTCTGAAGGCTCTTGCCTGAGGAAGGATTGTCAGGCTCGTCCGGGTTGTTGGAGGGATAGAAGTTACCCGGATTTCAGCCTGAAATGGGGAAAGGACGGCACATGGGGGAAAGCAGGCAGTCCTATCTGGTGGCGGCGGCGTCAGCCGTGTCGCTCCTGCGCGAGCCGACCGTGAGCGCGGCGTGGAACAAGCCGAGCGCGCTCACCGAGTTCAGCATCGCGGGACTGGCCGGGCACCTGGCTCACCAGCTCGTCAGGGTCCACGACGTGCTCGCGCAGAACGGGGAGGTCCAGGAGCCGACCGAGCTCATCGAGCACTACTCTCGCTCGCCGTGGGTGCAGGCGGGGCTCGACCACGAGAGCAACGTCGGCATCCGTCGCCACGGCGAGGAGTCCGCGGCCGAAGGCCCAGAAGCACTGGCCGACAGGGCCCAGGCGCTGCTCGACGGGCTGCGTGTCGCGCTGCCCGCCGAACCGGCCGACCGGGTCGTGTACCTGCCCTGGGCCGGCTGGTCGCTGCGGCTGGACGACTTCCTGCTCACGCGGCTGGTCGAGCTCGTGGTGCACTCCGACGACCTGGCGGCCAGCGTGGGCGTCGACACACCCGAACTGCCGGCATCGGTCATCAGCCCGGTGGTGGAGCTGCTGGCCCAGCTCGCCGTGCACCGCCACGGGGCGACGGCGGTCATCCGCACGCTCAGCCGCGCGGAACGCGCCCCTGCCACGATAAGCGCCTTCTGAGCCGCACGCGGCCCGCCGCCTCGGGGGCGGGCCGCGATTCGCTCACGGACGAGGCGAATGGACGGTGACCTCGGGATAGTCCTTGACCGGGGTCCGCTTGCCCAGCAGGTGCCGGTCCAGGAAGGACGCGAGGTGCTCGCGGGTGATCCGCAACGCCCGCGCGCCGTCCAGCTCCTGCGCGGGGAGGCCGAGCTGGGGACGCAGCACCGCATAGTCGACGAACGCCGCGTGGTCGGTGCCCGCCACCGTGATCCAGCGCTTGGCCCCCTTCAGGTTGGGCCACGAGTCCCTCCAGGTCTCGTCGGTGCCGTCAGGCATGTGCGACTTCGGCGCTCCGACCAGCATGAACGGCCGCTTCAGCGGTGCCACGAGCGGCTGGAACGTACCGTCCAGGTTGACCCCGGCCTTGATCCGCGGATCGGCGAGCATGGCCTGGGCGGCGCTGTTGCCGCCCATCGAGTGGCCCGCCATCGCGACCTTGCCGATCATCCGGCCCCACCGGCTCTTGGCGAGCTCGTCCAGCACGAACCGCACGTCGGCCACCCGGCTCGCGGCCACCTTGGCGCCGTCCTGGCCCTTCACGCAGGCCAGGCAGGAGGTGGTGCGCCCGTCGGGGAACGTGGTGGCGGCCGACTCGTAGGTGTGCTCCACCGCAGCGACCAGGTATCCCCTGCTCGCCAGGTCCTCGCCCAGGGAGGTGAGGGTGGCGCGGGGGAAGCTGAAGCCCGGTGACATGACGACCAGCGGCAGCCGCGTCCCGCGCGCCGGGGCGTCGACCCGCGCGTACGTCCTGACCTTGGTGAGCGCGTCGGGCGGCACGTCCGGGTAGCTCTTCAGGACCGCGGCCGACTCCTGGGACGTCAGGTACGGCGCCGGCCTGCCCTCGGCCCGTTTGGCCGGGTACCAGAGCGTGACCATCAGCTCCCGCTTGCCGGCCTCCGGGTTCCACGGGTCGGGACGGCCGGAGTCGACCAGATGCAGGCTGGTCGTGCCGACGGGCTTCGACCCGGTCGGCTTGGGCAGGACGGGAGCGGCGACAGGCTTCGACCTGGTCGGCTCAGAAAGGACGGGGGTTGGCTTGGACAAGGCGTGGGCCGATCCGCCGCCACCGAGGACGATCGACGACAGGGCCGCGAGGGCCAGAATTCTGCGCATGGGCCCAGGCTCGCGGCCGGACCCGGCGCCCGGCCCGCCCCGATCGTCGATCGGCTCTTACTACTTTCGTCGTAATGCCCTTTACGGGCTGCCCCATACGCTGGTCGGCATGCGGTTCGTTCTGCTCGGCGGGGGTGTGTTCGCCCTCTCGCTCCTGGTGCTGCACGGGCAGGCGGGGGTGCCGTCGAGCCTGCCGGCGCCCGTGCTGGTCGCGGTCGCGGCAGCCGCCGGCCTGGCCGCCTCATGGGCGCGGCGGTCCTGGTGGCCACTGGCCGCCGTGGGCGCCGTCGCCTACGCCTGGCTGGTGGTGTGGCCGCCGCTGCTCGTCGCCTCCTACTACGCGGGCCTGACCCTGGACAGGGGCCGTGACCTGGCCGCCTACCTCGGCGGCTGCGTGGCGGTGTGCGGGGCTGCCACGCTGGTCGGCGCGTGGCAGGGCGGCGCGCGGGAGATGGCGACCTCTGTCGCGGGCAACGCGCTGCTGCTGGCGCTGGCCGTGATGGTCCTGCCGGCGGCTCTGGGGGCCTGGGTGCGCGCCCGCCGCGAGGTCGTGCGGACGGCCAGGGAACGCGCGGAGAACGAGCAGGTCATGCGGGCCGAGCAGGCCAGGGCCCAGGAGCGGGCCAGGATCGCCAGGGAGATGCACGACGTCGTCGCGCACCGGGTGTCGCTGATCGTGCTGCACGCGGGGGCGCTGGAGATGCGGGCGGCCGACGACGAGACGGCCGAAACGGCGGCCATGATCGGCGGGATCGGCCGGGAGGCGCTGGCCAACCTGCGCGACGTGCTCGGCGTGCTCCGCGCACCCCGGCAGGACGGCGAGCTCCGTCCTCCGCCGACGCTCGGCGACCTCGACCGGCTGCTCGACCAGTCGCGCGCGCTGGGCATCGCGGTGACCAGGCACGACGAGGGCGAGGCGCGGGCGGTCGAGCCTGCCGTGGAGCGGACGGCGTACCGAGTGGTCCAGGAGGCGCTCACCAACGTGCACAAGCACGCGGGGGACGTGGGCGCCGACGTGCGCATCCGCTACGGGCCTCGCGAGCTGGAGGTGGAGGTGCGCAACCAGGCGCCGCAGGCCCCGCGCGCGGAGCTGCCCGGCGCGGGCTGGGGCCTGGTGGGGCTGCGGGAGCGGGTGGAACTGCTCGGCGGCACGCTGCGCACCAGCCAGGAGGACGGCGGCGGCTTCCTGGTCAGCGCGAGGATCCCGGCATGACCAGGGTGCTCATCGCGGTTGGTATGAGGAGCCCCGCATGATCAGAGCATTCATCGCGGCCAGTGTGCGGAGCCCGGCATGATCAGGGTGCTCGTCGTGGACGACGAGGAGCTCGTCCGGTCCGGGCTGCGGCTGATCCTGGAGGCGGCCGGTGACATCGTGATCGTCGGCGAGGCCCGTGACGGCGCGGAGGCCGTCTCCGCCGCGCGCCGGCTGCGCCCCGAGGTCGTGCTGATGGACGTGCGCATGCCCGGCACGGACGGCCTGACCGCCGCCGCCCGGCTCCTGTCCCAGCAGGACGCCCCCAAGCTGATCATGCTGACCACGTTCGACCTGGACGAGTACGTGCACGAGGCGCTCCGGCTGGGCGCGGTCGGATTCCTGCTCAAGGACACCCCGCCGAGAGAGCTGGCCGCCGCCGTCCGCACGGTCGCGGGCGGCCAGGCCATGCTCTCCCCCTCGGTCACCAAACGCCTGCTGGCCTCATACGCCGACCGCGCGCCGTCCCGCGCCGAGACCGCCCGCAGACAACTCGCCGCCCTCACAGGACGCGAAGAGGACGTGATCAGGGCGCTGGCCCGCGGCCTGTCCAACGCCGAGATCGGCCGCGAGCTACGCCTGACGGAGGCCACGGTGAAGGCGCACGTCAGCCGCGTGCTGGCCAAGCTGGGCCTGGCCAACCGCGTCCAGGCCGCGATCCTGGTGCACGACGCCGACCTGGGCTGACCCGCGATCGTCAGCGGATCCAGACGTCTTCCATCTCCTCGATGACGTCCTCGGGGCGCCCCACCCGGAAAAGGGACACAGGAAGCGCCTCCGGCCCCTCCATGTATGGGGCGAACCCGCATATCTGCCGCGCCAGTCCCTGAAAATCCAGCTCGGACAGGTCGGACAGGTCGGCCGACTCGTCGACGCCGGCAGCACGCAGCAGAGCCGGCACGTCGCCCTTGACCCTGAACCCGTCCGACCATTCGGTTGTCACCGGCTGCAGACCCGGCAACCAGAAGATCAGCTGCATGTAGTCGGCGACCATGTCGAGGAACACCTTGCTCACGATGCTTGCTTGCGGGTGCAGTCGCTGCTGGTTCCAGACCTCGGTGTCGGCGTAGTCCACCAGATCACCCGCGAGCCCGGCATCGTGCACGTAGACCACCTGACCCCAGCAACCCACCATGACGAGGTCGAGATCCGCGGGCTCGTACGGCATGACCTCGCAGTCCTTCATGGCCCGCTGCCCCAGGCTCTCCAGGACCCGCTCGACCGACGTCAGCGAGTTGACCACCTCGAGAGCTCGATCAGGATCGTGAGCCGCGACACCCGCGTTGATCGTCCTGAGGTCGGCCTCCAGCTCCGGCCCGGGAAACACCAGGGTGAGATTGGTGGAACTGTCCCGCACCCGGATCTCCCCGTCGGAGTCCGACAGCTGGTAGTACTCCTCGTACTCGTCCGACATCGGTCTACTGGTTGCCGACGAAATGGCAGGCGGCCTGGGCGTCCGGGACGGCGGGAAGGATGTCGAGCAGCTCCGACCTGCACCTGGCGTCGATCCCGGCCTCGGCCGCCTTGCCCGAGGCGAGCACCTGGCAGCGGGCGTGGAAGCGGCAACCGCCGGGGATCCTGGTCGGGTCGGGCGGCTCGCCCGTCAGCACCACCCGCTCAGGCGACTCGGGCAGCACCGACATCAGAGCCTGTGTGTACGGGTGCCGCGGCGCGGTCAGCACCTGCTCCACGGGCCCCGACTCGACGATCCTGCCCAGGTACATCACGGCCACCCGGTCGGCGATGTTCCAGGCCAGGCCCAGGTCGTGGGTGACGACCAGCGCCGACAGGCCCAGCTCTTCGCGCAGCTTGAGCAGCAGGGCCAGGATCTCGCCGCGTACGGAGGCGTCCAGCGAGGCCACCGGCTCGTCGGCGACCAGCACCTTCGGGTTCAGCGCCAGCGCTCCGGCGATCACCACGCGCTGACGCTGACCGCCCGACAACTCGTGCGGGTAGCGCAGGAAGAACCGGTCGGGCGGACGCAGCCCCGCCCTGGACAGGGCCGTGGTCACGATCTCGCGTTCGTCCGGCAGGCCGTGGATGCGCGGGCCCTCGGCGACGGCCTCGTACACCGTGTGCCGGGGGTTCAGCGAGCCCATGGGGTCCTGTAGGACGAGCTGCACCTGCCTGCGGTAGGCCTTGAGCGCCTTGGCGGAGTAGTGCAGGGCGTCACCGGAGTAGCGGACCTCGCCGGAGGTGGGGCGTTCGAGGCCGAGCAGCGTCCGGGCCAGGGTGGTCTTGCCGCAGCCCGACTCGCCGACCAGGGCCACGATCTCGCCCTCGCCGATGGCCAGGTTCACACCGTCCACGGCCCTGGCCCTGCGCCCGCGCGAGGAGAACTCCACGTGCAGGTCGCGCGCCTCCAGCAGGGTCGGCCGTGTCGTCGAGACGGTCTTGGTGCTGGTCCGCGTCTCCGTCATGAGGCCTCCTCCTTCTCCCTGACGTGCACGCAGGCCGCGCTGCGGCGTTCGCCGGCGGGCCACAGGTCCACGTCCAGGGTCGCGCACTCCTCCAGCGCGACCGGGCATCGCGGGTGGAACGAGCAGCCGCCCGGGAGCTGCATCGGGTCGGGCGGGTCTCCTCCGAGGCCCTTCGGCGCCAGCCGTGAGACCGGGTCGCCCACCGTCGGGAACGCCGCTGCCAGCGCCCGGCTGTAGGGGTGCTTGGCGTCGTGGAACACCTCGCGCGACGGGCCGTGCTCGACGACGCGGCCCGCGTACATGACGGCGAGCTGGTCGCAGACGTCGGCCAGCACCGACAGGTCGTGCGAGATCATGATCAGTGAGATCCCGTGCTCGGCCACCAGCTTCTTGATCAGGGACAGCACCTGCGCCTGGACCATCACGTCGAGCGCCGTGGTCGGCTCGTCGGCGATGATCAGCCGGGGAGAGCACGCCAGCGCCATCGCGATCATCACGCGCTGCCGCTGGCCGCCCGACAACTCGTGCGGGTAGCTGCGGGCCCGCCAGGCGGGCAGGCCGACCTGTTCGAGCAGCTCGGCCACGCGCTTGCGGGCGGCCTCCTGCTTGGCCAGGCCGTGGACGAGCAGCGGCTCGGCGATCTGGTCGCCGATCCTGCGCACCGGGTTGAGCCCGTGCTGGGCGCCCTGGAAGACGATCGAGGCCTCGGCCCACCGCACGGCCCGCATGCGGCCCCACTTCATGGTGAGCACGTCCTCGCCGTCGAGCAGGATCCGGCCGCCGACGCGCGCGTCCCGGGGCAGGAGCCGGAGCAGCGCCATGGCCAAGGTCGACTTGCCGGATCCCGACTCGCCGGCGACTCCGAGTGCCGCTCCGGAGTCGAGGGTCAGCGACACACCGCGCACCGCGGGCACCTCACCCGAGGCGATCCGGTACGTCACCGACACGTCGTCGAGTTCAAGAAGGCTCACGCCGACCTCCTCAGGCGCGGGTTGAGCACGGTCTCCAGCGCCCTGCCGACCAGGGTGAACGCCATGACGACGACGAGGATGGCCAGGCCGGGGATGAGGATGTACCACCAGGCGCCCTGCGTGGCCGCGCCGTAGTCGTAGGAGGCGCGCAGCATGGTGCCCCAGGAGGTCTTGTTGGAGCTGGCGCCCAGGAAGGCGAGCGTGGACTCGGTGACGATCGCGCTGGCGACCTCCAGCGTGGTGCTGGCCAGCAGCAGGGGCGCCACGTTGGGCAGCACGTGCCGGGTGGTGACGTGCCAGTGTCCGGCGCCCAGCGCCTTCGACCGCTCGATGTAGGGCCTGGATTCCACGGCGAGCGTCTGCGCCCTGATCAGCCGGGCGGTCGACGGCCAGGTGGTGATCCCGATCGCCATGATGATCGTGAAGGTGCTGCCGCCCAGGATGGCCGCCAGCACCAGGGCCGTGACCAGCGACGGGAGCACCAGGAACCAGTCGGTGACCCGCATCAGGGCGCCGCCCAGCCAGCCGCGGAAGTGCCCGGCGGCGACGCCGACCACCAGGCCGATCACGATGCTGAGCAGCGCGGCCAGGAAGCCGATGAGCAGCGAGGTGCGCGAGCCCCACCACACCATCAGCAGAATCGAACGGCCCGACTCATCGGTGCCGAACGGCTCGCCGAGGCTCGGCGGCGCCCACCTCTGCCCGACGCCCTCGATGACGCTGGTCACGTTCTCGCCGATGAACAGCGGCGCGGCCAGGGCGAGCAGCACGGCGACGAGAAGGACCACCATTCCAGCCATTCCGGCGCGGTGGTGGCGGAACTCGGCCCAGAAGCGGCTCAGCGCCAGCTTCCTGCGGTCCGCGGCGACGCTCGTCATGCCGACCTCACCCTCGGGTCGAGCATGTGGTAGACCACGTCGGCCAGCGTGTTCATGAGGATCACGGCCACGGTGATCAGCAGGAACGTGCCCTGCATAAGCGTGAAGTCAGGCACTCTGACCGCCTCGTAGAACAGTTGCCCGAGACCGGGCCAGGTGTAGATCGTCTCCACGGTGACCGCGCCGCCGACCACGAACCCGATGCGCATGAACACCAGCGTCACGGTGGGCAGCAGCGCGTTGGGCACCGCGTGCCTGCGGCGTACCTCGTCGTCGCGCAGCCCCTTGGCGCGGGCCACGGTGACGTAGTCCTGGCTGGTCTCCTCCAGCAGTGACGAGCGCATGACGAGCAGGTACTGCGCGTAGACCACGGCCACCAGGGTCAGGCACGGCAGCACCATGTGGGAGGCCACGTCGAGCACGTACGCGAACCCGTCGGGCGCGTCCACGCTCTCGATGCCCCGGAACGGGAAGATGCCGGGAATGGGCCCGATGCCGACGCCGAACACCATCATCAGCAGCAGCCCGAGCCAGAACGTCGGCACGGACCACAACACCAGCGACGCGCCGGTGGAGAAGCGGTCGAACCGGCTGCCGTGCCGCCAGCCGGCCCGTGTCCCCTGCCAGATGCCCAAGCTGACCGCGATGACCAGCCCGGTGCCCGCCAGCAGCAGCGTCGGGCCGATCCGCTCACCGATCAGGTCGAGGACGGGCCTTTTGTACTCGTAGGACGTGCCGAGGTCGAGCCTGAGCGTGTCGCCCACGAAGTCGAAGAACTGGTCGATCAGCGGCTTGTCCAGGCCGAGCCGGCGGCGTTCCAGGTCGAGCTGGGCCGGGGTCATGTTGCGGCCCTGGGCGAGATTGCGCACAGGGTCGCCGGGCAGCAGCCGGAAGACGAAGAACGTGCCGACGATCACCATGGCGATGCTGAACAGCGCCCCACCGGCCTTCGACAGCGCGTACTGCAGCGTGCCTCGGTGGGTGGGGCGCTCGTCACCAGGGCCCGCCGCCTGGACGGCGGGCTCTGCTGCCTCTAGGGGTGTGGTCATTCGCGCTCGTCGGCGACGCTCTTACGCCGCCTGCTCAGCAGGAAGCCCGCCAGTCCGATGACCACCACTCCACCCACGATGCCGGCGATGAGGCCGGTGTTGGACCCGCCGCCGGAGGCGGCGTTGCTCGCGGCCGGGGCCTTGACGTCCACGGTGTAGAACGGCCAGTAGCCGCTGCCGCCGTACAGCAGGCCCTTGTCCTCGGGGATCGAGGTGATGCTCAGGACCCGGTCCTTGCGGAAGCCCTCAAGGTCGTTGGGGTAGTAGATCGCGATGACGGGGGCGTCGGTGTAGAGGCGCTCCTGCATCTGCTTGAGGGTCTCGACGCGCTTGGGCCGGTCGAGCTCCTTGAGCTGGTCCTGGTAGAGCTTCTCGAAGGTCTCGTCGCAGTAGAACGACTCGGTGCCGCCGCCTTCGCCGGCCGCGTTCGGCCTGCGGCTGCACAGGTGCGTCTGCATGATTTCCTCGGGGTCGGGGTTGACCGACCAGCCGCTGATGGCGATGTCGAACAGGCCCGTGACGCCCGTCTCCTCCGTGAACTTGCTGGAGTCGAGCTTGTTGGTGGTCAGCGTGATGCCGATCTCCTTGAAGAAGCCCGTCAGGTATTCGGCGAGCTTGTCCTCGATCGGGGTGTCGGTGTGGATGCTGAAGCGGAACTCAAGCTTGCGCTTGCCGTCGGGCATCGTGCGGATGCCGTCGGAGCCCTTCTTGTAGCCGGCCTCGTCGAGGATCTGGTTGGCCTTGGCGGGGTCGAAGCCGACCTTGGTGTCGCCCGTGGCCTCCCAGAAGAACTCCTTGTACATCGGCGGCACGATCGAGCCGTCGGCGGGCTTGGCCAGGCCGTTCTGGACCTCGGCGGCCAGCTTCTGCTTGTCGATCGCGTAGTGCAGCGCCTGGCGGACCTTGACGTCCTTCAGCGCCGGGTGGCCGTCGCCGACGGGCTTGTCGTCCGTGGTGGTCGCGCCGTGGTTGATCTGCAGGTACGCCGCGCGGCGGCCCTGGACGTTCCACGCCTCGATGCTCGGGTCGTTCTGGATGGCCTCGAACTCCGGCGGGTTCATCCGGCCGAGCAGGTCGATGTCACCGGCCTTCAGGCCCGCGACGGCGGCCTGCGGGTTGTCGTAGAAGATGACCTGCAGCTCGTCGACCTTGGGCTTGCCGCGCCAGTAGTCCGGGTTGGCCTTCAGCTTGACGTACTGATCCTTCTTGTGCTCGATCGGGATGTACGGGCCGCTGCTCACCGCCGGGTACTTCTCGGCGTCGTAGTTGGCCATGTCGGTGACCGATTCCCAGACGTGCTTGGGCACGATCGGGACCGGGTTCTCCAGCATGGACGCCTGCGGCGACTTGAGCTTGATGGTCAGCTCCTGGCCGTTGGCCGTGACGGTCTCGAAGTTCTCCACCGCCGGACCGTTGGCCGTCTTGGCGGCCTCGTCGGTCATCATCTTGTTGAAGGTCCAGGCGGCGTCCTCGGCCGTGATCGGCTGGCCGTCGGACCACTTGGCGGTGCGGATCTTGAACGTCCAGGTGAGCCCGTCCTCCGACGTGGTCCACGACTCGGCCAGGTCGGGGCTGGGCTGGAGCGTCTTGGGGTCGGACACGGTCAGGTAGCCGTACGTCCAGCGCAGGATCGCCGTGGAGACCAGGCGGACCGCGAGGAACGGGTTCATCGAGTCCATGGACTGGGTGGCGCCGACCCGAAAGATCTTCTTCCCCGCCGCAGGATCCTGGGCAAGGGCAGCCGTGGTGCCCTGACCTGCTATTAATACCGCGACGCCCAGCGCAGCCAGGCGCGCGAACCATTTCCTCATGTGTGCCTCACCTTCAGGCGGGGGTTTTCCTGTGTAGAGAAAGGCACACCATACGGGGACCGTGTGTCAACGAGGGGCGGAAAATTGTTTCATCATCGTTTCCTTCGGTGGTGTAAATTTTCAGCACTCTTGGCATAACGTGATCAGATGTCCCGCATACCGGTCATCCTGGCCGCGGCCCTGACCGTCGCGATGGGTCTCACCGTCCGGGGCTTGTGGGACGGGCCGGTGCCGAAGTACGCGGGCGACGCCCTCTACACCGTGCTGATCTACACGCTCGTGGTGGTGGCCCTACCCCGGATCCGGCCGATCGTAGCGGCTTCGGTGGCGGCCGGGGTGAGCTGGGTCGTCGAGTTCGCGCAACTCTGGGAGATTCCCGAGGTGTTGCGGCCGGTGCTGGGGAGCACGTTCAACGTGCCCGATCTGCTCTGGTACGTCGTGGGGGCGGGGTGCGCGTGGGCCGCGCACACGCTCTGGCTCAAGCGTCACCCCACCCCCTGAACGCCACCCCCGCCGGTCAGTGGCAGCCGCCGGAGCCGCAGCAGGAGCCGCCGGCCTGCGGGAGCAGCTCAACCGTCCCGGCCAGCTCGTAACCGGCCTCCACCACGGCCGCGTCCACCAGCGTGCGATCGAGCGGCTCCGCGCTCGTCACGGTCACCGCACCGGACGCCAGATCCACCTCGACCCCGCTCACCCCGCCGATCTTGCCGACCTCCTCGGTCACGGAGCTGACACAGTGGCCGCAGGTCATGCCCTCAACCTGGTACGTCGCGACAGTCATGACACTCCTCACTCTCGGATTCCGATCAGGCCACTATACCCCCTAGGGGTAAAGATGCATACTTCGAAACCGCCCGGAAAGGGGGCCTGTAAACAGGCAGCCCAAAGGAGTTCTCATGTTGAACGGAAAGACGATCGCGTTCCTGGTCGCTCCTGAGGGAGTGGAGCAGGTGGAGCTCACGGAGCCCTGGAAGGCGGTCAAGCAGGCAGGCGGGACACCCGTGCTGATCTCGACCGCGCCGGGCCAGATCCAGGCGTTCCACCACCTGGACAAGGCCGACAGGTTCGCCGTCGACGAGACGGTGGACCACGTCGACCCGGCCTCCTTCGACGGTCTCGTACTCCCCGGCGGTGTCGCCAATCCCGACTATCTGCGCATGGTGCCCGCCGCCGTCCGGTTCACCAGGGCCTTCTTCGACTCCGGCAAGCCGGTGGCGGCCATCTGCCACGCGCCCTGGACGCTGGTCGAGGCGGACGTGGTGCACGGCCGGACGATCACGTCCTGGCCCAGCCTGCGGACCGACCTGCGCAACGCGGGCGCGAGCTGGGTGAACCAGGAGGTCGTGGTCTGCACCTCAGGGCCGAACACACTGGTCAGCAGTCGCAAGCCGGACGATCTCAAGGCGTTCTGCCAGGCGGCCACGGACGCCTTCGGCGCCCAGTGACGACACACGGGCAGCACGGTTCACGGCGGGCCCGGGGTCCGCCGTGAACCCGTCAATCCCCTCAGGCGACCACCGCCACCCTCTTGTTCCCTGGGAAGAAATGGTCTAGACCTAGACCAAATAGAGCGTCCTCCGCGCCCCCAGGGAGACCTCAGTGAGTATCGAAGAGGATTCCAGGCGACTCGCCGAGCTCGGCTACAAGCAGGAGCTGGCCCGCACCTGGAGCGGTTTCTCCAACTTCGCCATCTCTTTCTCGATCATCTCCATCCTCGCCGGCTGCTTCACGACCTTCGGACAGGCATGGAACAACGGCGGCCCCATCGCCATCTCATGGGGCTGGCCGCTGATCTCGGTGTTCATCCTGATCATCGGCTTCTGCATGTCGGAGCTGGTCTCGGCGTACCCGACGGCCGGCGGCATCTACTGGTGGGCCGCCACGCTGGGCAAGCCGATCCACGGCTGGTTCACCGGCTGGCTCAACCTGATCGGCCTCATCGCCGTCACCGCGTCGGTCGACTACGGCTGCGCGACGTTCCTCAACATCACCCTCAACCGGCTGACCGGCGGCGCATGGGAGGGCACGCTCCCCCAGGCGTTCCTGCTGTTCGTGATCATCCTGGCGCTGCACGCCCTGATCAACATCTACAGCCACAAGCTGATCGCCCTGCTGCAGAACGTCTCGGTCTGGTGGCACGTCGCGGGCGCCGCGATCGTCGTCGGCATCCTGATCTTCGCGCCGAGCGAGCACCAGTCCCTCGGCTTCGTCTTCGGCGGCACCAACAACAACTCCGGCTTCGGCAGCGGCGCGGAAGGAGTGCCCTTCTGGCTGTACGTGCTGCCGCTCGGCTTCCTGCTCACCCAGTACACGATCACCGGCTTCGACGCCTGCGCCCACGTGTCGGAGGAGACCCAGGGCGCGGCCAAGAGCGCCGCCCGCGGACTGTGGCAGTCGATCTTCTATTCGGCGATCGGCGGCTGGATCCTGCTCCTGTCGTTCCTGTTCGCCGCCACGAACGTCGACGCGATCAACGAACAGGGTGGGTTCGTCGGGGCCATCTTCGAAACCGCGCTCTCGTCCCCGCTGGCCACGGCGATCTTCGCGATCTCCACGATCGGCCAGTTCTTCTGCGGGATGAGCTGCGTGACGTCGATGTCGCGGATGACGTACGCGTTCTCGCGCGACGGCGCCGTGCCGGGATGGCGGCTCTGGTCCAGGGTCGACCGCAACCGCACCCCCGTCAACGCCATCCTCGCCGGCTGCCTCGTGGCCGCGCTGATCACCCTGCCCGCCCTCTACGCCCCCGCGGGCCTGACCACCCCTGTCGCCTTCTACGCCGTCGTCTCGATCGCGGTCATCGGCCTCTACCTGGCCTTCCTCATCCCGATCTGGCTCCGGCTCCGCATGGGCGAGGCGTTCAAACCGGGGCCGTGGACGCTCGGCAAGAAGTACAAGGCGCTGTGCTGGATCGCGTGCGTCGAGATCGTGATCGTGTCGATCTACTTCATCATGCCGTTCTCACCGGCCGGAGTGCCCGGCAATCCGGACTTCACCTGGACGTCGGTCAACTACGCCCCCATCGCGGTCGGGGTCGTGCTGATCGGGATCGCGCTGTGGTGGACGTTGTCGGCCAAGCACTGGTTCACCGGCCCCCGCCGTACCGTCGACGAGGTCCCAACCTCCTGACGCCCGCCTTTAAGTGGTCGCCTCGAAAGCGGTGGCCACGGCCGTACGGACCTCGTTCATCGACGTCGAGCCCAGCTCGCGCTTGAGCGAGGTCATGTCCACATCCGGCATTCCACACGCGATCGCCCAGTGCCACGGCTCCAGGTCGCCGTCCACGTTGAGCGCGAACCCATGGCTGGTCACCCCCCGGCTCTGCCGCATCCCGATCGAGATGACCTTCCGCCCGGTCTCGACGGTCCAGACGCCGGTCAGCAGTTCCGACCCCGGAGGCGTGTCCCGGCGCTCGGCGGGCAACCCCAGCTTGCCCAGCGCCTCGGCCAGCCGCAGCTCCACCTCACGCACGTAGTCGACGATGCCTTCGTCCTCGCCCAGCTTGACGATCAGGTAGCCGACGAGCTGACCGGGCCCGTGATAGGTGAGCTGCCCGCCCCTCCCGGTCTCGACCACCGGAATGCCGCGCCCCGGATCGGGCAGATGGCCCATCGGCGTACGCCGGCCGATCGTGTAGACGGACGGATGGCTCAACAGCCAGAGCGTGTCCGGCCGCTCCTCCCGTTGGCGCCGGCCGACGAGCTCGGTCATGCGCTCCATCGCCTGGTCGTACTCGACAAGCTCATCCTGGATGAGCGTCAGCGGCCTTGCCCTCATGCTTCGAGGATAGGACGCCTCCCGAACACCGGCGCACCCAGCCCGAACACACATTCACCCCCGGCTTCCACCTGGTCACATCGGTCACATCGGGCCGTACACAGAGCGTGGGCAACAGGGTGGCAACAACCTGTTCGCCCTTGTATGGCATCGCCCCATCCGCCTCACGAGAAGGAATAGGCTCAGACGAGGAGTCGGGCTGCCGGGACGTTGGGGGATTGGGTGAGCAAGTCGTTCGTGCACCTGCATGTTCATACGGAGTACAGCATGCTGGACGGGGCGGCCAAGATGAAGCCGCTGTTCAAGGAAGCCGAACGGCTGGGCATGCCGGCGATCGCGATGTCCGACCACGGCAACATGTTCGGCGCCTACGAGTTCCAGAAGGTCGCCGGGGGTAGCCCGGTCAAGCCGATCATCGGCATCGAAGCGTATGTGGCCCCGGCCGCGCGGCAGTTCAAGAAGCCCGTCTTCTGGGGGCAACGGGCCGAAACCGGCGTGGCGGACGGCGAGGGCGGCAAGGATGTCTCCGGCGGCGGCCGGTACACCCACATGACCATGTGGGCCAAGGACGCGGACGGCCTGCGCAATCTGTTCCGCCTGTCGTCCCTTGCGAGCTTCGAGGGCTACTACGGCAAGCCCCGCATGGACCAGGAAGTGATCTCCCAGTACGCGAGCGGCATCATCGCCACCACCGGTTGCCCCTCCGGCGCCGTGCAGACCCGGATCCGGCTGGGCCAGTACGACGAAGCGGTGCGCGTCGCCGGTGAGTATCAGGAGATCTTCGGTAAGGAGAACTACTTCCTTGAGCTGATGGACCACGGCATCGACATCGAACGAGAGGTCCGTGCCGATCTGCTCAAGCTGGCCAAACAGCTCAACATCCCCCTGCTGGCCACCAACGACTCCCACTACGTGACCGAGGACCAGGCCGACGCGCACGACAGCCTCCTGTGCGTCGGCGTGGGCAAGAACAAGGACGACCCCAACCGATTCCGGTTCAACGGCTCCGGCTACTACCTCAAGTCGGCCGACGACATGTACGCCCTGTTCCCCGAACTGCCCGAGGCGTGCGACAACACCCTGCTCGTGGCGGAGATGGTCGGCGACTACGGCGACGTGTTCGCCCAAGTGGACCGGATGCCCGATTACCCGGACGTGCCCGAAGGCGAAACGCAGGAGTCCTGGCTGCGCAAGGAGGTGGAAGTCGGCCTGGTCATGCGGTACGGCGACCCCGTCCCGGCCGAGGTGACGGAGCGGTACGAGACCGAGATGAAGGTCATCGGCCCGATGGGGTTCTCCTCCTACTTCCTCGTCGTCGCCGACATCTGCAAGTACGCGCGCGACAACGGCATCGCGGTCGGGCCCGGCCGAGGATCGGCCACCGGCTCGATCGTGGCTTACGCCACCCGCATCACCGAGCTCGACCCGCTGGAGCACGGCCTGCTGTTCGAGCGCTTCCTCAACCCCGAGCGGATCAACCCGCCTGACGTCGACCTCGACTTCGACGACCGCCAGCGCGACCGCATGGTGAACTACGTCACCCAGAAGTACGGCAGCGAGTACACCGCGCAGGTCAACACGTTCGGCACGATCAAGGCCAAGGCTGCCGTCAAGGACGCGAGCCGGATCCTCGGCTACCCGTTCGCGATGGGCGACAAGATCACCAAGGCGATGCCGCCGGACGTCATGGGCAAGGGCGTCCCCCTCTCGGACATCTTCAACGAGGACCACGCCCGCTACAACGAGGGCACCGAGCTCCGCTCCCTGTACGAGAACGACCCCGACGTCAAGAAGGTCATCGACACCGGCAGAGGCATCGAAGGACTGATCCGCGGCACCGGCGTGCACGCGGCCGCCGTCATCCTGTCCTCGACTCCGCTGCTTCAACTCATCCCCATGCACATGCGGGACAAAGACGGCGTCGTCATCACCGGGTTCGACTACCCGTCCTGTGAGGACATGGGCCTGGTCAAGATGGACTTCCTGGGCCTGAGAAACCTGGGCATCATCGACCACGCCATCAAGATCATCAAGCAGAACCGGGGCATCGAACTCGACACCCTGACGATGCCGCTCGACGACACCAAGACCTACCAGCTTCTGGCCCGCGGCGACACGCTCGGCGTCTTCCAGCTCGACGGCGGCCCCATGCGATCGCTGCTGAAGCTGATGGAGCCGACCCGGTTCGAGGACATCGCCGCCGTGCTCGCCCTGTACCGGCCGGGCCCGATGGCGGCCAACGCCCACACCAACTACGCCCACCGTAAGAACGCCCGCCAGGACATCGAGCCCATTCACCCGGAGCTCAAGGAAGCGCTCGAACCGATTCTCGGCCCGACCTTCCACCTGCTCGTCTACCAAGAGCAGATCATGGCCGTCGCCCGTGAGCTGGCCGGCTACACCCTCGGCGGCGCCGACCTGCTGCGCCGCGCGATGGGCAAGAAGAAGAAGGAGATCCTGGACGCGGAGTTCGCCAACTTCCAGGCCGGCATGCGCGGCAACGGCTACAGCGACGAGTCGATCAAGGCGCTGTGGGACGTCATGCTGCCCTTCTCCGGGTACGCGTTCAACAAGTCCCACACCGCCGGATACGGACTCGTCGCCTACTGGACCGCATACCTGAAGGCCAACTACCCCGCCGAGTACATGGCCGCCCTGCTCACCTCCGTGGGCGACGACAAGGACAAGGCAGCCGTCTACCTCGCCGAATGCCGCAAGATGGGCATCCAGGTCCTTCCGCCCGACGTCAACGACTCCCAGCTCGACTTCGTCGCCGTCGGAGACACCCAGGTACGGTTCGGCATGGGCGCGGTCCGCAACGTCGGCGAGAACGTCGTCGACGGCATCGTGAAGGCCCGCGCCGAGAAGGATCGCTTCAACGACTTCAACGACTTCCTCGGCAAGGTGCCCTTGACCGCCTGCAACAAGCGGGTCATCGAGTCGTTGATCAAGGCGGGCGCGTTCGACTCCCTCGAACATCCCCGCAAGGGCCTGCTCATGATCCACGAGCAGGCCGTCGAGTCCGTCATCGACATCAAGAAGAACGAGGCGCACGGCCAGGACTCCCTGTTCGGCGGCCTCGCCGACGACGGCGACGACGGCGCCGCGTTCACGATCGCCATCCCCGACGGGGAATGGGACAAGAAGACCAAGCTCGACTTCGAGCGGGAGATGCTCGGCCTGTACGTGTCGGACCACCCGCTGGCCGGCACCGAGCGGCTGCTGGCCAGGAACCGGGACACCACGATCGCCGACCTGCTGGACAGCGGCCGTGACGACCGCGGCGACGTGCGGGTGTCCGGCCTGGTCACCAAGGTGGACCGGCGGGTGAACAAGGCGGGCAACACGTGGGCCATCCTCACGGTCGAGGACATGGACGCGGCCGTCGAATGTCTGTTCTTCCCCCGCAACTACGAGCTGTACGGGCCGGAACTGCGGCCGGACATCGTGGTGTCGGTCGCGGGCCAGATCAACAACCGAGACGGCGCCATCTCGGTCTTCGCCCAGGAGATGGCCCTCATCGACGTCTCCGGCGTGAACAGCGAATCCGGCGCCCCGATCACCCTGCTCCTGCGGGAGGACCGCATCACCCCGGACCTGCTGGAAGAGCTGCGGCAGGTCCTGAAGACACACCAGGGGCAGGTGCCGCTGCACGTCAACGTGATGAGGCGGGCAGGCAAGACCATGGTGATGGCGCTGCCGGAGTGGCCGGTCAACGCCGCGCCGAGCTTCGCCGCCGATATCAAGGCGCTGCTCGGACCGGAATCGATCTCGCTGTGAGCCGGAAACGTGCGACGCGCACGCCTCGCACGCAGCGGCCCTGATCACGTGGTTCCAGGTCAACGGCCAAGCCGGCGACGGGGCCACGGAGTTCGTGCAGTTGCTCGTGGAATGGGCGACCAGCGTGTTGGTGCCACCGCTGGATGAAGTCCAGCTCCAAGAAGAGATCGAGCTGTGGCGGCGCGGCGAACTGTAGCCGCGCAATAAGGGACCGCCCCCGCCGATCACTGCGGCGGGGGCCGGTCTTCAAGCTTTCCGAGCATTTCATAGGCCGGACGGTGCGCGTCGACAAAGACGGTTCCCGCTGGAACTGCTCTTCACCCTTGACCGTCGTTCCCGCCCCTACAACAAGCCCCTGACCGAACGAGGGGCCTACTGGCCGGCGCGGCTCGGCCTCCTCATCGCCATCCTGTCGGGGAATTCGACCAAGAGTACGCATACACAGAGTCATAGCATGGTAACCTTCTGTGCATGGTCACCTCCCAGCACGAGGCGCTCCATCGCATTTTCCGCGACAATCCGGAGCTGTACTCTCGCGCTTTCAAGATGCTCAACATCGAGTTCCCGGCCGCGCGCGAGGTCGCCGTCATCGATACCGACATGACGGAAATAGTGCCGATTGAGCGTCGCGCCGACACGGTGATGATGTTCACGTCCCGAGGGGGCGCCAAGCACGTAATCATCAGTGAATCGCAATCCGAACCGGACAACGACAAACCTGCTTCGTGGGCGTACTACATCAGTTATGCGCGCATCAAGTTCGACTGTCCGGCGACGCTTCTGGTGATCTCTCAGAAAGAGTCCACAGCCAAGTGGGCCCGCCGACCGAAAGCGATCGGCCTGCCCGGCCATCCCTCCCTGACCGTGCACCCCATCGTGCTCGGCCCCGACAACGTACCCAAGATCACCGACCTGGCGGAGGCGTCCACGGACGTGGTGCTCACCATGTTCTCGGCGCTCACGCATGCGCGATCCAGTGAGGTCGCTGCGATACTGGAAGCCCTGGATGTCGCGCTGACCACGGTCGACACCAACAGCGCGAGGTACATGGCCGAACAAGTGGAAATAGGTCTCGGAGACACCAAAGCCCGACAGATCTGGAGGGGCCTGATGACCATGCAGAACTATCGATACAAGTCCGAGTTCGCGGAAATCCTCCGAGCCGAAGGTGAGGCCATTGGCGAGGCCCGCGGCAAGGCCCTCGGTGAGGCCCTCGGTGAGGCGCGCGGCAAGGCTCTCGGTAAGGCTCTCGGCGAGGCCCTCGGTGAGGCGCGCGGCAAGGCCCTCGGCAAGGCTCTCGGCGAGGCGAGGTCCGTGCTGAAGATCCTTGAGGAACGGGGCGTTCCTGTCTCGGAGTCAGTGCGAGAGCGGATCCAGAACTGCACGGACCCCGCCCTCCTTGACCAATGGCTCCTCCGATCCCTGAAGGTCACCACTGCCGAGGAACTCTTCGGCTGACCCCCAACTCGCTCGCAGCCATTGTGGGGCGCATTCGGCGGGACACAGGGAGACCGCCCCACGCTGCTCTCATCGTCAAAGATCCAAAACCCGAATTCAAGGCCAGGGCCGGGCGGCAAAGACACCCTGCCAGACGTCCATGACCTCAGTATTTCCTTCTCCTGCGGGGACATCCAGGAGGATTACCCAAGCGGGATTGAAAGACCTCGTCTCAACCAGTCGGGTGGGTGTCGGCGGCCCACCCGGTAACCAGGCAACGGGTGGGCCACCACGGGCGCCGTAAGGCGCGGGGGGTGCGCTGAAGGCACCTGAAGCAGAGCTGCCTGAGCTCCGTGGCGCGCAGCGCCCCCTGTGAAGACCTTTGTGCCGGGGCGGGCGTCAGCGGCCCACCCGGCAACGGGAGGGTGATCCCGAGGGGCCGCCGGTCAGGCGTGGTAGCCCTTGGGCTGCTCCGGGATGAGGATCCACATGGCGACGTAGACGACCCACAGCGGTCCGGGGATGAGCGACAGCAGCAGCCAGAGAATCCGGACGAGGGTGGGGGGCAGGCCCATCTTGTCGGCCAGCCCGCCGCAGACCCCGGCCAGAATTCTGTGCTCTCGTGAGCGGTACATGATCTCCTCCGTCTGTGACGACCTCCTGTGAAACGAATGGTCAGGCCGCAGGACTCCCGTCAGGGACCCTGAGAAAACCCTGTAAGGGTCAGCCACTCATGGGCCATGCCCAGATGTCGGCTGGTCAGTCCCCGTGCGGGGTCGACGTGGATGAGCAGGAAGTCGGTCAGACCCTGATGGACCCTGAGGTATTCCTCGTCCTCGGCCCACACCTGGTCGTCGAACCAGACGAACGGCCGTCGTCCCGCGAAGGCCGCCACGTGCGGGGTTTTGAACATTTCGCCGAACTCGCTCGGCGGGTCCGGGCTCAGCGGGATGACGGGCAGCGGCGGGAGGCCGATTCTGGGAGCGATCCATTCGTTGGCGTGGTGTTCCCAGGTGGTCGCCCATACCAGCTCGGAACCGGTCGAAATGGCGAGGTCGAGCAGTCGGCGGCCGTGCCGGGGGTTGAGGTGGACGGTGTAGACGACGGCGCCGATCGTGCAGTTGTAGCGCCGGAAGCCCGGCGTGGGGCGTCCCATGGGGTTGAGCACACCGTCCACGTCGAGCAGCAGCAGGGGTTTCACTCGCTCACTCCGGCCCGGTACGCCTGCGGGCTGACCCCCCGTACCCGCTTGAAGGCCGCGCTGAGCGCGAACGGGCTGCCGTACCCGACCTTGGCCGCCACCGACCCGATCGTGGCGTCGGGCTCGCGCAGCAGGTCGGCGGCGAGGGCCAGGCGCCAGTCGGTGAGGAACGCCATCGGCGGCTCCCCGACCAGTTCGGTGAACCGCCTGGCCAGCGACGCGCGCGAGACCCCGACCTGGGCGGCGAGCGAGGCGACGGTCCACGGATGGGCGGGGTTGTTGTGCAGCATCCGCATGGCTTTGCCGACCACCGGGTCGCCCATGGCGCGATACCAGGCGGGCGCCTCGTATGTGGCGAAGTGCGAGCGCAGCACGGCGATGAGCAGCAGGTCGAGCAGCCGGTCGAGGACGGCCTCCTGCCCCGGCTCGTCCTTGACGATCTCGGCGCTCAGCAGTTCGATGAGCGGCCCGCCCGGCTGCACGATCAGTGGGGGCAGCGCTTCCAGCAGCCGCCTGCTGACCTCGCCCTCCAGGTTGTACGTGCCGGTGAGCAGCACGGTCCCGCCGCCGAGGCTGTTGCCCCAGGTCCGTATGCCCAGGTCCATGGTCTCGTAGAGGGACTCGCCGTCGATCGTGACGCAGCGCTGGCCGGGGTGGATGACGATCTGCGGCGTGGTGGCGGGGTCGTCGGCCACCGTGTACGGCTGCGGCCCCCGGCTGATGGCCACCTGGCCGGGCGAAAGGCGTACGGGGTCACGGTCCCCGTCGAGCACGATCCACGACTCCCCCGCCACCTGCGCGATCACCGACAGCGGGGCCTCATCCTGGATACGCAGCGACCAGGGCGGATCGAGGATCGAGCGGAGCAGGAAGGCGCCACGGGCTCGCGGGCCGTCCAGAAGCGCCGCTAGCTGGTCCATGGCTAGACGATCGCATATGGGATTGCGCTTCTCAACCATGGAGAGTCTTATGGGTATAGCGCCTTACTAGAGATATGACGATTTTGGTGCTGGGCGGCACGGGCAAGACCGGCCGTCGCGTGGCTGACCGGCTCACCGCGCTCAACCTGCCCGTACGGATCGGCTCCCGCTCGGCCGTACCGGCCTTCGACTGGTACGACCGCGCCACCTGGGAGCCCGCCCTCGACGGCGTCACCGCCGCCTACCTTTCCTACTACCCCGACCTGGCCTTCCCCGGCGCGGGCGAGAACATCAAGGCGTTCACGGACCTGGCCGTCAGGAACGGCGTGCGGCGGCTGGTGCTGCTGTCGGGCCGGGGCGAGCCGGAGGCGCAGGCGAGCGAGCGTATCGTCCAAGAGTCGGGTGCGCTGTGGACGATCGTGCGCTGTAGCTGGTTCATGCAGAACTTCAGCGAGGACTTCCTGTTCGAGCAGGTACGCGAGGGCGTCATCGCCCTGCCGGCGGCCGACGTGCCCGAGCCGTTCGTGGACGTGGACGACATCGCCGACGTGGCCGCCGCCGCGCTCAGTCAGGAGGGTCACGGGGACACGCTGTACGAGCTGACCGGGCCCCGTCTGCTGACCTTCGCGGAGGTGGCCGCGGAGTTGTCGAAGGCGACCGGGCGGGAGATCGCATTCGTCCGCGTCACGTCCGAGGCGTACGTGGCGGGGGCCGTCGCCCACGGCGTGCCCCAAGAGGCGGCCGAGGGCCTGGCCAGGCTGTTCACCGACATCCTCGACGGCCGCAACGCCCAGGTGGCCGACGGCGTACGGCAGGCGCTGGGCCGCCCCGCCAGAGACTTCACCGCCTTCGCCCAAGCCAACGCCCAGGTGTGGGACTAGAAAGCGGACGGGAAGCCCGAACGGGCCCGCGCGGGTGCGGGGGGCGAGGAAACCCGAACAGGCCCGCGCCAGGTACGGGCTGGGAAAACCGAACGGGCCCGCGCCGAGTGCGGGCTAGGAAGCCCGGACGGCCTTGGCCGGGTCCCAGCCCGGCCGTGGCACCGAGTCGAGCAGCAGCCGCGTGTAAGGGTGTTCCGGCTCCGCGAGCACCCGCTCGACCGCGCCCCGCTCCACCACCACCCCCCGGTGCAGCACCAGCGTCTGTTCGCACAGGTGCCGCACGACGGCCAGGTCGTGGCTGACGAACAGCAGCGCCACCCCCGACTCACGGCGCACCCGGGCGAGCAGTTCGAGGATCTGGGCCTGGATCGAGACGTCGAGGGCGGCCACCGCCTCGTCCAGCACGAGCACGGACGGCTCCACGGCCAGCGCTCGGGCGATGGCCAGCCGCTGGCGCTGGCCGCCGCTGAGCTGGTGGGGGCGGGCGCCGGCCTCGCGTGTGCCGAGCCCGACCTGGTCGAGCAGGCCGGAGGCGAGCGCCGGGTCCTTGTCGTGCAGCTTCAGCGCCGTGTGCAGGCACTCGGCCGCGGTGAGCCGGGGGTCGAGCGAGAGGTACGGGTCCTGGAAGACCATCTGGATCTCGCGGGCCCTGCCCAGCCGGGCGGCCCGCCCGCGCGCGCGAACGCGTTCCCGCCCGTCCACGGTGATCGTGCCGGAGTCGGGGGTGACGAGGCCGACGAGCATGCGGGCGATCGTGGTCTTGCCCGACCCCGACTCTCCGACCAGGCCGAGCGAGCCGCCCTCGGGCAGTTCGAAGGAGACCCGGTCGGCGGCCACGGCGCCGTGGAAGGACTTGCACAGGTCGTGTACGGCGAGCATCAGACCTCCACCAGACGGCAGGCGGCCGACCCGCCCGGCACGGTCATGGGCGACGGCTGCCAGGTGTCGCAGGCTTCGTCGGCGGCCGGGCAGCGGGGCGCGAACGGGCACCCGGCGAAGGTGTCGTCGAGCGACGGCGGCCGTCCGGGAATGGGCTGGATCGGGCGGGGATCGCCCAGCTCGGGCGTGCAGGCCAGCAGGCCCGCGGTGTACGGATGGCGCGGATCGTCGAACAGTTCCTTGGCCGGCCGCGACTCCACCACGGTCCCCGCGTACAGCACGTGCACCCGGTCGCAGAAGGCCGCAGCGAGCTGCAGGTCGTGGGTGATGAACAGCATGCCCAGCTCCCGCTCGGCCTGCACCCGCCGCAGCAGGGCCAGTGTCTCGGCCTGGGTGGTGACGTCGAGCGCGCTCGTCGCCTCATCGGCCAGCAGGAGCGCGGGGTCGGCGGCCAGCGCGGCGGCGATGACCACGCGCTGCAGCATGCCGCCCGACAGCTCGTGCGGGTACTGCCGCAGGCGCAGTTCGGGGTCGTCGATGCCGACGGCGGCCAGGAGCTCCAGCGCCCGCGCGCGGGCCTCGGCCTTGGGCCGGCCCAGCGTGTGCACCATGCGCTCGGTCAGGAAGTCGCCGATCCTGCGGACCGGGTTGAGCGACGAGCGCGGGTCCTGGTAGATCATCGACACCTGTGCGGCGCGCAGGTCTCGCAGCGAGGCGGGGCTCATCGTGAGCACGTCGTGGCCGGAGACCGCCACCCGGCCCGACACCCGCGCGCCCTCGGGCAGCAGGCGCAGCACCGACCTGGCGATCGTGGACTTGCCCGAGCCGGACTCGCCGACCAGGCCCACGATCTCGCCCTTGCCGACGGTGAGCGACACCTCGCGCAGGATCGGCCGCCGGCCGCCCGCCTCGATCGTCAGCCCTTCGACCGTGAGCAGCATCACGACCCCCTCACGCCCATGCGGTCGGCCAGGCGTACGCCGATCACGTTGAACGACACGACCACGAGCGCGATGGCCGCGCCCGGCACCAGCACCGGCAGGAACGCCCCCTGCACGATCGCCGGCTGCCCCTCCTTGACCATGAGCCCCCAGTCGGAGGACGGCGGCTGCGCCCCGAACCCGAGGAAGCTCAGTGTGGCCAGGCTCATCAGCCCCTCGCCGAACAGCACGACCAGGTAGCCGACGATCGAGCGCGCCATGTTGGGCACCAGGTGCCGCACGCAGATCGTCAGGCCGCCCATGCCCTGCACGCGATAGGCATCGATGTACGGTTTGCCGCATTCGGCGAGCGCGACGCTGCGGGTGTACTTGGCGATCGTCGGCGTGTAGGCCAGGGCGAGCGCGACGACCGCCGTGGTCATCCCGTTGCCGAACACGGCCACGATCAGCACCACGAACAGCAGCCCGGGAAAGGCGTACATGACGTCGGTCACCCTGGAGACGACGGCGTCGATCCAGCCGCCGTGCCAGGCGGCCAGCGTGCCGAGGGCGACGCCGAGGAGCGAGGCGATGGCCAGCAGCACCAGGGGGCCGATCAGGGACGTGCGGGCGCCGTACAGGACCCTGGAGAGCAGGTCACGTCCGGACTGGTCGGCGCCGAGCGGGTGCTCGGGCGACATCGGGGCCAGCGTGGCGGCGAAGTCGACCGCGTCGGGCGGGTACGGGGCCACGAGCGGCGCGAGCACGGCCGCCGCCACGACCAGCCCGAGGAAGACCATGGCCAGCCGGTAGCCGAGCGGACTCGCCGCCCGCGGCGGCAGGGTCGCGACCGCAGTCACGAACCCTCCTTCGTCGGGCCCGTGTTTCCCTGCTCACTGATGACCTCGACAAGCTCGGTCACGAACCCTCCTTCGTCGGGCCCGTGTTTCCCTGCTCACTGATGACCTCGACAAGCTCGGTCATGCCCGCCTCCTCACTCTGGGGTCGATCAGCGGCTGCAGCAGGTCGACGAGCGTGGTCACGGCGATGTAGGCGGTGACCATGAGCAGCAGCACCGCCTGCGTCACGGGGAAGTCGTGGGTGTTGATCGCCTGGACGAGCAGCGAGCCCACGCCGCTGAGGCCGAACGCGGTCTCGATGGTGACCGTGCCGGCGAGCATGCCGGCCGTGACCAGCCCGCACATGGTCACGATCGGCCCGAGCGCGCCGCGGAAGACGTGGCGGGCGACGATGAGCCGCTCGCTCAGCCCGGAGGCGCGGGCCACGGTCACGTGGTCGAGTTCGCGCTGCTCGACCATGGACTGCCGGGTGACCCGGCTGATGATGGCCAGCGCGCCGAGCGCCAGCGTCACGGCGGGCAGCGTCAGGTGCCACAACGACCCGCCGCCCATGACGGGAAACCAGCCGAGCTGCACGCCGAACAGCGAGATCAGCGCCGTGGCGATCACGAACGACGGCACCGAGGTGGCGAACGTCGTGCCCGCCACCACCGCCGAGTCCGTACGGCCGCCGCGCACGGCCGCCAGTACCCCCAGCGCGATCCCGAACACCACGAACAGCACCGACGCGTAGGCCACCAGGCCGAGCGTGCTCGGCAGCCGGGCCAGCAGCAGGTCGCCGACCTGGTCGTTGTACTGCAGCGACCGCCCGAGGTCGCCGGTCACCGCGTCGCCGAGCCAGCGGAGGTACTGCACCAGGAACGGGTCGTCGAGGTGGTACTGGGCGCGGATGGCGGCCAGGTATTCGGGCGTCAGATTCTCCTTGCCGCCCGCCAGGAACGTCACCGGATCGCCAGGCGCCGCGTAGGACGCCCCGAAGATCACGAACGAGGTGGCGAGCAGCGTGGCGACCAGCCCTGCCAGCTTGCGGACCACGGCTCAGCCCTTGGCCCCGAGATCGGCCGCCCATGGGTAGCCCATGTGGACCTGGGAGGCGGGCGGCCCGGTCACCTTGCCGCCGAGCACGAGCGCGTTGGGGACCTCGACCAGCGAGATCCACACCATGTCGGCGGTGAAGCGGCGCTGCAGCTCGATGACGTCCTTGGCGCGGGCGGCGGCGTCGGTGCTCTCCAGCGCGCCGGCCACGAGCTTGTCGTAGCCGGGCGAGCTGAAGCCGACCCAGTTGTTGGCCGACCCGGTCAGGCCGTTGTCGTAGAAGCCGATGGGGTCGGACTTGGTGATGTACCAGTCGTCGGGGACGAGGTCGACCTGCGCCCTGAGCGACTCGTCGGTGTAGAAGCTGCCGAACTCGCTCGACGGGACGGTCTTGATCTCTGCCGTCAGGCCGATCTTCTTGGCCGCGTCGACGACGGCGTTGGCGATGACCGTGCGCGCCTGCGAGCCGTCGGTCGCCACGACGATCGCTTCCTTGGGCGAGCCGGCCTCCTGGACGAGCTTCTTGGCCTCCTCGACCGCCGGCGACTCCGGCGAGCCCTGGAGCTGGTCGTAGGCCGCCTGGAACACCTGTTTCTCATAGGACCACGCCCCTGCGCCGACCGGGATCTTCCACGGCCTGGCCAGCCCCGAGAAGGCGGATTTGGCGATGCCCGCCCGGTCGACGGCCAGCGACAGCGCCCGCCGGATCCTGGCGTCCTTCATGACGCCGCGCGAGGTCGGCAGCAGCACGTACACGCGCGTGGTCGCCCCGTAGGCGACGCTGACCGCCGGGTTGGCCTGCAGCGCGACCGCAGGCCCCGTGTCGGACAGGTACGCGCCCTGCGCCGCCCCCGTGACCAGGCCGTTGACCAGCGCGGTCTCTTCGGCCCACTGGAAGGTGATGCTCTTGGTGAGCGGCTTGACGGACGTGTTCCAATATTGGTCGTAGCGCTCGATCGTGAGCGTGCTGCCGGACTTCCACTCCTTCAGCCGGTACGGCCCGCTGCAGGCATCCTCGTGGCCCGGGGTGCCGTACTCCTTGCCGAGCTTCTCGACGACCTTCCTGTTGAGCACGATGCCCGCGCCGCCGGCGATGGCCTGCTCGAACAGCGCGTTGGGCCGCTTGAAGGCGATCGTGACCTCGTGCTCGCCGCTCTTGCGGACGGATTCGACGTCCTCGAACTCGTCGGACTCGTCCATGCCCTTGCCCGCGTGCCGCTCCAGGCTCCAGACCACGTCGTCGGCCGTGACCGGCGAGCCGTCGTGGAAGGTGGCGTCCTGGCGCAGGGTGAGCACCATGGTCTTGGGGTCGGGCTGCTCGGCCTTCTCGGCCAGCCACGGTTTGACGGTCATGTCGGGCTGGGTCTGCATGAGACGCTCGCAGACGTTCGACATGATCGTGCGGTTGGGGGTGCCGCCGTCGGCGTCGAGGTCGAGGGTGCCGGGCTCCTCGTCCAGCAGCCAGACGGCGCGCTCGAGCGGACCCGTCGCCTTGGCCGTGCGTTCGACCAGCGTGAGCTTGGCGGGGTCTGGTGCTTTGGTGGTGGCCGCGGGCCCGCCGCACGCTGTGGTGAGACAGATCAGCCCGGCGAGGGCGAGTGGCTTCTTCACGGGGTCACGTCTCCATGCGGTCCGTCGTACAGGTTCCATGGCACGCGCTCGTACTCGTGGTCGCATGGCGTGCCGGCCGTGATCAGGTAGTCGCCCGTGGTGAGGTCGACGCAGCTCGACAGCAGGGTCGCCCACCGTTTGACGGGGGGCTGGGTCTCGTCGGGATGGGTGCAGAGGGACTCGGGGTAGCCGAGGTGGTCGGACATGGCGAGCTTGATGCGCTTGCGGGCCTCGGCGGTGCCCGAGGCGGCGCTGACGGCCCGCAGCCCGCCCTCGGCCCTGGGCACCCGGAACAGCGAGTCGGTCGAGGTCGGCCGGTAGGAGTCGGCCAGTTGGGGCGGCATGAACGCCTGGTAGTGGTTGCCGTGGACGAGCAGCCCGTCGGTCGGGTACATCCACCCGATCGCGCCGGGCGTGGTCTCCAGGTCGATCGCGAACCCGTCGCGGTGGGTGACCAGCGCGTTGCTGGCGATGTGGGCCTTCGACTTGGTCAGGGCCTCCAGCGCGGTGCCGAGGTCGCCGCTGTCGAGCACCTTGCGCCTGATCAGCGTCTGGGGGACGCCGACCGCGTCGTCGAAGCGCCCGCCGAGCCCGTTGGCGTTGAGGGCGATGCCCGCCGAGTTGGCCCCCTGCCGCCCGACCTGGCCCGCCTCCACATGCATGATCACGGTGGGTTTGCCCGGCTGGACCACCCTGAGCACCATCAGCGTGTCGGCGACACCGGCGCGCCAGTCCCAGTTCTGGCCCGCGTAGACGTGGCCGTCGCCGGACGCCTCGCTCATCAGCGCGAACGACGTGCACCCGTCGGGCTCCATCGAGCTGAACGTCGTGTCGTAGATGATCTCGCCGCGGGCGTTGAGCGCGAGGACGTCGAGGAAGTCGACGCCCGCGCCCTCGGCCAGCCCCTCCATCTCCTCGACCAGGTCGGGGGCGAACGCCCTGCTCGGCTCCACCCAGCCCGCCGCGCGCTCGGCCACCTGCGGCCACGACAGGCCGCTGGAGTGGGTGAACGCCTCGGCGTAGTAGGCCAGCGCGCGCCGCACGCGCTCGCGCGCCTGCTCGCCGTACTGCCGCCCGCGCTCGCGCGCAGCGCCGGAGATCTCGACGAGAGGCAGGGAGGTGAGGCTCAATGGTGCTCCTTGGACCGGCCGTGCAGCCTGTAATGTTCGTTTCATGAAGCGGCGAGTCTGTAGCGTCCGTTTCCAAGCAAGAGTAATGATCGATACACGGGAGTCAAGAGCCGTAATGGAAATTTCACACAGCCCGATCGAGCGGCTCAGAGCGCAGATCAGAGCGCTCTGGGACGAGCTGTCGCCGGCCGAACGGGCGGTGTGCCAATACCTGGTCTCCGCCTCGCCCGAACAGATCCTCTTCGCCAGCGCGCAGGAGCTGGGCGGCGCCACGGGCACCAGCAACGCGACCGTGGTGCGCACGATGCAGCGGCTCGGGTTCGGCGGCCTGCCGGGGTTGAAGCGGGCGCTGGCGGCCGAGTTCACCTCGGCCGTGGCCCCCGACGTCCGCCTGCGGCAGCGCATCAGCCACGTCGGCCAGGACCTGCCGGGCATCTGGGAGCGGGTCTTCGACGAGGCCCGCGAGCGGATCGAGCACTGCAGCAGGCTGCTTGACGCCGAGGCGTTCAAGACGGCCGTCGAGCTGCTGGTCAACGCGCCTGGCGTGTTCGTCTACGGCGCGGGGGCCTCCGAGCCGGCCGCCCACCACCTGGCGCTCAAGCTCAACCGGCGCGGCCACCGGGCCCGCGCCGTCTCCGCGACCGGGTTCGCGCTCGCCGACGACCTGCTGTGGTTGTCGCACGGCGAGGCGCTGGTCATCTTCCAGCCGGCCCGCAGGCTCAAGGAGATCACCGTGCTGATCGACCGGGCGCACGCGGTGGGGGCGGGCATCGTGCTGATCTCCGACGAACTCGTCGGATCCTTCTCCGACCGCGTGAACGCGGTCCTCGCCGCCCCCCACACGCCCACGGGCATCACGGCCGAGCCTCTGACCGGCCTGATCGTGGCCGACGCTCTCCTGCTGGCGCTCGACTCGCTCGACGAACCCCGTTCCGTCGAGAGCTCCCATCAGCTCAACGCCCTACGCGAGCAACTGCTCGGTCCCCGTTTCCGCTAGCCTCACCCTCGTCACTCCCGCGTTTTCCCGGAAGGTGTAGTCGTGATCGGCTGGTTTGAAGCGGTGATTCTGGGCTTGGTCCAGGGACTAACAGAGTTCCTGCCGATCTCCTCCAGTGCCCACATCCGCGTGGTGTCCGCTTTCGCCGGCTGGCAGGACCCGGGGGCGGCGTTCACCGCCGTGATCCAGCTCGGCACGGAGCTGGCCGTGCTGATCTACTTCCGCCAGGAGATCTGGGAGATCATCTCCACCTGGACGCGCTCCCTGTTCAACAAGGAGCTGCGCGGCCACTGGGCCGCCCGCATGGGCTGGTACGTCATCGCCGGCACGCTGCCCATCGCCGTGCTCGGCCTGGCGCTGAAGGACCTGATCGAGAGTCCCTTCCGCGACCTGCGCCTGGTGGGCACGACGTTGATCGTGTTCGCGCTCATCCTGTGGTTCGCCGACCACACCGCCCGCAACAAGCTCACACTTGAAAAGCACCTGAGCTTCCCCCACGCCATCGTGTACGGCTTCGCCCAGTCGCTCGCCCTGGTCCCGGGCGTCTCGCGCTCGGGCGGCACGGTCACCGCCGGCCTGCTGCTCGACTACCGCAGGGAAGACGCGGCCAAATACTCGTTCCTGCTGGCCATCCCGGCCGTCCTGGCGTCGGGCCTGTACGAGCTCAAGGACATCGGCGAGGGGCCGGCCCCCGCGTGGGGGCCCACGATCCTGGCCACGGTCATCTCGTTCATCGTCGGCTACGCGGCCGTGTCCTGGTTCCTGCGCTACATCAGCACCCACCGCTTCACGCTCTTCGTGATCTACCGGATCGTCCTCGGGCTGTTCGTCATCCTCGCGGTCACCGCGGGGTGGATTCCGGCGCAGGGCTGACGGCCCGGTAGTAGCCCGCCCACGCCGCGTCGCCCATGCGCAGGACCTTTCCCCCGGTCCAGCCCAGGGCGACGGCGGGGGCGGCCCACAACGGCACGGTCGCGGGCCCGTACGGCACCGCGAACGAGCCGAGATAGCCGGCCGTGACGAGCAGCGGCACCCACCACCCCACGAACCCTGCCCGCCACACGGCCGCCGTCAGCAGCGGCATGCCGGCCATGCCCAGGAACATCCACGGCATCTGGAACCCGAACACCACGCCGGGCAGGTTCAGCATCTCGTCGAGGACGCGCTGCGCCTCCTCCGGCGGATGGTGCTGCCCCAGCCACCACTCGATGGGGTCGATGAGCAGCAGCCCGGACAGTTGCACGAAGCCGAGCACGCTCATCGCCCCCGCGACGTGGCCAAGACGCGTGGCCCTGAGCCTGGTCAGATGCATCAGGCCGAGCGCGGCCACGGCCATGAGCATCCAGCTCCAGTGGTAGAGAACGGACTGGAGCTGGGCGAGCGCGGGGTTCGCGCCGAAGCTGACGGCCTCCCGCTCGTCGCCCCAGGTACCCGGGTCGACGACGACGGCGACGGCCTGAAGCAGCGGGGCCACGATGAGCAGCACACCCGCCGCGACGCGTCGGAAAGTCACCTGGTCGTTCAACATGCGGGCGACGGTAGGCGGCGGGGGCGGCGCACGTCGTCCGCCTGCGGGCCGACCGGGCATCCGCTTTCAGACGGAGACCCGCTCGGCGGTGACGTCGCGTCCCGCCCAGTTGAGCGCGATCTGCCCGCTCGCCAGGAAGTCCAGTTCGACCTCGCCCTTCATCCTGGCGAAGTAGCGCGTTTCTGACATGGGCCGCAGTTCGGTTCTGGCGAGCCCGTGGACCTCAGCCATCAGCCGGTCGCCCACCCGCGTGATCTCCATCGTCGAGACGCGTCCCATGAACCGCATGGTGTAGCGGCCGGCGAACCGGTCGAAGACGTCGGGGTCGACCGTGACGAAGACCCGCCGTTCCGGCCGCTCGTACGGCTCGCCGCGGGCGATCGCGGCCAGCGCCCGCTCGATCTCCGAGAAGGCGGCGTTCTCGATGTTCGACAGCACGCAGACGAAGAGGCCGTCGCGCGGGTACCAGGCCGAGACGCTGACGTACCCGATGGTCCCGCCCGAGCTCTCGATGCGGCCGTCGGCCATCGCGCAGCCGTAGCCGTGACCGTCCACGTGCGGCCCGAGCAGTTCGGCGAGAGAGTCCCCGCGCAGCAGGCGGGGCAGGCCGCGCTGCCAGCGGTGCAGGTCCTCGGCCGTCGAGTGCAGCGCTCCCGCGGCGTCCTGGTTGGAGTTGTCGACGTACGGGGTCCTGATGACCGTGCCGTCCACGGACATGTAGCCGTCCGCGCGCCCTTCGACGAGCCGGGTGCCATCGTCCAGGCCGCTGCGTTCCATGCCGAGCGGGGCGAACACGTTCTCCTGCAGGTACCGGGCGTAGCCGAGGCCGGACAGCCGCTCGATCACCTCGCCGAGCAGGACCCAGCCGGAGTTGCTGTAGCTCATGCGGGCGCCGGGCTCGAACAGCAGCGGACGGTCCTTGAAGCCGGCGATGAGCCGCTCCCTCGTGCGGGGCGTGCCCATGATGCGGGTGAAGCCGTCCGTGGTGACGTAGTCGGGGATGCCGGAGGTGTTCGTGAGCAGGTGATGCAGCGTGATGTCGGCACCGCGAGGATAGCCGGGCAGGTGACGCCCGACGGGGTCACTCACGTGGAGCAGCCCCCGCTCCTGGAGGCGCAGGATCGCGATCGCGGTGAACGTCTTGGTCTGCGAGCCGATCCTGAACACCGTCGCCGGGCCGTTGGGGACGTCGTGCTCGTAGTTGGCGCACCCGTACGCCTTCTTGAACAGGACCCGGTCCCCGCGCGCGACCAACGCCGCGCCGCTGAACCTCCCCAGTTCTCGGTACGCGCTCACCAGCGCGTCCATCCTGCGCCGCAGCAACATTCCGATCCTCCAGTTTGAGTATTCAAGTTTGAGTATCAGAGCATGGGCCCGCTGATATGGTCAAGCTTGACCATCCGATGGAGGTGTTGAGTGTCGGCGACCCGGCTGCTCGTCCTGGGGCTGCTCCATGAGGGCCCCAGGCACGGCTACGAGATCAATCAGCTCGTGACGGCCGGAGCGCTCGAACAGTGGACCGACGTCAAGCCGGGGTCGATCTACCACGCGCTGGCCAAGCTGGAGGCCGAGGGGCTGGCGGAGACGCGGGCGGAGGAGCGTACGGGCGACCGGCTGCGGCGCGTCTACGCCATCACGCCCGAGGGCCGCCGCACCCTACGCGACCTGCTCCGCAAGGCCCTGGCGGGGCCTCCGCACTCGACGCGGTCCGACTTCGCGCTCGCACTGCGCTGGCACCCGCTGCTGGCGCAGGACGAGGCCGGCAACCTGCTGGTGGCCTCGGCGCGGGCCGTGGAGGCGCAGCGGGCGGCGGTGGCCGCCGGACGCGAGGCGAAGGCCGGACTGTCGCCGCTGGCCGACGCCCTCCTTGAGAACGCCCAGGCCCATCTGGCCGCCGACGCGAAGCTCCTGGAGGACGTCCAGCGACTGCTGGGCGTTCAGAAGGAGCGGGGGTAGCGGCTGCAGAGGGCGAAGATGACGGCGAAGAGGGCCCAGGCGGTGACGTAGGCGACGGGGTAGGCCCAGGTGTCCCCGATGACGTCGGCCAGGGCCGTGCGGCCCTCGACGTACATCGCCAGCCCCACGACCGCGCCCGGGATCGCGCCCCACCAGCGCTTCCACCAGACCTCGTTGCCGACCACCTCGAACACGACGAAGGCGATCGGGCCGAAGAGGAGGAACTTGAGGCCCGGAGGGTCGGACATGAGCGCGGCCAGCACCATGACGGCCGCCGCCGAGGCCACGGTCAGAAGGACGATGGTGCCGAAGGGGGCGGGCTCGTTGCGCGGGTCGTCGTCGGCCGCCAGGCCGTCCTGCGCACCGCCGGGCGCTGGCGGACCGTCACCACGAGGCCCAAACGGCTCCTCGCCGGGCGCGGGCGTGCGGTCGTCGCGGGGGTCGCTCTCGTCGGGCACAGCCGTAATTCTGGCGGACGCGGAGGCCCGGCGAGCACGCGAGCGCTGCCGGACCCATGAACCCCTCCGGAGACGACGACCGGCCGGGAGGCTAGCTGACGGCGACGCTTTCTCTCTCCGTGGCCGGGGTCGTCCGGCTTCGGTAGGTCGCCAGTGTGAACAGCAGGGCCGCCAGCCCCATCGCCGTGGCCAGCGTGATCACGCCCGCCCTGCCGTACCAGTCGAGCGCCGCACCCCCGGCCAGCCCCGCCACGAACAGTCCCAGGTACTGCGCGGACGACAGCAGCCCCAGCCCGATCGGCACGTTGTCCGGCACCGCGGCCACGGTCCTGAACTGCTGCGCCGGCGCCACGAGCCAGCCGATCGCGCCCCAGAAGAACGCCCACACCAGTGCGACGGGCAGTGCCAGGTTCGCGACGGGGATGAGGGCGAGGAACACCGTGGACACGGCCAGCCCGATGAGGATCATCCGGCGCGGCCCGTACGCGTCCGTGAGCCGCCCGCCGAGCTGGTTGCCGACGACGCCGCCGATCCCCCACGCCCACAGCACCGCGGTCAGCGGCAGGTCGAACAGCGACCCGATGTAGGTGTAGGCGCTGAACCCCGACGCGAAGACGAGCAGCTGCGTCACCAGCACCGCCAGCACCCTGCGGTCGCCGAGCGGCGCGAACCGTTCACGCAGCCGTCCCGACACCGTCACCCTGACCTCGGGCACCAGGGCCGCGACCCCGGCGAACCCGATCACCCCCAGCCCCGTCACCATCCAGAGCGTGGCGCGCCAGCCGGCAGCCCCGCCCAGCAGCGTTCCCAGTGGCACGCCGATCGCGGACGAGACGCTCAGCCCGCCCATCACCAGGGCCAGCGCCCGCCCGCGCCGTTCCGGGGTGGTCAGCGCGTTCGCGACGCCGGACGCGGTCGGGGTGAACATCGCAGCCCCTGCCGCCGCGATCACGCGGGTCGCCAGGACCAGCGGGTACGTCGGGGCGAGCGCGGTCAACACGTTCCCTGCCACGAACACGCCCATGGCCAGCAGCAGCAGCTGCCTGCGCGACAGGCGGGCGGTGAGGGCGGCCAGCAGGGGCGACAACACCGCGTACGACAGCGCGAACACCGTCATCAGCTGCCCGGCCGCCGACTGGGAGACTCCCAGGTCCGCGGAGATGGGCGGTAACAGGCCGGCGGTCACGAACATGCCCGTGCCTATGGCGAAATTTCCAACAGCGAGGGGATACAGCCGCGAACTCATCAGGCCTCCGGCAAAAGTTGGACGCAAATCAAACTGTCGTATAGTTGGATAATTGTCAAACCATAGGACGGAGGTAGGGTGTGACCATGCGCCTTCTACCGCACCCGGCGACGGAGGACATCGAGCTCACGGAGGTCCTGCGGGCGCTGTCCGATCCCGTACGCCTGGAGATCGTCGTCCGCCTGTCCATCGCGGGCGAGATGACGTGCGCCAACGCGGGCGACGACCTCGGGGTGCACAAGTCGACGGCCTCCCACCACTACCGGACGCTGCGCGAGGCGGGCGTGGTGCTCACCAAGCAGGAGGGCAGGAACAAGTACATGAGCCTGCGCCGCGCCGACCTGGAGGCCCGCTTCCCCGGCCTGCTCGACTCGGTCCTGTCCGCCACGCATCCCCGCCTCGCCGCCCCGGCCCATCCCTGACGCCGCCCGACGACGCGCACGCCCCATGACGACGCTGCCCATCCACCACGTCCTGCCCGAGCTGCTCGGCGTGCTCGACCGCCACGGCACGGCGGTGCTGACGGCCCCTCCCGGCACCGGCAAGACCACGGTCGTGCCGTTGGCGCTGGCGAGGACGGGCCTGCGGGTGCTGGTGGCCGAGCCGCGGCGGCTGGCCGTACGCGCGGCGGCCAGGCGCATGGGCGTGAGCTACACCATCCGCGGCGAACGCCACGTGGGCGCGAACCCCATGGTCGAGGTCGTCACGACGGGCGTGCTGCTCCAGCGCCTCCAGCGGGACCAGGAGCTGGCCGGCGTCGACGCGGTCATGCTCGACGAGTGCCACGAGCGCCACCTGGACGCGGACACGGCGCTGGCGTTCCTCCTGGACGTACGCGACACCCTCCGCCCCGACCTGCGCCTGCTCGCCACGTCCGCCACCGCCGACGCCGAGCCGTGGTCCCGGCTGCTCGGCGGCCCCGTCGTGGCGGCGACCGGCGCCACGCACCCCGTGGAGACGGTGTGGTCGCCGCCGCCGCGCCCGATGGCCCCGCCGCACGGTCTGCGCGTCGATCCCGCGTTCCTGTCGCACGTGGCCTCGGTCGTCCGCAGGGCGCTGGCAGAACGGGACGGCGACGTGCTGTGCTTCCTGCCGGGCGTGGGCGAGATCGCGAAGGTCGCCGGGCTGCTCGGCGACGTGGACGTCCTGCAGGTGCACGGGCAGGCCCCCGCCCACGTCCAGGACGCGGTCCTGTCGCCAGGCGAGTCGCGCAGGGTGGTGCTGGCCACGTCGGTCGCCGAGTCCAGCCTGACTGTCCCGGGAGTGCGGGTGGTGGTGGACTCGGGCCTGGCCCGCGAGCCGCGTACGGATCACGCCCGCGGCCTCGGCTCCCTCACCACGGTCAGGGTGTCGCGGGCCTCGGCGGACCAGCGGGCGGGGCGGGCGGGACGGGAGGCGCCCGGCACGGTGTACCGCTGCTGGACGGCGGCCGACCACGAGCGCCTGGCCGAGCACTCACGTCCGGAGATCGCGTTGGCGGACCTGACGGGGTTCGCGTTGCAGGCGGCCTGCTGGGGCGTGCCCGACGCCTCGGGCCTGGCCCTGCTCGACCCGCCGCCACCGGCCGCGATGTCCGCCGCGACCCGCACGCTGAAGTCCCTCGGCGCCTTCGAAGACCCCCACGTCACCGAGCGCGGGCGGCGGATGGCGCTGGCCGGTGTCCATCCCCGGCTGGCCAGGGCCCTGCTGGACCTCGGCCCACGGGCCGCGGAAGTGGTGGCCCTGCTGTCGGAGCAGCTCCCGCGCGACGCCGCCGACGACCTGGTTGAGGTCTGGCGCACGGCCCGCCGCGGCGGCACCGGCTTCGCCACCCGCTGGCGCCAGGAGACCAACCGCCTGCGCGCGACGAGCAAATCCACCGACCCGCAACCGCCGACAGAGACGCGCGGATCACGGACACCCGACAACGCCCTGGCGGGCGGGTCGCGGTTGCCGGATGACGCCCTGGCCGGGTTGGCCGTGGCGTTGGCGTTTCCCGAGCGGGTGGCGCGCCGTCGCGGCGGCGGCTACCTCATGGCGTCCGGCACCCAGGCCCAGCTCCCGGAGGGCTCCAAGCTGCGCACGGCGGAATGGCTGGCCATCGCGGTCGCCGACAGGCCCACGGGCGCGCCCTCGGCCCGCATCAGGCAGGCCGTCGTCATCGACGAGCAGACCGCCAGAACGGCCGTCCTGGCCACCACCGAGGACGAGGTCGCCTGGCGGGTCCCGCCGGGCGAGCGCCGCGGCGACGTCTCGGCCCGCAGGGTCGAGCGCCTGGGCGCGATCGAGCTGTCGGCCAGGCCGCTCAAGGACGCCGACGTCCGCGAGGCGATCCTGTACGGCCTGCGCACCGAAGACCTCCTGACCTGGACGAAACCGGCAAAAGACCTCCGAGCCCGCCTGGCGTTCTGCCATCGCGCGATCGGCGACCCGTGGCCCTCGATGGACGCCCTCGTCGACCTGGCCGACCAGTGGCTGGAGCCCGAACTGTCCAGGGCGCGCCGCCGCGCCGACCTGGAGCGCATCGACGTGGCCTCCGCCCTCAAACGCCTGATCCCGTGGAGCGAACGCCTCGACGTCACGGCCCCGGAACGCCTCGAAGTGCCCAGCGGCTCCCACATCCGCCTGGACTATTCAAAGGACCAGCCGGTGCTCGCGGTGAAGCTGCAGGAGTTGTTCGGCTGGGAGGAGACCCCGCGGATCGCCGGCGTGCCCGTGCTGGTGCATCTGCTCTCCCCCGCGGGCCGCCCGGTGGCCGTCACCGCGGACCTGGCCTCGTTCTGGCGCGACGGTTACCGCTCCGTACGCGCCGAGCTCCGCGGCCGCTACCCCAAGCACCCGTGGCCGGAGGACCCGCTCACCGCCGTGCCCACCCGCCGGGTGAAGAGATGAGATCGTCCTCGCAACGAAGAGTGAAAACCTGCACACTCTAGACATGTTGTGGGCAGGCAGGTCCGCCATCGAGATCGCGACGGCCGTCCGGCACGGTGAGGTCACCGCGACGACAGTCGTCGAGGAGCACCTTCACGTCATCTCGGAGCGGGATTCCCGGGTAGGGGCGTTCCGGCTGGTCAGAGAGCAGGCCGTGGACGAGGCGCGGGCCGTTCAGAAGCGGCGGGACCTGGCGGAGCTGCCGCTGGCGGGGGTGCCCGTCGCGGTGAAGGACAACCTGGAGGTCGCGGGCGAGTCCATGCGCGGCGGGTCGGCGGCCACCGACGACGCCCCCGCGCCCGGGGACCACGAGACGGTCGCGCGGCTGCGGGCGGCGGGCGCGGTGGTGATCGGCCTGACGAACCTGCCCGAGCTGGGCCTGGTCGCGCTCGGCGACAGCGCGTACGGCATCGTCCGCAACCCGTGGGACCTCGCGCGCACGCCCGGCGGCTCGTCCTCGGGCAGCGCGGCGGCCGTGGCGGCGGGCATGGTCCCGCTCGCGCTCGGCAACGACGGCATGGGCTCGCTGCGCATCCCGGCGGCGTGCTGCGGGGTGCTGGCCATCAAGCCGGGCACCGGTCTGGTGCCCACGCCGGCGGACGACTGGGACCGGCTCACCGAGAACGGCCCGCTGGCCAGAACCGCCGCCGACCTGTCGCTGGCGCTGTCGGTGCTGGCCGCCGACCCGGCGCTGGCGCAGTCCTGGCGCGGCGGCAGGCGGGTCGAGCCCCAGCCGGCGATGTTGCGCTCGGTGTGGGCGGACGACGACGAGGTGTGGGAGCCGCAGCCGCTCCCGGACAACCCCGAGCCGTTCGACCTGCGGGTGGCCTACGCGCCCCAGCCGCTGCCTCCCGGGCTGCCCGTGAACAGGGAGTTCCAGGCCGCGGTGCGGGCGGCGGCGGAGACCCTGCGCGTGGGCGGGCACACGGTGGTCGAGCACGGCGGCAGGCTGCCCGCCTGGCTCGGCCCCGCCACGATCGCCACGTGGCTGACCAGGGCGGCGGCGTCGGCGTCCGGCCTGGACCGGCGGCGGCTGGAGCGCCGCACCGGGGGGCTGGCCCGCGCGGGCGGGGTGCTGGCCGCGCTGAAGCTCGACGGCGTCCGGGGCCGTGAGCGCTGGCGCGCGTACGGGGCCGACCAGTGGTTCGGCGACGCCGACGTGCTGATCATGCCCGCCCTGGCCGCGATCCCGCCGAGGGCCGAGCGCTGGGGCGAGCGCGGGTTCCTGCGCAACGCCCTGACCAACATCAGGTACGCCCCCACCACCGGCGCGTGGAACATGTGCGGCTGGCCCGCGATCAGCGTGCCCCTGGCCACGCACTCCAGCGGCCTGCCCATCGGCGTCCAGCTCGTCGCCCCGCCCGGCGGCGAACCCCACCTGCTCGGTCTGGCCGCCCAGCTCCAGTCGGCGCACCCGCCGCTACGCCCGCCGGGCTTCGCGTTTTGAGGCCCGGAACCTGGGCTCCGACGTGCGTGATCGTGCCCTCGTGGTCTATTGACACGGCCTTCCGCGCTGCCCCACTGTGAACGCAGATGACGGGAGAGCAGCCATGCCGCGTGAAGTTCCTGGCACCTCGAACATGCCGCCTCCTCCGCGCCGGATTCAGCCGGGTGACAACGTCGCGGACACCCGCTCGGCCGGTGACGACGACAGGGCCGACGCCTTCCGCCGGGCCCTGGGGTCCGACCGCACCCGCGAGGTCATCCGCGCGCTGGTCGAGGCCGACGGGCAGTTGCCCATCGCCGAGCTGCAGGTTCAGGCCGGGCTGTCGTTCCTGGAGTTCACGTCGGTGCTGGCCGAGCTGACAGAAGAGGGGTTGCTGACGGTGGACGGTCCTCCCGGGCACGAGACCGTGTCCCTGTTCGACAAGGGCTGAGCCTCGGTGGTCTCGTTCGTGGCGGCGGGACTCATCGGGGCGCTGGTCGCGCTGGCCGAGCTGGTGTCCCGTTACCGGGACGATCCGTGGCACGCGATCGTCTCACTTGCGGCCGGGCTCTATGTGGTGGTCAACCTGGCGGGTTCCGTCAGCGGCCTGTGGATCATCAAGCAGTTCGGCTGGACGTTCGGCGCCGCGCAGGCTGGTCTGGACCTGACGCAGATCCTCGTCGCGGGCTTCGGTTCGAGTGCGCTGTTCCGCAGTTCGCTGTTCAACGTCACGGTGGGCAACCAGGTCGTCGGGGTCGGGCCGAGCGCCGTACTGACGGTCCTGCTGTCGGCCGCCGACCGGGCGGTGGACCGCGGCCAGGCGAAGATCCGCTCGGAGCAGGCCCGCAGGATCATGGAGAACTATCCGTTCGAACGGGGCGCGGACGCTCTGTTCCAGTACAGCATCGCGACGCTGCAGAATTTCTCGCCCACCGAGACCAAGGCGATCGAGGACAGGATCTCCTCCCTTCGATCGGGCCGCGAGTCCACGCTGCCGGACCAGGTGAAGTCGTACCTGCTGGGTCTGGCGCTGCAGACGCTGGTCGGCGCGAAGACGCTGCGCGAGCTGGTCGATTCGCTGCGGCCGGTCATCGAGCAGGCCCCTCCCGCCGAACAGGTGCTGCTGGACATCCTGCGGACGGACCGCAGGTCCGAGTTGCGCTCTCTGCAGGCGCGTTCAGGGCTGCCGCTCTACGAGTTCTCCCGCGTGCTGGAAGCGCTCGCCTCGGCGGGCCGGGTGTCTCTCGGTGGAGATCCGGGCAAGGAGACGGTGTTTCTGAACGCCGCGGCCTGACGCGGCGAGCCTGCACCTGACAGAGGTACCTTCAGCGGGGCGCTGGCAGCCCGGAGAGCGCGGGCGCAGCCTGGCCGCATGACGAAGGACAGTTTCCACGCCCGCGACTGGGCGGTGCTCGTCACGCTGTGCGGCGCGACCTTCATGACGGGCCTCGACTATTCGATCATCACGGTCGCCCTGCCCGAGATCGGCCGCGATCTGGGCTTCGCCACGCGGGGTGATCTGCAGTGGGTGGTGACGGCCTGCCTGTTGCCGACGGCCGCGTTGATGCCGCTGTTCGGGCGGGCCTCTGACGTAGTGGGACGGCGGCGGTTGTTCGCGTTCGGCGTGACGGCCTTCGCTGCGTTCTCGTTGCTGGCGGCCCTGGCTCCGGCGCCGGGGGTGCTGGTCGGCGCGCGGGCGGGGCAGGGCGTGGCGGCGGCCATGATCGGCCCGACCGCGCTGGCGCTGATGACCACGGCCTTCCCCGAGGGGCCGAGGCGCACCCGCGCCATGGGCGTCAACGGCGCGCTGTTGTCGCTCGGCTTCGTGATCGGCACCATCGGCGGCGGGGTGGTCACAAGCGGGCTGGACTGGCGCTGGACCATGTTCATCCTGGTCGGCATCGGCGTGCTCGTGCTGGTGGGCGCGCTGGCCGTGGTGCCGCGCGCCGGGGGCGGGCTCGCGGCCCGGCTGGACGTGCCCGGCGCGGTGCTGGCGAGCGCCGGGCTGTTCGCCCTGGTGTATGGCATCTCTACACTCGGCTGGTGGAGCGTGGCGGCGGCGGTGCTGCTGCTCGGGGCGTTCCTGGCGGTGGAGTCCCGGCACGCGGCCCCGCTGGTGCCACCTCGGTTGCTGCGCCGCCCGACCGTGGCGTGGGGGATGCTGGTCGCGCTGGTCACGTTCGCGATGTGCGGCGGGGCGACGGTGCTGCTGAGCGTCTACATGCAGGAGGTGCTGGGCTGGTCGGCGCTGGCGACCGGGCTGGCCTTCCTCGGCGAGGGCGTGGCTGCCCTGGTGGCGGGCGGCCTGGCGGCGCGGCTCATCGACGCCAGGGGCGCGGCCTCGACGGCCGCGGCGGGCCTGACCGTGCAGGCGCTGGGGACGGCGGCGATGGCGTTCCTGTCCTCGGGCGGCGGGCTGGGCGTGCTGCTGGCGACGTCGGCGGCGATGGGGTTCGGCCATGTGCTGACCGTGGTGGCGGCCATCACGACGATCACGTCCGGGCTCGACCCGGCCGACCAGGGGGTGGCGGGCAGTCTGGCGCAGATGCCCACCTTTATCGGGGCGGTCGGGCTGGCCGGCCTGACCGCGATCGTGGCCGCGCACGCCGATCTGCTGACGGGACTGCGTACGGCCTTCGTCGTGGCCGGCGCGGTCGCCCTGCTCGGCGCGGCCTGCGCCGCCCGGCTGCCGGGCCGGGTCGCTACCCCTGCGGCAGCCGTCTGAGCAGCTCCTCCGAGCCGGGCTCAGGCTGGAAGACCACCACGCCCTGCCCTTCGTCGTCGGGCGTGCGCAGCAGTTCGGCGGTGAGCGTGACGACGCCCAGTTCGGGATGGCGGTAGCCGCGCGAGATGGAGGCGCAGTTGCTCACCGGGTGCTCCGGCCACATGGCCGCGAACGCGGCGCTGCCCGCCGTCAGCTCGGCGACCAGGTCGCGCAGCCCCTGGTCGCCGGGGAACCTGCCGAGCGACCCCTGCAGGTAGGCGATGTCGTCGCGGGCCTTGCGCTCCCAGTCGACGTAGCGCTCGCAGGCGCGGTCGTCGAGGAAGTCCATGCGGGCGAAGTTCGGGCGGGGTTCGCGGCCGGGCGCGTCGAAGTCCAGGTGCGGGGCGAACAGGGCGTGCGCCTGCCGGTTCCAGGCCAGCACGTCGGCCCGGCGGCCCACCGCCCAGGCGGGTACGTCGGTGAACGACTCGACCATGCGCCTGATGCCCGGCCTGAGCACCTCGGGAGGGGCGGCCGTGCGAGAGCGGGCGGCCCTGGCCAGGCGGTGTAGGTGGGCGCGCTCGTCGTCGTCCAGCCGCAGCACCCTGGCCAGGGCGTCGAGCACCTCGGCGGAGACGTTGACGTCCTGGCCCTGCTCCAGCCGGGTGTAGTAGCCGACGCTGACGCCGGCCAGCGGCGCCAGCTCCTCCCTGCGCAGCCCGGCCACGCGGCGGTGCCGCACGCCGGGGCGCAGCCCCACGTCCTGCGGACGGAGCTGCGCCCTGCGCGACTTCAGGAACTCACCGAGCACCGGCTACACCCCGAGCGGGTGCCAGACGGTCTTGGTTTCCAGGAAGCGGGTCATCCGGGTGATGCCGGGGTCGGCGGTGAAGTCCTCCAGACGTCCGGGGCGCAGCACCCGCTTGAGGTTCTCCGCGGCCTCCTGCTCGCACCGCAGCGCCAGGTCGTCGTCCTCGACCCCGGTCAGGTCGAGGGCGTTGACGTCCATGTGCGCCGCCAGCCACGGGGCCAGCTCGGCCTGGTGCCCGGTCAGGACGTTGACCACGCCGCCCGGCAGGTCGGAGGTGGCCAGCACCTCCGACAGGGTGATCGCGGCAAGCGGCGCGCGTTCCGAGGCGACCACCACGCACGTGTTGCCGGTGACGATCGCCGGCGCGACCACGGAGACGAGCCCGAGCAGCGGGTCGGCGGGCGCGACGATCGCGACCACCCCGGTCGGCTCGGGCGTGGACAGGTTGAAGTACGGCCCCGCGACCGGGTTGGCGGCCCCGTGCACGGAGGTGATCTTGTCGGACCACCCCGCGTACCAGACGAGCCGGTCCACGGTCGCGTCCACGACCTCGAGCGCCGCCTTCTTGCCGCCACCCAGCTCTTCGGCGAACTGGGCGCGGCGGCCTTCGAGCATCTCGGCGACGCGGTAGAGGATCTGGCCCCGGTTGTAGGCGGTGGCGCCGGACCAGCCGGGGAACGCCTTGCGCGCGGCCACCACGGCGTCGCGGGCGTCCTTGCGCGAGGCCCTGGACGCGTTGGCGAGGAAGTCGCCCTTGGCCGAGGTCACGGGGTAGGACCTCCCACTCTCCGAGCGCGGGAACGCCCCTCCGATATACAGCTTGTAGGTCTTTCTGACGGACAACCTACTCATCGCCCCGCCCTCTCCACGTGGACTCCTGCGACATCTGGACCGGCACGAAGACCTGCCCGCACCGGCTCACGCCGCAGCGGTGGGCGTACCAGCCGGTGCGTACGGGACGCCCGGCCCTGGCGAAGGCGTGGCCGCGGGTGACCTGCGCCCGGCGTTGACGGCGGCCTGGACGGCGGTGCTCACACATCGAGGTAAGCCTCCAGCCCGTGCAGTCCGCCCTCACGGCCGTAACCCGACTCCTTGTATCCCCCGAACGGGGAAGCGGGATCGAATTTGTTGAACGTGTTGGCCCAGACGACCCCGGCCCTGAGCCTGTCGGCCATCCAGAGGATGCGCGACCCCTTCTCGGTCCAGATGCCGGCCGACAGCCCGTACGGCGTGTTGTTGGCCTTCTCCACCGCCTCCGCGGGCGTACGGAAGGTCAACACCGACAGCACCGGGCCGAAGATCTCGTCCCTGGCGATCGTGTGGGACTGCGCCACCCCGGTGAACACCGTCGGCGGGAACCAGAACCCCCGCTCCGGCAGCTCGCACGCGGGCGACCACCGCTCGGCCCCTTCGCTCTCCCCGATCTCACTCAGAGAACGGATCTTGGCGAGTTGCTCGGCCGAGTTGATCGCCCCGATGTCGGTGTTCTTGTCCAGCGGGTCGCCCAGGCGCAGCGTGCCGAGACGCCGTTTGAGCGAGTCGAGCAGCTCGTCCTGGATGGATTCCTGGACCAGCAGCCGCGACCCTGCGCAGCACACGTGCCCCTGGTTGAAGAAGATCCCGTTGACGATCCCCTCGACCGCCTGATCGATCGCGGCGTCGTCGAAGACGATGTTGGCCGCCTTGCCGCCCAGCTCCAGGGTCAGCTTCTTGCCGGTGCCGGCCACCGCCCTGGCGATGCTCCGCCCCACTTCCGTGGAGCCGGTGAAGGCCACCTTGGCCACGTCAGGATGGGAGACCACCGCCGCGCCGGTCTCTCCGGCGCCGGTCACGATGTTCACCACTCCCGAGGGCAGCTCCGCCTGCCGGCAGATGTCGGCGAACAGCAGCGCGGTCAGCGGCGTCGTCTCGGCGGGCTTCAGCACGACGGTGTTCCCGCACGCCAGCGCGGGCGCGATCTTCCAGGCCAGCATCAGCAGCGGGAAGTTCCACGGGATCACCTGCCCGGCCACGCCCAGCGCTTTGCTGCCGAACCCGGCGTAGGCCAGCTTGTCGGCCCATCCGGCGTAGTAGAAGAAGTGGGCCGCCACCAGCGGGACGTCCACATCCCGCGACTCGCGGATCGGCTTGCCGTTGTCGAGCGACTCCAGCACCGCCAGCTCCCGCGCCCGCTCCTGGATGATGCGCGCGATCCTGAACAGGTATTTGGCCCGCTCCGCGCCGGGCAGCGCGCTCCAGCCGTCGAACGCCTTGCGCGCCGCCCGCACCGCACGGTCGACGTCGTCGGCGGTGGCGGTGGCCACCTCGGCCAGCACCTCCTCCGTCGCCGGGTTCACGGTCTTGAACGGGGTGCCGCCGCCGTCGGCGAACTCCCCGTCGATGAACAGCCCGTACGACCCCTTCACCTCGACGACGTCGCGGGACTCGGGCGCGGGCGCGTACTCGAAGATCGCCATCATCAGTCCAGGGTGAAGTAGTCGGGACCGGCATAGCGGCCGGTGGCCAGCTTCTGCCGCTGCATCAGCAGGTCGTTCAGCAGCGAGGACGCTCCCAGCCTGAACCATTCCGGGCTCAGCCAGTCGTCGCCGGCGGTCTCGTTGACCAGCACCAGGTTCTTGATCGCGTCCTTGGTGGTGCGGATCCCGCCGGCCGGCTTGACGCCCACCTGCCGCCCCGTGGCGGCCCGGAAGTCGCGTACGGCCTCCAGCATGACCAGCGTCACCGGCGGTGTCGCCGCGGGCGCCACCTTCCCGGTGGAGGTCTTGATGAAGTCGGCGCCGGCCAGCATCGCCAGCCACGAGGCGCGGCGCACGTTGTCGTAGGTGACCAGCTCGCCCGTCTCCAAGATCACCTTTAGGTGGGCGGGCCCGCAGGCCGCCTTCACCGCGACGATCTCCTCCAGCACCTTGCCGTACGCGCCGGACAGGAACGCACCCCGATCGATCACCATGTCGATCTCGTCGGCCCCGGCGGCCACCGCCAGCGCGGTGTCGCTCACCTTGACCTCCAGTGAGGTGCGGCCGCTGGGGAACGCGGTCGCCACCGAGGCCACCTTCACCCCCGACCCGGCCAGTGACGCCACCGCCACCGGCACCAGGTCCGGATACACGCACACGGCCGCCACCTTCGGCGCGCCGCCGCCGGGGCGCACGGCCTTGGTGCACATCGCGCGCACCTTGCCGGCCGTGTCGGCCCCCTCCAACGTGGTCAGATCAACCATCGAAATGGCCAGGTCGATCGCCTGGGCCTTGGCCGTAGTCTTGATCGAACGGGTGCCGAGCAGCGCCGCCCGCTGGTCCGCGCCCACCCGGTCGATGCCGGGCAGGCCATGCAGAAACGCTCGCAACGCTGCCTCGGAGGAGGTCACGTCCGCGAGCGAAGTAGTCACAGTTGACACCCACACAGCATCGCCGACCAGGGTGCCTAGCTCCAAACCGGATCACCTTAGGGCGATCGGCGCCGGGGTCCCAGGCGGAGATAAGGCATCCACCCGATGCGTCGGACCAGGCCTTAGCCCGAATCTTAGATATGTCAGCAAGTAGCACGACATATCAGGAGAGATCGTGAATCCCGAGATCGAATTCGAGCTCATGAAGAACCACGTGAACGAACTGCGCCAGGCCGCCGCCGAGCACCGGCGCGTACGCGAGGCCCAGCGTGACAACAAGTCCGAGCGCCGCTCGGTCTTCGGCAAGCGCCGTTCCTCATGATCGTCCGACGAGTGCCCGGCCGCATCTCTCGCGGCCGGGCCTCGATGCCTCCTTGAGGCACCCAAAATCCGTCGAAAGCTACCCATAGGGCATGACATGCTGGATGACATGCGGGGACGTTCTGTCAGTCCTGTCTTCGTCGGGCGGGAAGAGGAGCTGGCGGCTCTGTCCGAAAGCTTCGACGAGGCGCGGAAGGGCCGGGCGACGGCCGTCCTCCTCGGGGGCGAGGCCGGAGTCGGCAAGACCCGGCTCGTGCAGCGCTTCGCAGAACGCTGCGCGGCCGACGGGGCGCACGTGCTGTTCGGCGGATGCGTCGAGCTGTCCACGGAGGGCCTGGCCTACGCGCCGTTCACCGCCGCGCTGCGCCAGCTCGTCAGGGAGCAGGGCCCGGCCCCGGTGGCCGCGCTGCTGCCCGAAGGCGCCCAGCGCGATCTCGCGCGGCTGCTGCCCGAGTTCGGCGAACCCAACGGCGACGGCGAGACCGACACCGGACGCGCCCGCCTCTTCGAGCAGTTCCTCACCCTCCTCGAACGCCTCGCGGACAACCGCCCCACCATCCTCGTCATCGAGGACATCCACTGGGCCGACCGGTCCAGCCGCGACCTCATCGCCTTCCTCAGCCGCAATCTGCACGCCCCGCAGGTGCTGATCGTCATGACCTACCGCTCCGACGACCTGCACCGCCAGCACCCGCTCAGGCCGGTGCTGGCCGAACTCGGCAGGGTGGGCGGCGTGCACCGGCTCGACCTGCCCCGCCTGTCACGCGACGAGGTCGCCCAGCAGATGGCCGGGATCCTGGGCGTGGTCCCCGAATACGCCAAGGTCCAGAACGTCTACGAGCGCAGCGAGGGCATCCCGCTGTTCGTCGAGGCCATGCTGGAGGGCGGCGCGGACGGCGTGTTCCCCGAGTCCATGCAGGACCTGATCCTCAACTCCGTCGAACGACTGCCCGAGGAGACCCAGCGCGTCCTGCGCGTCGCCGCGGCCGGCGGCACCCGGGTCAGCCACGCGCTGCTGGCCGCGGTCAGCGGTCTGTCCGACGTCGAGCTGGAGGCGGCGCTGCGCCCCGCCATCGCGGGCAACGTGCTGCAGATCGCCGACAACCGCGCCTACGTCTTCAGGCACTCCCTCATCCGCGAGGCCGTCCACGACGAGCTGCTGCCGGGCGAGCACCAGCGGCTGCACGCCAGGTACGCCGAGGAGATCTCCAAGGACCGCACGCTCGTCCCGCCGGGCCGCGCCGTCGTCGAGCTGGCACACCACTGGTACGGGGCCCGCAACGACCACTGGGCGCTGATCTCCGCGTGGGAGGCGGCCCAGATGTCGTTCCAGTCGTTCGCCTACACCGAGGCCGTCCCGCTGCTGGAACGCGTCCTCATGCTCTGGGACCGCGTGCCCGACGCCGCCGAGCTGATCGGCGTCGACCACGCCGCCGTGCTGGAGCGCGCCAGCTCGGCCGCCAACGCCGGCGCCGACATCGACAAGGGCGTCAAGTTCGTCAAGGCCGCCCTGTCCGAGCTGGACGAGACCGAGCAGCCGGCCCGCGTGGCCCGGCTCATCGTGCGGCGGGCCGCGTTCAAGAACTCCAAGGGCCAGCTCGGCGTCATCGAGGACCTCAGGCACGCCCTGCGGCTCGTGCCGGACAGGAGCCTCGACCGGGCCGAGGTCGTCACGCCGCTGAGCCGCCACCTCATGCTGAGGGGCGAGGTCGCCGAGGCGAAAGAGCTCATCAGCGAGGGTCTGAGCCTGGTCAGAGAGCTGGGCGACCGGTGCCTCGAATCCGACCTGCTGCTGGACCTGGGGCTCGGTCACTCGCTCAACGGCGAGGTCGAGACCGCGCTGGCCATCAACGAGCAGGCCCTGGAGATCGCCAGACAGGAGGGCTCGGGCAGCCTGATCACCCGAGCCATCGGCAACATCCTCGACTCCCTGACCGACATGGGCCGCCCGGACGAGGCCCTGCGCTTCGCGGAGGACGGCTGGGAGACCGCCAAAAAGTACGGCAGGCTGCGCGGCAGCGGCCTGTTCATCAAGAGCAACTGGGCCGAAGCGCTGGAGGCGCTCGGCCGCTGGGACGAGGCCGTCGAGATCGTCGAAGCCGCGCTCAGCCACGGGCCCACCCTGCGCACCCGGCACAGCCTGCTGCGCGTGCGCGCCGACATCGCGCTGGCCAGAGGCGAGTTGGACGTCGTCGAGGGCGCCCTGTCGGAGATCGGCGTGATCAAGGGCCGTCCCGACGACTTCGTCCAGGAGATCATCAGCAACGCCCGCCTGCGCATCGGCTGGCACCTGCTCAAGGGCGAGCCGGGCGCGGCGCTGTCCGAGGCCGAGCACGTGCTGGCCCATCCCCGGCATTCCAGCAAGGCCATGCTGAGCTGGCGGCTGCTCGCCCTGCTGCGGGTGGTCTGTGACGCCGCCGAGACGGCCGAGCCCGCCAGGACGGCGGCGCTGCGCGAGCAGGCCGCCGAGGTGGCGGCCGTACTGTCGGTCATGGGGCCGGTCGCGGAGGCTTACAGGAAGACCTACACCGGCGACTTCGACGCCGCCGCCGCCGACTGGGAGCGGCTCAAGCGCCCGCACAACCAGGCCAAGGCGCTCTTGGGGGCCGCGGCCCCTGCGGCCAGGGCCGGCGACCGCGAGGGGGCGGCGGCCCGGCTGCGCGTGGCGCTCCCCCTGGCCAAGGCGCTGGGCGCCAACCCGCTGATCGACGAGATCGAGGCCCTCGCCCGCCGGGTGGGCGGCGTCCAGCAGGCTCAGGAGCCGTCGGAGCTGCTGACGCCGCGCGAGCTGGAGGTGCTGCGGCTGGTGACCCAGGGCAGGACCAACCGGGACATCGCCGCCGAGCTGTTCATCTCGGCGAAGACGGTGAGCGTGCACGTGTCGAACATCCTGGGCAAGCTCGGGGTGACCACGCGGGGCGAGGCCGCCGCCGCGGCCCACCGCCTCTCGCTGCTGTCGACGTAGTCACTCGCGCGCCCCGCCGAGCGCGTCGACGGGGCGTGGCAGCAGGGCCATCCCCGAGGCCACCAGGCCCGCCGCCAGGCTCAGGACGGCGACCGCGGCCAGCATCAGCGGATACTGCGGCATCGGCAGCCCGGTGAGCGTCATCGTCCCGGTGAGCGCCCCGTTGGCGCCTGCCAGGACCACGCAGGCGACGGCCGTGCCCATGATCGTGCCGATCGTCATGACGATCGCCGTCTCCCAGACCATCATCCGCACGATCTGACGCCTGCTCGCGCCGATCGCGCGCAGCAGCGCGAACTCCCTGGTACGGGTGGCGGTGCCCATGACGAGCGTGTTCACCAGCGACAGGGCGGTGAACGCCACCAGCACGGCCAGGACCAGGTAGGTCCCCGTCACGTTGTCCTCGATCGAGGTCCGCACGCCGGTCGCGTACGTGGCCGCGTCCACGATCCGCGCGGCCGGGCCCAGCCCGGTCAGGTCCGCGCCGGGCTTGGCCTTGACCAGGACCGCGCCGGCGGGCCCGTCGCCCGGCCGGCCGGGCAGCAGCACGTCGGCGAAGCCCAGCGACCGCTCGAAGACGCCGCCGACCCGCAGCTTCACGGCGGTGCCGTCGGCGAGCCGGCCCTTGACCTCGGAGCCCACGTGCCAGTCGTTCGCGCCGGCGTGGGCCCGGCTGACCGCCATCGTGCCGGGCGTCTTCAGCCCTTCCAGCGATCCCTCCACGAACCCCAGGTCGAGCACCCTCCCGGCGGTGCCGGGGTCGACGATCTGCGCGGGCACCGACTCAGGATCGCCCAGCACGTGCAGGACGAACGAGGTCCGCCGGACCGCCGACACCGCCTCGACGCCGGGCCTTCGCGCGACGGTCTCCGCCAGGCCCGGCGGCAGCTCGGCGCCGCCGCTGGGCAGCAGGACCTGGTCGGCGACGACGCGCGCGCGGCCCTGCGCGGCGGTGGTGTCGGCGAGCACGGCGTTGACCAGCAGCGCGTACCCGGCCATGGCCACACTGAGCATGATCGCGGCGGAGGCGGACGAGGCGCGCCGGATGGCCGTGACCGAGTTGGCGTACGCGAGCCCGCCGGTCATCCGCGTCACGGCGCTCACCAGCGTGCCGACCGGCCACACGAGCAGCCTGGTCAGCAGGGGCGCCAGCAGCGCGGTGGCGGCCATGAGCAGGATCACCACCAGGGCCTGGAACGCCACCCCCAGCTCGCCGCCGAGATCCTGGCTGAGCGCCAGCAGCGCCCCCGCGCCCGCCAGCACCCCCAGAGCCGGCAGCAGGCGCGGCACGGTGAGCAGCCGCCGCGACAGCGCGGCCTCCCGCAGGGCCTCGGCCGGACGAACCCCGGCGGCCTGCCTGACCGCCGTGAGCGCCGACAACAACGTCAGCACCAGCCCTGACCCGCCCGCCACGAACAGCGGCAGCGGGCCCGTGACCACGACCAGCTCGGACGGCGCCAGCCCACGCGCGACCAGGACGCCGCGCAGCAGGTGGGCCAGTCCCACGCCGAGCACGTAGCCGGGGAACGCGGCCACGACGGCCACCAGCGCGGCCTCGGCGGCGATCATGCGCCTGATCTGGCCCGCCGTGGTGCCGATGGCCCGCAGTAGCGCGATCTCCCTGCGGCGTTGCAGCATCGACAGGCCGAACGTCCCGCCGATCACGAACACGGCGAGAAAACCGCCGATGCCCGCCATGGGGCCGAACAGGTCGGTGGCGTAGTCGATCCGTTCGGCGGTCTCGGGGGCGCCCGCTCTGGCACGTTCGTCGCCGGTGAGCACCTCCAGATTCGCGCTCTGGGAGACGGCGCGCACCCGCTCGGCCAGCGTCGCGGCCGGCTCGCCCCGCCTGGCGAGCACACCCGCGACGAGCGGCCCGCGAGTGAGCCTGGTCACGGTCCGCGCCTCGAAGAAGAGCGACGACTGCGTCGGCAGCGCGAGCCTGGTCACACCGCTGACGCGGAACCGCTCCGCGCCCGCGACGGTGACGACCTGGATCGTGTCCCCCGGACGGGCCGGGATACGACGGGCCAGGGCCGCGTCCAGCACCACCTCGCCGTCGCCGGGCGCCCGGCCTGAGGCCAGCTTGAACGGCGTCAACCTGGCGGCCTCCCAGCCGTGTCCCCACGACAGGCCGGGCAGGGCCGCGCCGCGCCGGTCCACCGCCTGGGCGGGGAACGGCGCGTCCAGGACGATCTCCGCGCCCCGCACGGCCCGCAGCCTGGCGAGCTGCTCGCCGCTCAGCACGGGCGGCGGGTCGAGGCTGATGTCGACGTCCTCGTCCTCCCCTTGGACGGGAACGTGAACGTGCTGGTCGGGCCGTACCAGGGCGGCCGTGGCGGCGTACCTGTCCACCTCGGGCGTCGTGCTCAGACCCGACTGGATCATGATGACGCAGGCCGCGACCAGCGCGACCGCGACCACCACCGAGGCCAGGGCGCCCGCGAAGGCGAGCTTGCGCGTCCTGATCGTGCTCAGCGTCAGCCGGAGCATGCCCTCACCGTCCGAGCCCGGTCAGCCGGGAGGCGACCGCGTCGGCCGTGGGCCGGTCCATGCCCTCGACGATCAAGCCGTCGGCCAGGAAGAGCACCCTGTCGGCGTACGAGGCCGCGACCGGGTCGTGCGTGACCATGACCAGGGTCTGCCCGAGCCCGTCCACGACCTCGCGCAGCAGCCGCAGCACCTCCTGGCCCGTGGAGATGTCCAGCGCCCCGGTCGGCTCGTCGCCGAAGACCACGTCGGGCTTGGTGACCAGCGCGCGGGCGATGGCGACGCGCTGCTGCTGGCCGCCCGACATCTCGGCGGGACGGTGCCCGACGCGTCCGCTCAGCCCGGTGCGCTCGACCAGCTCCTCCAGCCAGGCCCGGTCCACGCGGCGGCCCGCCAGGCGCAGCGGCAACGTGATGTTCTGCCGCGCGGTCAACGCCGGGATGAGGTTGAAGGACTGGAACACGAAGCCGATGCGGTCGCGGCGCAGCCTGGTCAGGCGCGACTCGTTCAGCCCCGCCAGGTCGGTGTCGCCGAGCAGCACCCGTCCGGACGTGGGCCGGTCCAGCCCCGCCGCGCACTGCAGCAACGTGCTCTTGCCCGAACCCGACGGACCCATGATCGCGGTGAAGGACCCTGCGGGGAACTCCACCGAGACCCCGCGCAGCGCCGCCACGGCGCTCTTGCCTCGCCCGAAGCTCCTGGTCACGTCCTCCAGGCGCACGGCGGGCACCACACGAAGGCCGGGCCTGGCCTCGGCGGCGGAGAAATTCGTCACCTGGAAAGGCTGGCCAAGACAGCTCCGCGCCACCAGCGGGCAGGCCCTGAATCCGGTAAGGGCTAACCCTGAATATGCTGTGGCCCATTATGCGGGTGGTGCTTGCTGAGGACAATGCGCTGTTCCGTCAGGGCCTGGCCAGGCTCCTCACCGACGCGGGGGTCACGGTGTCGGCCGAGGTCGGGGACGCGACGGCCCTGCTGGCCGCCGTCGCGGCATCCAGCCCTGACGTGGTGGTCGTGGACGTGCGGATGCCGCCCGGCTACGAGGTCGAAGGGCTGGAGGCGGCGCAGCGGATCCGGCGCGAGCACCCCTCGGTCGGCGTGCTCATGTTGTCGCACCACATCGAGGCGCAGCACGCGATCGGCCTGCTCGGCCAGGACGCCCGGGGCGTCGGCTACCTGCTGAAAGACCGGGTCACCGACGTCCTCGAACTGACGGACGCGCTGCGGCGGGTGCACGCGGGCGCCACGGTGATCGACCCCGACGTGGTGCTACGGCTCGTCGGCAGACCGCGCCGCGACGGCGGGCTCGCCCGGCTCAGCCAACGCGAGCGGGACGTGCTGGCGCTGATGGCCGAGGGCCGGTCGAACCACGCGATCTCGCGGCTGCTGCACCTGTCGCCGAAAACCGTCGAGACGCACGTACGCAACATCTTCCTGCGACTCGATCTGACGGCCACGGACGACGACCACCGCCGGGTGCTGGCCGTACTGACCTATTTGCGCTCGTAATCGCTGGTCGGGATCTCGACGGTCACGGTGGTGCCCTGACCGGGCGGGCTGTGGATCCAGCGGGCGCCGTCGAGCGCGGCCACGCGGTCGGCCAGGCCGCGCAGCCCCGTACCCGCCTCCTCCCGCGCACCACCCACCCCGTCGTCGCGAATCACCATCCGCAACACCGGCCCGGTCCTGGGTTCGGGCCCGATCGCAGACCCAGCCCCGGTCACGGTCGCCACGATCGAGACGTGCGAGGCGCCCGCGTGCTTGGCCACGTTGGCCAGTGCCTCGGCGGCCACGAAGTAGGCGGCCTGCTCGACGGCGGCGGGCAGGCGGCCCGCGAGTTCCTCGGTCACCGTGGCGGGCACCGGTGAGCGTTCTGCGAGCGAGCGCAGGGCGGCACCGAGCCCCGACTGGCTGAGCACGGCCGGATGGATACCGCCCGCCAGCTCGCGCAGCTCCGCCAGGGCGGCCCGAGTGGTCTGCGCGGCCTCGTCGAGCAGCCCCGCCAACTCGGCGTCGGTGTTGCGCAGGCGAGCGCGCCCCACCAGCGTGGCCAAGGTCGCCAGCCGCTGCTGAGCACCGTCGTGGAGGTTGCGTTCGATCCGGTGGCGTTCGGCGTCCCCAGCGGCCACGATGCGGGCCCGGGAGGCGCGGACCTCGGCGAGCTGGGCGGCCAGCTCACCGCGCATGTGCTCGTTGTCCAGGACGAGCCTGGCGATCGCGGCGGCCGACCTGACCGGCTCCGGATCCAGCGCGGGATCGTGCAGCAGCACGGCGTCGCGTACCCCACCCAACTCCAGCCGCGCTCCGGACGGCGGCCCGACCGGCCGACCGGCGGCGTCGGCGTACCCGCCGTCCGCGGCGCGGAAGACGAGGCGCAGGGCGGGGTCCCGCAACACCGTCGCGAGCGAGACCTCCAACGTCGCGGGCGACGGGTCGGCCCGGGTGGCGAGCTGGGCGACGGCCGCCTGGTCGAGGCGGGCACGCACCATGCCCGCGAGCACCCCCAACGGCCACAGCAGCATCGAGACCAGCTCCATCAGGTGCAGGACCTCGTGCGCGGCCGACTGCGCCGCCTCGGCTCCGAGCCAGACGTAAAGGCCCTGCCTGGTCCAGGTGACCAGCAGCAGCGCCGCACCCGCCAGAGCCACCGGCGCGAACGTGCGGCGGCGCGGCCCCGGCAGCCGGACCAGCCAGCGCCACACCAGCGAGGCCGTCATCGCCGGCCCCGACACCCAGAACGCGACGGCCACGGCGGCGGTCAGCGGGCCCGCGAGGTGTTCGCCGCCGGGCAGAACCGGCAGGCACACGCAACTCCCGTCACCGAGCCGCCCGAACCGCAACCAGACCACCAGCCCGACGGCCATCCCCGCGTAGACGCCCAGAACCGCCGCCCGCCGCCCCTTGCCGTCCGGCGCCACCAGCACCGCGTGAGCGAGCACGGCCAGCGCCAGCCAGCCGAGCGTGTTTCCCACCAGCAGGGTGAGCCAGGAACCGACGAAGTTCACGCCTGAGAGCAGGATGAGCAGCCCGGCCACGACCATCAGCACGCCCGTGCGGTTACGCCGGACGATCAGCCCGGAAACGACGAACGACCACCCACCGCCGATCCCCATGACCAGCACGCCCAGCTCTTCGGCCGGCACCGGCCAGGCGTCGCCCAGCGCCCAGAACAGGTCTGAGACGGTCGCGAGGACGGCCACGAAGACGACCCCCGTCAGGCCCCAACCCGCGCGAGACCTCATTTGAGGGCTGAGCGAACGGCCTCCTCGGTCCTGCCCACCACGGCGGAACCGTCGTCGGCGGTGATGATCGGACGCTGGATCAGAATCGGGTGCTCCGCCAGCGCCGCGATCCACCGGTCACGGGCGCCCGGCTCGCGCGGCCAGGCATCCATGCCCAGCTCGACGGCCACCTGCTCGCCAGTCCTGGTGATGTCCCACGGTTCGAGGCCCAACCGGCCGACGACCTCACGCAGTTCGTCCTCGCTCGGGGGATCGTCGAGGTAGCGGCGCACGGTGTAGCCGGCGGACTCGGCATCCAGGATGGACAGCGCCGACCGGCACTTGGAGCAGCCGGGATTGATCCAGATTTCCATGCCACCATAGTGACGCTACGGGCGGGTCAGATGACCGGCGTCCCACCGGCTCTCGCTGCCGTCGACGTGGCCGATGTCGCCTCAGGTCACTTCTTTTTCCGTGGCTGCGCCAATATCCCGTTCTCGCGTGCCAGGCGGCGAACATAGGTGCCAGTGAACGGAGACCGCGCGGCGACGTCCGTCGGACGCTTGCCTGCCCTGAGGGCGGCCAGCACGCACTCCACCACCGCTTGTCGTGCCTGTTCATGCGCCTGTTCGGTTTCACGGTATCGGCGCGCGCTCTCATCCAGCGCGTCCAGGGGATCCTTGTCGTCCGTCACGTGGAACAAGGTACCGAAACGCTTGTGGAATCAGGCGCGGCAGCGGTAACCTATTCGCAATACAGTTGCGCAATATGGTTGCAATAAAGCGGTCCCGCCGGGTGTGCGACCACCAGGCGGGACCTCGACCCATTTCCTGCACGAACAGGAGATAGACCGTGGCCGACAACCTACACGTCGGGCCCTGCGCCCGTCTCTCGTGGTGCCGACTCCAGCACAAAATCGATCTCACCGATCGTGAGCATCTGGGCGACTTGCTTGACTTGTCCGACCATAGGCATCGACTGACGCTGATGTGCTGGCAGAGCGAACGCGATGGCGCGCTAGTCGATCAGCCCATGATCCGCATCACGTACGGCCCATCCACTCAGCCTTGAGCCCGTCGTGGCTTGACCTCTCGCCACGGGACGCGGAACTCGTGGCCGAGATCCTCGGGCAAATCACTCCACACGTCGCCGACGACCTGATCAATGCCCTGTTCGACCTCCCACACTCCGATCGATCCAGCAAGGCGGGCTACTGAGAAACGTGGCAGAGAGTAAGCTTCCATCACGCACCGTCGCAGACGCCCCCTGGACAGCGGCAAGCGAGGAGCCGATGTTGGTCCACCTGAGCCGGCCGCATCCGTGCGTTCATTGAAGGGAGGTCATAGGTCAGATGAGCCGTTACCTGTACTCGATTGTCCGTTGCCTTCCCGATCCGCGGACTGGCGAATTTGTGAATTTCGGTGCGATCGCTGGCAACCCGGACACCGGAGACTGGTCGATTCGCCAAATCAGCAAAGTCGATCGAATCCGCAAATTCGCAGGGACACAAGTGCTGGAAGCCGCAGCTAGCTTCCTATTCGAAGTAGATGCTGAGATCGACCAAAGTCGAAGCGGGTTGGAAGAGGGGCTCGACCCGCTGGGCGAGAATTGGCTGCACGACATGCATCGGAACCATCGCAACGTCGTGCAGTTGAGCATTCCAGGGCCGATTCTGGCAGACAGTGCCGAGGAAGCGCTCGAAATAGTTTTCGCGCATCTTATCATCGATCCAATTGCAGAACCCCGCGAACGACCGGTCACCAAATACGACCTGAACAGAGAGCTGCGACAGGCGTACCGCCAAGCCCACGTGGCCGAATCTTTCGTTAGGCCTCGAGCGCAGATCCACATCGGCGCGCATGTCCACTCAAGTATTGACTTCGCCGTTGCAAACGGCCGCACCGTGCAACTTACCCAAGCATGGTCTTTTCGTAGAGCACAACTAGACGAAGTTTCCCAGCAGGTCAAGGCGTGGGCGTACGCGATGGAGAGGCTACGTGGTGGCGAAGAAGCTCGCGTCGTCGACACTCAAAATCGCATCAGTACAATTGCTCATGATGTCGATCTGCAGGTCGTCATAGCAACCCCGACGACGCCCGAGCAGCTAGCTGCCTACGATGAGGCGGAACAGGTGTTCGCCGGTCTAAATGCTGACGTACACCCACTGGAGCACGTTGAAGCGGTAGGGCGTCGCGCAGCGCAGTTGATCTCTAATTTGCATCAGCAGTAGACACAAGCGGCTCTCACTTCCAGTCGACGTGAGAGCCGCTTTGTTTAGCGAAAATCGAATCGGGAGGAGATCGACGGCGAAGTATCCTCCGAGATCCCTGGTCTCTGGAGCTGACCCGGAATTCGATCGACCGGCGATCATGCTCCTTGTCATCATGTTCGCCATGACGATCGAGTCACGGCAACAGGTGCGCAGATACTTCGACGCGTTCGGGGACGCCGAGTGGCACCGTCTCACCGGTGACGTCGCGGGCCGCGTCAGCCTCGAGGTGCACCGCCGTTTCCTCGCCCGATTCGTCCGGCCGGGCCATCGGGTCCTGGAAGTGGGAGCGGGCCCCGGTCGGTTCACCGCCGAACTGGCCGCCTTGGGGGCGAGCATCGTGGTCAACTGGGCCACCCTGGGCGACCCGGACGCGCTCGCGGCGCTCGAATCCGATCCTGACCGGTGGGCGCGCTTCCTGGAGCACGAGATCGCCGCCTGCCAGGAGCCCGGCGCCTTGGACGGTGGCACCCACATCCTGTTCGCCTGCGTTGCCCTGAGAACTGAGTGACAACCGCCACCAACGGTCGCAGACGAACGTAGCGGCAATGATCGCGTCCAAGTTCGCAGCGAGAAGGATCCGCAGCCTGATCGTTTCCGGTCACATCATGGGGGAGGACGGCCCCCGCCACCTGAGATAACGGGGTCCCTCGATAAATGCGTGGTGGGTGTGATGCTCACGCGGATTGCCAGAGGAACGCGACTCGATCACGGTGCTGAGGGCACTGCACGATGAAGCCGACACCGTTGTCGCCCCAGGTATGTGCGACGCCGTGATTGGAGTCGATCTGCAGGATCAGCCCGGTCATGCGGTGGTCGCCGTCGGGGCAGCGCGGGTAGTCGGGGTCTTGTACCCAGTTCGGCCAGCCGCTGAGTTTGTCGCCCTGGCGGTTGAGCTTGAAAACGACCGCGCGTTCCTCGGGGAGCAACGCCGACTCGTCGGCCTCGCGATAAGGGTAGTCCTTGACCGCGCGGCCCCAGCCGATGATCGGTCGCGCCGGGAACACGTGCGCTCCTGTCGGTTCCTTCGCTGGGGTGGCCACGTCGGCTGGGGCGACGATACGCACCAGGTGGCTGCCAAAATTGCAGGTGGTGCAGTGGAACAGCTGCAGAAGGCCCACGCCGACGGTTTCACGTGCGGCCTTCGGCGTGCGGGAAAGGTCGACCTGGACGAAGAAGGTAAGCGGCGCTGCACATTCCGCACAGGCCGGCCAGACCTCATCTGAACGCAGGCACGGAAGCCCGCCGAACTGCGACAGGTTGCCCGTCGCGGCCGTGCCACCGAGCTGCGGGTGCCAAGCGTTGCGGACGTCGGCGGCGAGTTTCTGCCTTGTTGCCTTGGCGATCGCCGCGGGGGTTCGCGCGGTCGCGCCGGCGGCCTTCAACAGCCGGATGATTTCAGTCCGGCCTCGGCTGCGTGCTGCGGCGAGCGCGTTCCGGCCCCTCTCGTCGCGTGCCTGCAGGTCCACCCCGGCGTCGAGCAGGTCACGCACGATCGAGACGCGGCCCCGGTCTGCGGCGAGGACGATCGGCGGCGCCTTGTAGTAGTTGTCCGGCGAATCACGGTCGACGCCGGCGGCGATCAACAACGGCACAACCTCGGGAACGTCGAAAGCGATGCACTGCCCGAGCGCGATGATGAGCTTGTGCTCCTCGATCCCGCCATGGTCGAGGATTACTGCGGCGAGTGCGATCTGCTTTTTCACCACCGCGCTGACCAGTGCGTCGCCACAATCCCCGATCTCGCCGTATTCAAGAATCGCTGCGGCAACTGCGAACTGCTCTTCTTGGACCGCGCTGGTCAGCGCGCGACGGCGCTCCGACGGGCTTACCGCCGGCAGCAGTTCCTGGACGCGCGCCATGAAGCCGCGCCGTGCCGCCTGATGAATCTTGAGTTCTTCGGGCGCGAGGACTCTCGCGCCTCGCTCCCGCAGATCATGAATGATCGACGCGTCGCCGAGCTCTTCGGCGATGTCGAGCGGGCGGTGCAGCGTCGGCGTCACCATGTTCACATCAGCGTCGGCGTCCAGCAGTACGGCTACGGCCGCGGCGACGCCGTTGCGGATCGCCGCGAGCAGCGGGATCTTCCAGCCGTCGGGATCGTCATGGTCGCCGCTCATGTGTGCGTTCGGGTCGGCGCCGGCCGCGAGCAGGAGTCGCAAGCTCTCGACCCCACCGGCCCTGGCCGCGGCCCATAGCGGGAAGTGATCGTCGGACGCGGCCGGCGAGGCGCCTGCTGCGAGCAGCACGCGGACGAAGTCTGCGCCGCCGCGGCGCTTCGCGGCATACTCGAGGCCGACATCGAGATCCCACTGCGACGGATGCTGAGATAACACGCACTCCAGCAGGTCAAGGCGTTCGCCCTGCGCCGCCTCCTGCAGCGCGAAGCTGACATCGTCCGGCTCTTGCGTCAGATGCGCCGCGAGTGCCGTAACGTCGCCAAGCTCGAAGACTTGATACAGGTTCATGAGCGACGAAGGTACAGCTTGCGACCGACACCCGAATTCCGGCTGGACTTGCGCCGGAACCGGAATGCACCGGCCGCTCGATTCCACGTACGGGCCTGGCGGCTGAGCGTGCCTGATCGCTGCGCGCCGCCGGCCTCATACGAAGGACGCAAGCCACGGACGCTTACAACACGAACGGCTCCACCAGGAGGATGATGCCGAAGATCGCGAACGCCGCTGCGGCGCCGTACCGGATGGCCTTTTCCGGCAGGTGTTTGCCGAGCAGGCGTCCGACCAGGATGGCCAGCGCGTCCGCCGCCACCATGCCGACCGTCGAGCCGATCCACGTGCCGAGCCAGCCGTGCTGCGTGGCCAGTGTGATCGTGGCCAGCATGGTCTTGTCGCCCAGCTCGGCCAGGAAGAACGCCACGGTCACCGCGATCACGGCGTTTCTGGTGGTGTTCTGGGCCTTCTTCGACTCATCGTCGGTCAGTTCGTCGCCGCGTAGCGTCCACACGGCGAAGGCGAGGAAAGCCAGCCCCGCCACCACCGAGATCGCCGTCGTCGGGAGGGCGTCGCCGATGAGCCCGCCCACGGCCACGCTGACCAGGTGGACGACGGTGGTGGCGATCGTGATGCCCAGGAGTACGGGCCAGGTTTTGAAACGGGTCGCGAACGTCATCGCCATAAGCTGGCTCTTGTCACCGAGCTCGGCCACGAAGATGACGGCCAGACTAATCCAGAACGCTTCCAACGGTCCTCTTCCGCGCAACCAGGCCGGAAGCAGGCACCCGGGGAGATTTTCGGGCACGACTTCGGCCCGGCAGCGTCTTGATACATGACTGCCAGGCCGAAGGTCTCGTCCGCCCGTGAAGGCCCGCGTGACCGGGCGCGGTGAAGCGCCAGTGTGTCGATCACACGATTGGGACTACTCCCCTTCGGTAATTCCAACCCACCATAACAGCCATCAGCGGGTCTCTATTCCCGAGGGTGTGCCTCTCTCTGGTCAACCCGCTACTCCCCCAGGACGCACCCGACCAGAACCGGCTCGTTGACCAACGTGATCCCGAACTTCTCCCGCACCCCATCACGCACCTCCCTGGCCAGACCCAGCAGGTCGGCGGTGGTGCCGAGGTCGGTGGGGTTCGTCAGGGCCAGCGTGTGCTTGGTGGAGATGCGGACGGGCCCGCGCTCGTACCCCTTCGGATAGCCCGCCTGCTCGATCAGCCACCCGGCGGGCACCTTGACGGAGCCGTCGGGCTGCTCCCAGCGCGGATGCCCGGGAGCCCGGCCGGCCAGCTCGTCCGCCTGCTCGGGCGCGAGGATCGCGTTGGTGAAGAACGATCCGGCGCTGCGCGTGTCGGGGTCGTCCGGGTCGAGGACCATGCCCTTGCCGCGCCGCAACCCCAGCACCACCTCGCGGGCCTGGTCAAGCGGCACGCTCTCGCCGACCTCGACCGCCAGCCGCCGGGCCAGCTCCTCGTAGGCCACCGCGCCCGACATTTCCGAAATATCCAGCGCGTACGTCACGGCCAGCACCACGTACCGCGCCAGATCATGCTTGAAGGCGCTGTCCCGGTAGGAGAACCCGCACTGGCGCGCCTCGAGGTCGACCACCTGCCTGGTGCGGCGATCGTAGGCCCGCACGCAGCGGATCGTCTGGGCGACCTCCTGCCCGTACGCGCCGACGTTCTGGATCGGCGTCGAACCCACCAGCCCGGGAATGCCCGACATGCACTCGATGCCCGACCAACCCTCAGCCACGGCACGCGCCACCAGCGGATCCCAGTCCTCGCCCGACTCAACCGTGACCACGACCTGCTCGCCGTCCCGCGAAACGGACACCCCCTCGGTGGCGACCCTGATGACCAGCCCGTCGAACCCCTCATCGGAGATCACGACGTTGCTGCCCCCGCCGAGCACCAGCGTGGGAACCTCGTTCCTGTCGGCATCGGCCACCAGGGACACGAGCTGCTCCGCCGAGGTGGCTTCGACGAAGTCGCGGGCAGGCCCGCCCAGGCGCAGCGTGGTGTACGGCGCGAGCATCTCCATGAGGACCAAGCTTATGAGGCGTCCCGACGTGGGCCGCACCCTGCCGGAACCGCGTCACCGGTTCGCCCCAACCGCACGCATACGCCTCAACCCCCGCATCGGCTTTGGGGACGCCGCACATCCCTCCGAACGAGACCCGCTGAGCGGTGAAGCGCACCGGCCCGCGGGGATCAATTTGCTGCTCGCTCGGTCGAGGACCTCAAGGACTGTGCACGCCTTTGTGGCGCTGCTCTGCTTGGACACACAGTTGTTCCACTGTTACATAAAAGTGCCTTCTTCCGCTGGAGCGCTCGCCCCTTGATCATGGCCACGGTAATGACGGGTGCCCAGTGAACGTTCGATGAAGAGGACCAAAAAATGACGATCACGTTCGACGAGGAAACGCGCACGCTTCTCAACGGCAAGAACTTCGCCATCGTCGCGACCTTGAACCCCGACGGCAGCCCCCAGACGTCGGTCGTGTGGGTCCTGTGCGAAGGCGACACGGTGCTGTTTTCCAGCACGGCCGGCCGACATAAGACCCGCAACCTTGCCAGGGACTCGCGGATCAGCCTGACCGTCTTCGACACGGGCAACCCGTACCACTCCGTGGAGATCCGCGGCACCGCCAAAGTTTCCGAGGGCTGCGCTCGGGAGGTCCAGCTCGCGGTCTCACACAAGTATCTGGGCCAGGACCCGCCGGCCGATCCCGAGGGCACGGCACGGGTGGTCGTCCGCGTCATCCCCCACAAGATCCGCAGTTTCTCGGCCTAGAGCCCGCACAGCTCAGAAGGACAGCATGTCCAGAGGCAGTCCCACATGGCCAGGGCCGGGCGTCGGCAAGCTGGGCCAAGTCGGACCGGAGGTACAGCGGCGCGGGATTCAGTCGTGTGGGCCGAGCTTGGCGACCTGGAGGGGTTCGGCGGGCACGATCAGCTCGCCGGGGAGCGCCTGAGAGAACCGCAGATCGGCGTCCCGGCCGTCGTCGACGTCCTCGGGTAGCTCGGAGATCGCCCTCAGCGCCGCAGCCCTGCGCACGACCATGAGCTCTCCCGTGAGCGCCCGCACCTTCCCCGGCCCGGCCGCCACCTGGTAGTCGCCGTCCGACGACTCCAAACCGTGCCAGCCGGCCGCGACCGCCCCCTCCACCACGGTCGCGATCAGCGGTGTCAGCGCGTCGCCGCGCAGCACCACGTTCGTCTCCATCAGAACGTGCACGTCCGCCTCGTCCAGCTTCATCAGCTTGTCCCGGCACGCGCCCCGGGACGCCGTCCCTCCGCGCCAGCGTGGCTCTTCCGCGACATGCCAGACGACGATCCGCTCCGGATGACGCTCAGCCAGTTCGTGCACCACGTCACCGGCACCGTCGATGTTGCCCAGGTCGATGGCGAGCACCCGAGCATCCGAATGATCGATCACCGACTGAACACACCTGGCCACGTCCTCGGGCCGCCCGTCGAGGACCAGTGCCACGCTCGCGGTGACGTCCTTGATCTCCACACGCAGGCGCTCGATGTTGACGCCCAGTTCGTCGAGCCGGTTCGTCGCCAAGGTGCCGTCCCAGGTGACCTGGGCATGCAGCATGTCGTCGCCCAAAGCACCATGCTGACGAGGATCCCCGGAGAAGCCCAGCTCAGCGGCAGGATTGAACCGAGCGTGCTCCCCCGCGGCCTTGGCCCCCGCCGTGCCGATCCCGGCCGCCGCACCGATCCGCTCGCCACCGGCGGTGTCCCGCCCGGTGCCCGAACCTCCCGCCACCCGCTCAACGCGTGCGGGCCGCAGGCGCCCAGAAGACTTGGAGTCGGTGACGGCCGAAACAGGAATCGATCGAACCGTAGGCCAAACTCGTCGCGCAGCGTTACTCATAAGCACACGCGCTACCCGAGAAACCTCCGACATATTCATGGCGGAGCAAGCCAACCGAAAACGCTGCGGAAGTCCGGCCCGCTGATCACGAAAGCTGCACGACCGCCCGGGCCTTCGACAGAACCCGAGCATCCCCCGACTTCGCGATCAGCCCGACGACCACCCGCTTGTCCTCAAGCTTCTCCTCCACCACCCCGCTGACGGAGACGGTCGCCCCCTGATCGTCATCGGGGACGACCACCATCGAGGAGAACCGCACCCCGAAGTCCACCACCGCACCCGGATCCCCCACCCAGTCGGTGACGAACCGTCCGGCCTGCGCCATCGTGTACATTCCATGCGCGATCACATCAGGCAGCCCGACCATCGTGGCGAACCGCTCGTTCCAGTGGATCTGGTTGAAGTCCCCGGACGCCCCGGCGTACATCACCAGGTTGACCCGGCGCACGTTGTAGGCGACGGCCGGAATCTCCTGCCCGACCTCGAGCTCGTCGTACTTCACCGTGGCAGGCATCTCAGGCGGCCCCTCCGCGCTCCACGATCGTGTTGTAGGTGACGCAGACCGGCTCGCCGTCGACGGTGCTCACGTCACTCCGCAGGGTCAGCAGCTCGTTGCGCCCGGCGCTCCTGATGTCGGTGATCGTCGAGGTCATGACGAGCTCGTCGCCGGCGTAAACCGGCCGAACGTACTCGAAGCGCTGCTCGCCATGGACCACCATGGCGAAGTTCAGGCCGAGATCGGGATCGACGAGCACCCCACCGCCACTCTGCAGAGTGAACACGATGGGGAACGTCGGCGGCGCGATCACGTCGGGGTAGCCGGCGGCCTGGGCGGCCTCTTTGTCCCGATAGAGGGGATTGTTGTCACCGATCGCAGCCGCGAACTCCCGGATCTTCACCCGGCTGACCTCGTAAGGAGCACTGGGCGGGTACGTTCTGCCCACGAAGTCACGGTTCAACGCCATCGATGCTCCCGTCGCCTGTCGCTGTTCACTTGACGCTAACAGCACAACCTTCCACCGTCCCCGCCAAAACCGATCCTTTACAGCCGCCTCGTGCGATCGGTGCCCGATTCACCACGCGGATGGCCAAGTGGACGCGCGTGACGGCGCCCGGCCGCGTGCGGGTCAGAGAGCGTATTCCTGGAGGCCGCCGGCCACGAGCGGCGGGTGGCGGCCTGCTTGGCTCCGCCGTACAGGATGGGAGTTTTAAGGACGCGCGGCGGCAAATCCGGCCTGCTTGGCTTTGCCGTACAGGATGGGAGCTAAAAGGAGCGCGGCCGATCGCGCCGGGCCGCAACGCGACGCTCACCGAACCGGGCGCCGTCCCGCTTCAAGGATCTGGCGGGCTTGTAAGCCAGCACGTTGGCTGAGTGCCGTCCGCCGGAAGACGTCTCCTGGCTGCGGCGGGCTGCCAAGATCGTCAGGGTCGCCGGCAGCGCGGTTGCGGCAACGGTTGCCGCGAACGCGGTCCAGGTGGCCGTGTCGGGCTGGATCAGCGACTGGCCGCGCATCGCCTGCCACACCGTGATCACGAACAGCCCGGTGTAGCCCAGGATGACGACCCCGGTGAGCTGGGCGCGTACGCGTTCGCCGCGCAGCCAGCTGACCCGGGCCGCGAGGGCGGTGAGAACCACCACCGCGAGCACGAACACCTGGATGGAGTGCAGGCCGATGAAGTGCGGAACGCGCAGGTCGCCGCCCACGGCGCTCCAGTTCGTGATCGGCATGCCTTCGCCGTCCGGCACACCCACCCCGTGCTGCCCCAGGAGCGAGACCGGATTGCCGTAGGCGTCCTGCACCGTCCGGGGTCCGGTCGACGCCCACCCGCGAATGAAGGACGCCAGCGCCATGCCGATGACGGACAGCCCGATCCCGACGCGCAGGGCCCAGGTGAGTGCCGTGTCGCCGACCCGCTGGAACAGCAGCATGACGGCGATGAGCAGGCTCGCTCCGAACAGCCCGACCACGCCGGTGGAGAAGATGATCTGTCCGATTTGGTTGAACGTATCGGTGTTGATGTTGAAGTGGCTGTAGGTGCCGCGGGCGGCCTGCACCACGATGAATCCGACGTCGATCATCCCGGTGACGGCGAAGGCCGTTCCGAGGAACCACATCGTGCGTCTTGCCTTGCGAAGCTTCGGCAGCAGCCATGCGAGCGTCGCGCCGTACATGACGAACGACACCCCGAACTTCAACGGTTTCGCCCAGATCGACGCCTGCAAGAGCTCACGATCGTCCACGAACTGGGCGATGGCCGAGAAGACGACGAGCGCGGACATCGCCGCCACCATGATCATCAACGGCCGGTGCCACGACCGCACTTCGGCATATGAGATGGACAGCTGGCCCTCTAACTGGCTCATCCGATCTCCGGTCCTGCGACGGGGGCCTCGCCGGACGCCCGCCACACAGGTGCGTACGGTGTATCAAGTGTCATGCGTACATCGTATGCACGCGATGGCAGGTATCCGCACTAATACCGGCAGATCCGAAGGACAAAGTGAACTAGTACTACAGAAATTGAACTAGTACACTTGCCTGCCTGACACACCCGACACCACCAATGAGCTGGGGGCTCCCATGCAGTCGTCAACGCACCGGCCGGATCCGCCCTACCGGCGCATCGTCGCGGAGTTCCGGGCCCGGATTCTGGCCGGCGAGCTGCGGCCAGGCGATCGGATGCCGTCCATCAGGCAGATCGCCCAGCGACGGGGTGTCGCGGTCGCGACCGCGACGAAAGTGATAGCGGCCCTGCGCGACGAAGGGCTGGTCGAAGCGAAGGTCGGAGCCGGAACAGTGGTCAGCGCACGTACGAGCCGGCAGCAGCCGATCGCCCCGGCCACATCCCCGGGACCGCCACACACCGGTGGCTTCAAGCAGGGGCTGAACCGCGAACAAGTTCTCCGGACCGCTATCGCGATCGCCGACGCCGAGGGGCTCGGCGCCGTATCCATGCGGCGACTCGCGGCCGAACTCGGCGTCGGTCCGATGTCGCTCTACCGGCACGTGGCGAACAAGGACGAACTGGTGACACAGATGGTCGACGAGGTCTTCGGCGCACAAGAGCTACCCGACCCTGGGCCGGAGGGCTGGCGGGCCAAGCTCGAACTGATCGCCCGCCGGCAGTGGGAGCTGGCGCGGCGACACATCTGGCTGCCCAGGGCCATCTCGTTCACCCGCCCTTTGCTCGTGCCCAACATGATGGCCCACACCGAGTGGACCCTGCGCGCGCTCGACGGGCTCGAGCTGCCCATGACGGCACGGATTCGCGAGGCGCTCACGCTGCACGCGCTGGTCGTCACCGTCGCTCTGTCCATGGCCGGCGAAGTCGAGGCGGAGCAGGAGACCGGGGTGACGCTCACCCGGTGGCTGCTCGAACAGCGGCAACGGGCCGACGAACTTCTCGGCAGCGGACGGTTCCCCCTGCTGGCCGCAGTTCCCGAGGAGGCGGTGTCGGACCTGGACGGACTGTTCGAGTACAGCCTGGCACGCCATCTCGACGGTTTCGCCGCGATGGTGGAAGGTCAATCCCGAACGCCCTCATGAGGCGCGCTGCCGCCGAAGCGCGGTCGGCGGTGTGGGGGCCGGGAGAAGGAATGGCGGCGAGACACGACAAACCGGCGCCCTGCGAAGGGACGCCGGTTGTGCGATATGGAGGAGTATGGAGTCTGCCCGGAAACCTATCGGGTCTCGCGGTGCGCACGGTGGGTGCGGCAGTTGGGGCAGTACTTCTTCAGCTCAAGCCGATCCGGGTCGTTGCGCCGGTTCTTCCGCGTGATGTAGTTGCGGTGCTTGCACTCCTGGCAGGCCAGCGTGATCTTCGGCCTAACGTCTGTGGCAGCCACTTGGGAGTGCCTTTCTACGTTCGGGACATGGACACGCCCGTGCCCAGGCCGATCGACCTGGGAGTGGGCAGTAGCGGAGGCCGGACTTGAACCGGCGACACAACGATTATGAGCCGTTTGCTCTGCCTGACTGAGCTACTCCGCCTTTGAACCGGTAAGCACCCCGGCCCCGTAGAGGATACCCGACGCGGCGAGCACATTCGTAACTCACCTGACCGGGTGGGGTCTTCCTAGTATGCCTCAGAAACCCCCGACAACCGAAATCCAACAGCAACACACGCGGGACCTTGAGCGAGGGTAGTGATCAGCCTAGCAGCCACGCCCGGCCGATGCGCCACCTGAGCCCCGCGAACGCGCCCGTCCTCATCAGGAGCACCAGGATCAGGCTGGGGCCGAAAAGAGCGATCCATGAGCGGTAGGTGACGTAGGGTCCTCGTCGAGCTCGATTGTCGGCACTGGAGGTTCCGATGCGGTTCGGTGTCAAAACCCGCCCCGAGCATGTGACCTGGCAGCAGATGCGCGATCTGTGGTCGGTCGCCGATGAGATTCCGCTGTTCGAGAGCGCCTGGAACTGGGACCACTTCTATCCGCTCACCGGCGACCTCGACGGCCCCAACCTCGAAGCCTGGACGTCCCTGGCCGCCCTGGCCCAGGCGACCCGGCGGATCAGGATCGGCGTCCAGGTCACCGGCATGATCTACCGCCACCCCGCGGTGCTGGCCAACATGGCCGCCACCGTCGACATCATCAGCGAAGGCCGTCTCGACCTCGGTCTCGGCGCGGGCTGGAACCAGCTCGAATGCGACGCGTACGGCATTGCGCTGCCGCCGCTGAAGGAGAGGTTCGACCGGTTCGACGAGGGCGTGCAGATCGTCATCGGCCTGCTGTCCCAGGAGCACACCGACTTCGCCGGCAAGTACCACACCCTCACCCGGGCGCGGTGCGAGCCCAAGCCCGTGCAACGCCCTCACCCGCCCATCGTGATCGGCGGCCGTGGCCCGAAGCGTACGCTGCCGGCCGCCGCCAAATGGGCCCAGCACTGGAACGCGATCGCCCACAGCCCCGAGGAGTGGTCGTCGCTCAAGCAGGTCCTCCTCGACCACTGCACGTCCGTCGGCCGCGACCCGGCCGAGATCGACTGCTCGGTGAACGTGGTCGTGCCGCCGGACGGAGACCTGGGCCCGGCGGTCGAGCTCGCGGCGGCGTACGGGGATGCCGGGGCCGACATCGCGATCATGGGCCTGCCGAACGGCGCCCCGCCCTCTCTTCTGGAGCGCCTCGCCACGTCCCTGGAGGCCATCCGCTGACACGGGCCGCGTGCATCGCGGGCTCCACGCGAAACGCCCGGCCCCAAGAAATTCTTGGTCCGGGCGTTCTATGTGTTCAGCGTACGAGCCCCCAAACGGAATCGAACCGTTGACCTTCTCCTTACCATGGAGACGCTCTGCCGACTGAGCTATAGGGGCCTGTCCGGCGCTGCGGACAGGTGTAACCATACACGGCAGTCACCGATGATGCGAACTCGTTCGGGCCCCGCCAACCCCTTCGGTTCTCCGCCGTACGGGGAACTCGATCACTTCACACAGATCGGCCAGATCGACGTGCCCGGCGACCTCCGCCACGGAGGTGCAGTCGGCGATCGTCCACCCATGCCGGCGCACCCGCAGCAACTGCCGCCCCGCACGTACGATGCCCACGACCTCGTAGCCGTCGCATCCGACCCATCGCCTTTCCATAGCGGCACACATTAGCCGCCGGGTCTCTCATTTTTCATTGCGCCACAGGCGTTACATGCATACCGATTCGGTACAGATGACTCATCCGGCCTTGAGCACGAGTTTCACGGAGCCGACCGTGACATTGATGCCGACCCGTCCCTTCGTCTTGGACGGTTTGGTGGTGACGGTGAACGTCACCTTCTGCCCGCGCCCCAGCTCACGGATCGGGCATCGCAGCGCCGTTCCGCTGTACTTGCAGCCGGGCGCGCCGACCACGCGCTGGCCGCCGTACGTCCGTCCCGACACCGTGACGTCCTTGACGGGGTACGGCCCGGTGTTGTGGACGGTCACCGTGTACGTCTTCCTGCTCTTGACCGCGCCTGACACCGTCACTTCGGCCGGCGGGTTGGCCAGCGACCGGAGTTGCGATTCCGAGCCGTTGAAGGAGTTCTGGCCGCCGGCCAGCGGCCCTTTCTCCGCTGACTGCCAGAACGTGTGCCGCTTCCAGCTTTTCGGAAGCTCGCCGGGTTCGCCGCCCCAGCGGGCGAGCCAGAGCGGGTTGGAGCGGAACTTGTCGGAGTTGCCGGTGCACGTCTGCCACCAGCTCGTGGTGGTGTAGATGATCGCGTGCCGGCCGGTCGCCTGGCGGTACTTGTTGGTGAAGTCCTTGAGCCAGGTGACCATGTCCTCGGCGGACAGGTCATAACAGGAGTTCTTGCCGTTCTTGTCCTTGTACGGGTTGTCCTCGATATCGAGCACCCCTGGCAGGCTTTGGCCATCGCTAACCCAGTTGCCGCCGTTCTGCAGGAAATAGTCGGCCTGGGCTGTCCCATCGGATTCGTGTGGTTGCGCGAAGTGATAAGCACCCCGAATCAACCCTGCCGTCGCAGCGCCGCCGAACTGGCCGTCGAAACGGGGGTTGCGGTAGTTCGTCCCCTCGGTGGCCTGGACGAACGCGAACTTCCCACCCCCCGTCGCCACGCTTTCCCAGTCGACCTCGCCCGTCCAGTTACTGACGTCCACACCGGGAACGTCAGCCGCCTGCGCGACCCCGGTCATCCCGACCGTCGCGATCGCCGCGAATAATAAAAGACGCTTCACCCGGGAGATCTTCGCGGAGCATCAACAATGCCGCAAGTCTCGAAATATCAACGATTTTCGACGTATCAAGTGAATACACCGGCCCCAGCCCCAACGGCCGCGCCCCGGCCGCCCACTCCCGCCAGCGTTCGTCGCCGACCTCCGCATCGTGGTGGATCAGGTGCCGCACCCGCCGCTCGTACCGGCTCCTGGCCAGTTCGGGCGGCACCTCGCACCACACCTCACGCACAGAGCCGGCCTCGACGCCCGCCCGCGAGAGCCCGTCCAGGACGAGCGGCCGCAGCGGCGCCAGCCAGGGGCTCTCCAGCACCGCGCCGTGCCCGGCCCTGGCCAGCAACGTCCACATGCTCTCCCCCGCGGCGGCCCCCAACCGCCGGCTCCACTCGCGCTCGCCCACCCCGTCGGGCCGGTCGAGCACGTCGGCGAGGGTCTCCTTGAGATCGTCCTTGCTGAAGACCGGCAGGGCGAGCTCCCGCCCCAGCGCCCGCGCGACCGTCGTCTTCCCCGACCCGGGCAGCCCGTTCACCAAGATCACCAGCATGCGGAGGATGCTTTCACGGCCCTGGAGAACCGCACCTCAGAGCACCTCGGGCCCGGGGCGACTCGGCCGCCCGAGGCGACGATGGAGGACGACGATCAGCGGAACTTGGTGGTCACCTTGCCGGGATCCGGTGCCTTGATCGACACCTTGCTGCCCCACCCGGTGTAGCGGCTGTCGACACCGACCTCGTTGAGCTCCCCGTTCTTCGACAGCGTGTACGACGTCTGCACCCTGCTCACCAGGCCCGCCGAGGAAAAGGTGAGAGTGTAGGAGATTTTGACGTTGTCGTTTTCTGTGCCGGTCTTCGCGGCGCCGAACCAGTCCGAGACCGCCTTGAGCTCCTTCACGGTGATCGAACCGGTGACGGAATTCCCCTTCGTCGTCCCCTTCTTGATCAAGGAGGCCAGGGTCTTGGGTTCGGCCGGGTTGAGGAACTGAGCCCAGGAGTCGGGAATGGCGCCGCCTGTTGACTTGAACCAGGTCTTGCCCTCGGGAAGCATGCGGTCCAGGACACTGCCCGAGTAGTAACCGGTCTTGCCGATGGAGATGACGCGTTCCTTGGCGTCACCACCGTAGTTCATCGTGATGTCGAAGGCGGCGACGCCCTTCTTGCTGAACTGGAAGGTGCCTTCGCTGTCCCGGGCGCCCTGCGTGTTGGTGCCGTCCGACCAGGTGACCGTGTCGGTGAAGCGCACGCCGTGCCCAGGTGTCAACGTGGACTTCAGCGCACTGACGGGATCCTTCGTGGCGGCCTGCGCGGGCATCGTGGCCAGCATCAGCGCGCCGCAGGCCGCCGCTAAGGCGATCGTTTTCTTCATGGCAAGCGATCGTGCCGGAGAAGAATCACAACCTGGGATCACAACCCCGTTCAACGACAATCGTTATCTGGACGATGCGGATGCTCTCCCCGCGCCGTCGGGCGGGTCGAGCACGCCGAGTATGCGAAAAATTCTTTCACGGCCCTGGAAAACCGCACCTCAGAGCCCGGAAATCCACCAACGTCGAACACCGTCCTATGACGTCGTTTCCGCAGGTCAGAGCCGTTCATGAAAGTGATGTTCGCGTTTGCCAAAGCGGATTTCCCGTGAGCAAACTGGAGCCGATCCTTCAACCCCGCCCCGACCAGGGGTTTCTTCGCCATGCCCGGAGGAGCAGACCATGATCCACGCCCGGGGGCTCACCCGAGTGTTCAAAGTCAAGAAAGAGTCCGTGACGGCCGTCCGAGGCATCGACCTGGACGTGGCCGCCGGCCAGCTCGTGGCCTTCCTGGGCCCGAACGGCGCCGGTAAATCCACCACACTGCGCATGCTCACAACCCTGCTGCCGCCCACGTCGGGCACCGCCATGGTGGCGGGCCACGACGTGGCCAAGTCCCCAGCGGCCGTGCGCGCCCGCATCGGCTACGTGGGCCAGCGCAACAGCGCGGGCGAGAACTTCCTCGTCCGCGACGAGCTCATCACCCAGGGCCGCTGCTACGACCTGGGCGCCAGACAAGCGGCCCTCCGCGCCGACGAACTGCTGGAACTGCTCGACCTCCAGCCGCTGGCCAGGCGGAAGCCCGGCACGCTCTCCGGCGGTCAGCGCCGCCGCCTGGACATCGCGCTCGGCCTCATCCACCGGCCCGACCTGCTCTTCCTCGACGAGCCCTCCACCGGCCTCGACCCGAAGAGCCGCGCGGAGATCTGGGAGCACATCCTGCGGCTGCGGGAGACATACGGGACGACGCTCTTCCTCACCACGCACTACCTGGAAGAGGCCGACAACATGGCAGAACGCGTGGTGATCATCGACAACGGCCTGATCATCGCCGACGGCACCGCCGGACAGCTCAAGAACGACCTCGCGGGCGACCACATCACCATCACCACCAGCACGGAGGAGCAGGCCCGCCGCGCCGCCGAACTGGCCGGCACGACGGCCGAGGGCACGACCGTGCGCTTCAGGGTGCCCAACGCGGCCGCCGCCCTGCCCGACTATCTCCGCACCCTGGACGGTTCCGGCATCAAGGTCACCACCGCCGAGACCGCCCGTCCCACCCTTGACGACGTGTTCCTCGCTCTGACCGGGAGAAGCCTCACCGATGACGACATTCCTACGTGACACCACCACCGTTTTCTCCCGCGAGTTCGCGCCGGTCGTGCGCGAGCCCCTCGGCCTGCTGTTCGAGATGGGGCAGCCGCTGCTGTTCCTGTTCCTGTTCGGGTCGCTGCTGGACGGCGCGGTCGGCTCGTCGTGGCAGTGGTTCGTGCCGGGGATCCTGGTCATGATGTGCCTGACCGGCCCCATGGCCTCCGGCTACACGCTACTGGTCGAGCTGATCGGCGGCTCGATGGAACGCCTGATGGTCACGCCGCTCAACCGCACCGCGATGCTGGTGGGCCGGACCATGAAGGAGATGGCGATCCTGCTGGCCCAGGCCGTGCTCATCATCGTGCTCTCCATCCCTCTGGGCTTCGAGCTGTACGCGGCGGGCGTCCTGGCGGGCCTGGCCCAGTTGCTCATCTTCGGCATCGGCCTGGGCGCGTCCTCGTTCGTCCTGGCCATCAAGTCGGCCCCGAGCGGCACCCTGTTCTACATCGTCAGCCAGACGATCCTGTTCCCCCTGCTGCTTCTGTCCGGCGTGCTGCTCCCGCTGGACACCGCGCCCGCCTGGCTGCGCACGATCGGCCAGATCAACCCCGTCACCCACATCGTCGACGCCCAGCGCGCCCTCTTCTCCGGCGACCTGGCCAACCCCTCCATCCTGTACGGCACCGCTGCGGCCTGCGCCATCGCCGCCATCGGCCTCTACCTGGGCAACCGCGCCATGCGCCGGGGCGTCTGACCCCCGTAGGCTGGTCGTCACCGATCTCCAAGGGGGCTCCATGACACGACTGGTCGCGACGAACACCGTGCCGTGGATTCCCGTGACACACCGCATGGACCTGATCCTCGCCCCGACCCTCCCGCCCGCGCACCAGATCACCTCGGCGTTCGCGTTCGTCTGGGACCAGGCCGACCGCATGCTCATGACCTGCGTGGACCGGGAGGGCCGAGGCTGGGATCTCCCCGGCGGCCACGTCGAGCCCGGCGAGAGCGCCGCCGAGGCCGCGGCCCGCGAACTCCACGAGGAGACCGGTCTGCGACTGGAGCCCGCCGACCTGTCCGTCTTCGCCCGGGAACGCATCGAACTCCTGGAGCCGCCGCCCGCCGACTACCGTTACGCGTCATTGACGTACATGGTGATGTTCCGCGCCGTCCTGCCGTCGCGGGGCGCCCCGACCCGCCCGCCGACCGGCACGGAGAGCACCCGCGCCGACTGGATCCCCCGCCAGGAGATCGAACGCCTCAGCCCCGGCCGCACCTGGCTCGCCCTGCTGGACACCGCGAGCGCGCTCTAGGCGGCCCGCTGTTGCCTCTCCAAGCTGTCAACCAGAACGCTGGATATGATCACCCAGTGGCCTCCCCTCCATTCGACGTCGACGCGTTCCTGGCCGAACCTCTGACGGCTCGCGTCGCGACCAACGGACCGACCGTGCGGCCGACCTGGTACCTGTGGGAAGACGGCGCTTTCTGGATCCTGACCGGGCCGTGGACGAAACTGCTCGGCCGAGTACGGCAGGACCCGGCCATCGCCGTCGTCGTCGACCTCTGCGACCTCGCGACCGGGTCGGTCCTGCAGGTCATCGCCCGGGGCCGGGCCGAGGTGATCCCCTTTGACGTCCCTCGCGGACGACGCAAGCTCAGCCGCTACCTCGGGGCGGACGAATCCCAATGGGACAGCCGCTTCCGCCATTACCTGCTCGACGATCCAGGCGAGCGGGGAACGGTGTGGCTGCGTCTGCGACCGTCCTCCCTTCTGGCGAAAGACCTCAGCTACTCGGCCTAGGGACGTCCCAGAACGTTGTTCTTCGGAACAGATCTGAAACTTTCAAGGCCCCCGTCACCTGAGCGACCAACTATAAAACGACGACAACCTGGGCCAATACCCTGAGGGGCGATCACTGTCCGACAGGAATCGTTGACAGCTCGACAGGGTCGATCCGATACTTTCGCCAAAGTGCCGATAGTTTCGAAATGGTCCAAGCTGCCTGGCCTCTCGCCGGCCTTCACGAGGAGGTAGCACGCACATGAACGACGCCCCCGTCCACCCGACGAGCCGCAAACGCGGACGCATCAGGCTGCTCATCGGCCGCGCCTGCGTCGTAGCGCTGGTCGCGGCCACAACGATGATGCCCGGCATCGCCAACGCGGCCATAACCTCCAACCAGACCGGCACCAACAACGGCTACTTCTATTCGTTCTGGACCGACAGCCCCGGGTCGGTCTCCATGGAACTGGGATCCGGCGGCAACTACAGCACCTCTTGGCGAAACACCGGAAATTTCGTCGCCGGTAAAGGCTGGAACCCCGGCGGCCGCAGAACCGTGAACTATTCGGGCAGCTTCAACCCGTCCGGCAACGCGTATTTGACCCTCTACGGCTGGACGAGAAACCCGCTCATCGAATATTACATCGTCGACAACTGGGGCACCTATCGGCCCACGGGAACGTACAAGGGCACGGTCACCAGCGACGGCGGCACCTACGACATCTACATGACGACACGCTACAACGCCCCCTCCATAGAGGGCACGAGGACTTTCAACCAGTACTGGAGCGTCCGGCAGTCGAAGAAAACCGGCGGAACCATAACCGCCGGCAACCACTTCGACGCATGGGCCCGCTACGGAATGAACCTGGGCAACCACGACTACCAGATCCTCGCGACAGAGGGATATCAGAGCAGCGGAAACTCCAACATCACGGTGGGCGGCTCAGGCGGCGGCAACCCCGGCGGCAACTGCACCGCAACGCTGTCGGCGGGCCAGCAGTGGAGTGACCGCTACAACCTCAACGTCGCGGTCAGCGGCTCCAGCAACTGGACTGTGACGATGAACGTACCGTCCCCCGCGAAAATCATCGCCACCTGGAACATCACCGCCAGCTACCCAAGCGCCCAAGTGCTGACCGCCAAACCCAACGGCAACGGCAACAACTGGGGCGTGACCATCCAGCACAACGGCAACTCGACCTGGCCGACGGTCTCCTGCAACTGACGGCCGGCGCATCTGTTGGCGCGGCGGCCCACGGCCACCGCGCCAACAGCCGACGAACGGGAACGCCTACGGGAAATCCTTCGGCGGGCGGGCCGCTGCCAGGCCGTTCACCAGTCCGAACACGCCCGGATACGTTCCACGCTCGTTCGGCGTGGGGCTCTGGTATCTCACGTACATCAGCGGCTCCTGTCGTGATCAACTGCATCGCCCGCAAGAATGCGCTCTATGCGTGCCAGAGGGTAGCGAGTTGCCGGGTGGCCAGCCGGGACGGTATGGCGCGCAGCAGCGTGTCGCGTAGCCATGCGGCGATGCCGGTCTGGGAGGTCAGGCGCGATTGCCGGGACGCTCCCCGCATGATGCGGTTGGCGCTGGGTCTGCGCTCGGCGTCGTAGCGCACGAGCCGCTCGGCGACGTCGGCCGGTTCGGCGCCTTTCAGGTGACGGCTCAGTGCGGCCGCGTCCTCGAAGGCCTGGCTGGCGCCCTGGCCGAGGTCGGGTGACATGGCGTGGGCGGCGTCGCCGAGGAGGGCGATCCTGCCGGACGCGAACGAGGGCAGGGGTTCGGCCAGGTGGGAGATCGGGTCGACGTAGATGTCGGCGGGCGGGGTGGCTTCGATCAGTGTCGCGACGAGCGGGTGCCAGTCGGCCGTCAGGGACAACATCTGCCGGCGTGCTTCGTTCGCGTCGGGTGGCGTGCCGTTCAGGACGGAGTCGGTGAACCAGTACAGGCGGTCCTCGCCGACTGGGAAAAGTCCGAACATCGCCCCGCTGCGGCGGTCGACCAACTGGCTGGCGAGCAGGTCCGGCGGCAGGCCGGGAGGGCGGGGCAGCATGCCGCGCAGGTCCATCCGGCCGGTTCGCCTCGGCCCGGGGTGGCCGGGGAAGAGTTGTGCGCGCAGTTTGCTGCCGATGCCGTCGGCCGCGATCACGGCGTCCGCTCTCGTTATGGGGTTTCCGTCGCTGATCACGGTGACTCCGTTGGAGTCGGGTTCCAGGCGCTCGACGGAGGTCGCGGTTCGTACCAGGTCGGGAGGCAGCGGGGCGCGTAGCGCTCGGTGCAGCTCCGCTCGATCGATCATGGCCGGTGACCCGATCTCCCGCTGTGCCTGGACCAGGTCGGCGACCAGCAGCGGACGTCCGCGCCAGTCCCGCAATCCCGCGTGGGTCGCGTGCAGGACGTGCCCGCGAACGTCCTCAGCCAGCCCCAGTGTCTCCAGCGCGCGAAGCCCGTTGGGCATGATCACGATCCCGGTGCCCGCTTCCCTGAGCTCGGCGCCCCGTTCCAAGAGCGTCACCTCATGGCCCAGGCGATGCAACCCCACCGCGGCCGCCACTCCTCCGAGCCCCGCACCGACCACCACGATCTTCACAAGCCCTCCTTCACTACGATCGTACTAGTACGGATATTGGTAGCATGGAGGTATGCCGCCCACCAATCCGGCCCGTCGCCAAGCCCTGGCCGACACCGCCATCGAACTGCTGGCCTCGTCAGGCGTGCACGGGCTGACCCACCGCGCGGTGGAGAAAGCAGCGAACCTCCCACCGGGGACGGCCTCGAACTACTTCCGCAGCCGGGAGGCGCTCCTGGTGGCCGCCGCGGAACGCGTCGCCGAACTGCATCACACCGACACCGACCTGGCCATCGAACAACCCGCGACGCTGGTCGACCTGCTGACGGAATCGCTGCTCACAGCGGCGACCACCCTGCGCAACCGCTATCTCGCCGTCTTCGAACTGCAACTGGAGGCCGCGCGCCGTCCGGCGCTCGCCTCGGCGCTCGCGGGCCTGCAGGACACGGCGTTGCACGTCACCGCCGGGCACCACGACAAACTCGGGCTCACCATCCCGCGCGAGAACATCCCCGCCATGATCACGCTCTACGGGGGCGCGCTGTTCACCCTGGTCAGCGCGCCGCCGGGCAGTGTCAGCAGGGACGTCGTCCAGAACATGGTCCAGGTCATCGTGCACGGTTGCACCGGCGACATCCAGCGGCGGCCTTGACTCTCCCGACGTACTCCGTGAGAAGGGGAAAGGGGAAGCACCCGCTCCTTTCCACTCTCAACGTATAGCGCACCGGGGGGCTTGCGGCAAGACCCCGGTCATGCCGCAGAATCATCGGCCGAAGCCAGTACCTGCGGATATGGGGGGCGCGGAATGCGCGTGTTGTTGTCGACCTACGGGTCGCGCGGGGATGTCGAACCGATGGCGGCGCTCGCGGCGCGGTTGCGGGAGCTCGGCGCGGAGGTGCGGATGTGCGCCCCGCCCGACAAGGAGTTCGCGGAGCTGCTGGCCGGTATCGGCGTGCCGCCGGTGCCGGTCGGCCCGCCGATGGGCTCGATGGTGCGGCCGTCGACGGCGGCGGACGCCTCCCGGCGGGCATCCGAGCTGGCCGGGCAGTTCGACGCCGTCACCGCGGCGGCCAAGGGATGTGACGCGCTCCTGGCGACCGGGCTCGCGCATTTCGCCTCGCGGTCGGTGGCCGAGAAGCTCGGCATCCCTTACGTGTACGCGACCTTCTGCCCGTTCATCCTGCCGTCGCCGCACCACGCGCCGCCGCTGTCGCTGCTGCCGGGCCGGCCGCTCCCATCGGAGGTGACCGACAACCAGGTGCTGTGGGACCTGAACGCCCAGACCTTCAACGCACTGCACGGCGAGGCGCTCAACGCCCACCGGGCCTCGATCGGACTGCCGCCAGTGAACGACGTCCGTACCTTCATCCTCACCGACCGCCCGTGGCTGGCGGCGGACCCGACGCTGGGACCGTGGCGGGAGACCTCGGACCTCGACGTCGTGCGGACCGGCGCGTGGATCCTGCCGGACGCGCGCCCGCTCCCGGACGAGCTGGGAACGTTCCTGGACGCCGGCGCACCCCCGGTGTACGTCGGCTTCGGCAGCATGCGCCACATCTCTGAGGACATCGCCCGGGTGGCCGTCGAGACGGTCCGCGCGCAGGGCCACCGCGTACTTGTCGGTCGCGGCTGGGCGAACCTGGGGCTGATCGACGACCGTGAAGACTGCTTCGCCGTCGGCGAGGTCAACCAGCAGGCGCTGTTCGGCCGGGTGGCCGCCGTCGTGCACCACGGCGGCGCGGGCACCACGACGACGGCCGCCAGGGCCGGCGCTCCTCAGGTGGTGGTGCCCCAGGCAGGCGACCAGCCGTACTGGGCCGGCCGGGTGGCCGAGCTGGGCATCGGCGCGGCACACGACGGTCCCGCTCCGACCTTCGAGTCCCTGTCGGCCGCGCTCGACACGGCCCTGGCCCCGGAGACCCGCGCACGAGCGACGGCGGTCGCCGGCACGATCCGCACCGACGGGGCGAGCGTGGCGGCGAAGCTGCTGCTCGACGCGATCAGCCGGGAAAGGCCGCCCGTGTCCGCGTGACCCAGGAACCAGAGCCGTCCCGCCGGTCCAGACGCCTTGCCGCGCGTACTGGCGACCTCAGATCGGAGCCGATGACGTGAACCCCTTGACCACCAGCGCGTTCGACCTTCCCGCCCACCTCGCGCCCAAGACCGACCCGGCGCTGATCGCCGGCGACGAGCAGCACTTCGCGGCCATCGCGCAGCGCCTGGAGGAGTCGATCGCCGACCTGTCCGACCGCCTCGACGCCGAGCGCAAGGCGCCCGGAGGCGCAGGCCGGCAGGCGATGGACCGGGACCTGGAGATCCATCGGCTGACCGCGCGTCTGCGCGTACTGCGTCGTTTCGGTCTGGACCTGTGCCTCGGACACATGGTCAGCGCCGACGACCTCGAGCCCGTCTACGTCGGACGACTCGGCCTCACCGACAGCGCGGGCCGTCGGCTGCTGCTCGACTGGCGCTCCCCCGCGGCCGAACCGTTCTTCGGAGCCACCCACGCCAACCCGATGGGGCTGGCCAGCCGCCGCAGGTATCGCTGGACCCGCGGCCGGATCAGCGACTACTGGGACGAGGTGTTCACCCCGGACGGGCTTGCCGGGCACGCCGCGCTCGACGACCAGTCCGCCTTCATCGCCAGCCTGGGCAGCAACCGGACGGCCCGGATGCGAGACGTGCTCGGCACCATCCAGGCCGACCAGGACGCCATCATCCGCGCGGGATCCCGCGGCGCTCTCGTCGTGGACGGCGGTCCTGGCACGGGGAAGACCGTCGTCGCCCTGCACCGCTCCGCCTACCTCCTCTACTCCGACCCCCGCCTCGGTCACCGCAGGGGCGGCGTGCTGTTCGTCGGTCCGCACCAGCCCTACCTGGCCTACGTCGCCGACGTCCTGCCCAGCCTCGGAGAGGAGGGCGTGCGGACCTGCACCCTGCGGGACCTGGTCACGGAGGGAGCCGCGGCGGCGATCGAGACCGACCCGGACGTGGCCCGCCTGAAGTCGTCCGCGGACCTGGTGAAGGCGATCGAGCCGGCCGTCAGGTTCTACGAGAACGCGCCCGCCAAGGGGATGACGGTCACGACCCACTGGTCCGACATCTGGCTGAGCCCCGACGACTGGGCCGAGGCGTTCGAAGCACCGGAACCCGGCACTCCGCACAACGAGGCGCGCGACCAGATCTGGGAGGAACTGCTCACGATCCTGATGGACAAGCACGACGATGACGACGTCTCGGCGGACCTGCTCCGCAGGTCGCTGCTGCGGAACAGGGAACTGCTCACGGCCTTCAACCGCGCCTGGCCGCTGATCGAAGCCGCTGACCTCGTCGGAGACCTGTGGACGGTACCCGCCTACCTGCGGATGTGCGCCCCCTGGCTCAGCCCCGACGACGTTCGGAAGCTGCAGCGCGCGGACGCCCAGGCCTGGACGGTGTCCGACCTGCCGCTCCTGGACGCCGCGCGGCAGCGACTCGGCGACCCGGAGGAGGCGCGACGCAAGCGCCGGCACAACGCCGCCGTCGCCGCCCAACGCGAGCGCATGACGCAGGTCGTCGACAACCTGCTCGAAGCCGACGACGACGGCGAAGGGCTGGTGACGATGCTGCACGGACAGGACATGCGCAACAGCCTGATCGACGGGACCGCGCTGCCCGGCGCCGACCCGGACCTGCTCGCCGGCCCGTTCGCGCACATCGTCGTGGACGAGGCCCAGGAACTCACCGACGCGGAGTGGCAGATGCTGCTGCTCCGCTGCCCGTCACGAAGCTTCACCATCGTCGGGGACCGCGCCCAGGCCAGGCACGGGTTCACGGAGTCGTGGCAGGAACGACTCGAACGAATCGGGCTCGACCGGATCAACCTTGCCTGTCTGAGCATCAACTACCGCACGCCTGAAGCAATCATGGCGGAAGCCGAGCCGGTCATCCGGGCCGTGCTTCCGGACGCCAACGTGCCGACCTCCATCCGCGGCAACGGCGTCCCCGTCGTCCACGGGTCCGCTTCGGACCTGACCTCGATCCTCGACGCCTGGCTCGCCGAACACGCCGACGGGATCGCCTGCGTCATCGGCGACCCCACGTTCCAGGCGACGTCCCGCGTCCGGTCGCTGACCCCGGAACTGTCGAAAGGACTGGAATTCGACCTGGTCATCCTCATCGACCCAGAGACGTTCGGCGAGGGCATCGAAGGAGCGGTCGACCGCTACGTCGCGATGACCCGGGCAACCCAGCAACTCGTCATCCTCACGAGCCCCTGACATCATCCGGACGAGGACAAAGACCCGGTCTCGGCCCCTATGGTTCTCCCCATGAATAAGTCGCTACGGCTGGCGCCTATCACCCCTGCCAACGTTGAGATGGCCATCGGTGTGAAAGTCCGTCCCGACCAGGAGGGCTTCGTCTCACCGGTGGCGAAGTCCCTGGCGGAGGCCTACGTGCAGCCGCAGGTGGCCTGGCCTCGCCTCATCCTGGACGATGATCGCCCTGTCGGTTTTCTCATGGCCTTTCTCGACATCGACTGGAACGGCAAGGGCGTCGACTTCCGGTCAGGCTTGTGGCGCCTCAACGTAGCAGCCGAGGCACAGGGACAAGGCGTCGGCCGATTCGCCGTCGGAGCTGTGGCCGCCGAGGTCAAGCGGCGCGGCGGCATGCGAATGTATGTCACATGGGAGCCGGGAGAAGGTGGGCCTGAAGGTTTTTACCAGAAGCTCGGGTTCCAGCTCACGGGCGAGGAAAGTGGTGGACAGAGGGTCGGGGTGCTGGACCTGACCGAACTGGACTCGCGCTGAGAATCCAGGCACACGCCGCACGTGCGGCCACCGGGCGTCCTGCCGTGCCACCGCGCCCGGCTTTCCACGCACGGCAGGAGCCCGATGGCCGGGTCAGCTCAATCGACGGTGATCAAACCCCGCTGGTAGGCGCGGACGAGGCGCCGGGGCACGAGCAGGTGCCGCCCGTTCACGGTGATCGGGACGAGGTCGGGGATGGCGGCCTTCCACTGGCTGCGGCGGTGCCGGGTGTTGCTGCGGGAGGTCTTCCTTTTGGGTACGGCCACGGCTACCAGCTCGCCTTCGTGATGCCCGGCAGTTCGCCGCGGTGGGCCATCTCCCGGAAGCGCACCCGGGACAGGCCGAACTTGGTGAGGTGCCCGCGAGGCCGGCCGTCGACGGAGTCGCGGTTGCGGACGCGGGTGGCGCTGGCGTCGCGCGGCTGGCGGGCCAGTGCCAGGACCGCGTCCGCCCGTTCCTGCGGCGTGCCGGTGCGGATGATCTCCTTCAGTTCGGCCCGCCGTTCGGCGTAGCGTGCGACGACGGTCTTGCGCCGCTCGTTGGCGGCGATCTTGCTCTTCTTGGCCATCAGATTTTCTCTCCTCTTGCGCGGATCCGGGCGACGGCCTGCTCGATGCCGATCTTGTCGATGGTCTTGATCGCGCGGGCGCTGAGTGTGAGCCGGACGTGGCGGCCCTCGCTCTCAAGCCAGTAGCGGCGCCGCTGGATGTTGGGGTCCCAGCGGCGCCGGGTGCGGCGGTGGGAGTGGGAGGCGTTGTTGCCGAAGACCGGCTTGACCCCGGTGAGCTGGCAGTGCGCGGACATCAGTTCCTTCCGTAGCGCTGGTTGAACCGCTCGACGCGACCGGCGGTGTCCAGGACGCGGCTGCGCCCGGTGTAGAAGGGATGGCTGGCCGAGGAAGCGTCGACGTCCACCACCGGGTAGGTGTTGCCGTCGGTCCACTCGATCGTCTGGTGCCCGCCGTCGATCGGAGCTTGATCACGGGGCGCACCTCATTTCTGGCCAAAACGGTTCCTTTCCACGTGCGGCAGTATGCCACGATAACGAAAACGGTTTTCATTCGCTGCCCCGAGTCGCCTGGGACCTGCTCTCCCCGGCCCGCCATCTGGCCGCCGACCTGGACTGGAACCCCGCGCAAGAAGCCCAACCCGCTCCTGAACGTCGACCGCATCGACTACAAGGACACCGTCCTGCTGCGCAAGTTCATCTCCGACCGGGGCAAGATCCGCAGCCGCCGCGTCACCGGCGTCACCGTGCGGCAGCAGCGCCTGATCGCCCGGGCCGTCAAGAACGCCCGCGAGATGGCCCTGCTCCCCTACGCCTCACGCCCCAGCGCATGATCCGTCGCGCTGGTCGGGGGCCTGTACGGCAGTGCCCGGGCCGGCGCCTTCGTGCCACCATCGGGGCATGTCGAGAATGCCGTCCCCGATCTTGTTCATTCGGGGAGCCTTAAGCCTCCACCGCCTGGTTCAGATCACGAGAGGGAGCCACTTTGGTGTCGAGTGATTTCATGACATCGATTCTGGGCGAGTGGCAGCTGGCAAGCAGAGACCCCGTCGCACCGATGGAGTCCCGTTCCGGCGCCGGCGTCCACGCTGTGCGCACGATCGGCGGTCAGGCCGCCTATCTCAAGGCCACCCCCGCCACGTCGGGTTCACAGACGATCGCCCTGGCCCGGCACGAGTTGCGCTTCTACCAGGACCTCGCGCCGACCACGCCGGTACGCACGCCGAGGCTTCTCAACTGCCGGGATGCCGCAGACGGGGTGGCCACGCTGCTGGAGGCGGTGGGCCAGAGCCGGCCGGTCACGGCGTGGACGCCGCAGATGTGGGCGAACCTGGGTCGCGAACTGGCCCGCCTGCACAACATGCCGCTGCCGGGTGGCGCGCATTGGAATCGGCCCGACGCGCTGAAGGAGGCTCTCACCGATCCGGACCTGGACCGGATCAACGATTTCTGGGCTCCGACGCTCCCTCGGCTCCCCGAACTCCTCTCCCGCCGCCGCGAACTGGCGGAAGAGCTCAGCGCACTGCCGCCCGTCTTCACCCATGGGGACTGCCACGTGGGGAACCTCCTGCATTCCGCTGGTGCACTGGTCTTCTGCGACTGGCAGTCGGCCCGCATCGGCCGGCCCGTCGCCGACCTTGCCTTCCTCAGCGTCCGTGCCACCCCGGCAGGCGTGACCGTCCCCCCGGCGCTGATCGACGCGTATCTGGACAACCGGCCATGCGAACGCCGGACGTTCCAGCGTGCTCTGGTGGCCGAGGAACTCGGCGTCTTCGTCTTCCTGTGGCCACCTTTCGCCGCGTTCAACAGCCACCTGGGGATCACCCGCGTCCGTCGCAGAACTGCCGAACTCGCAGAACGGTGGCTCGCCACCTGAAGTCGTTTCGCACGGCGGGTTCGGCTTCGGCATGGCGGTCCGAACCCACCGCCGCAACCTGCCCTCGCAGGGCCAGTTCGGCTGGGACGGCGGCCTCGGCACGACCGCGTACGCCGACCCGGCCGAGGACCTCGTCGGCATCCTGCTGACGCAGAGCGCGATGGACTCCGTCCACACGCCGCGCCTGCACCGCGACTTCTGGACCACCGCCTACCAGACGACCAGTTGAACGCGCCCCTTCAAAGGCGTGCCCCCTGTCACGCTCCAGGAGCCCGGTATGCCACCTCCATCCGGACGGCGTCGTCGATCTCCTCTGGTGTCAGCAGGACAGCCGTCTTCATTCGTACCGTCCCGGACGCCGATATTGTGAGGCTCATAGCGGCCGAAGCCGCATTGCTGGGCAGGTCGACGATCACATACGTGTCTGACTCGCCGAACGCGAAATACATCTGCTCGACCCGCCCGCCGACGCTTTCCGCCATGCGCTCCACCGCTTGCCGGCGTCCGGTGCCGCCATCTCGCAACACCCCTTTGAGGCCCTCTGCGGTGTAGGTCGCCTGAACCAGGTACTTGGGCATGGTCGAGTCCCTCTTCTCACGCCGCCACCCTGCGCTGGGGCGGCCATTGCGGTCATGGGGTCGAAGTTCTCGGCTTACGGCGACGGTAATCCCATCCGCTGTACCGGTTTTCCCCTGTCGCCATGGAGGTCGTCGTCCCATCCAAGGTGAGCCTGCGATCCGATTCCGTGACAGATCCACCCCACCGCCCCTTCACCGGTAATGTCCCCCACCATGGACACCGGCATAAGGTTCGCACCGAGATGGGCGGCGCTGGTGCTGTGCGGGCTGGGCTTGGCCGCCTGCGGGCCACCCAGCCACACCATCACCGCTGATGAGGCTTTGAAGATCATCGACTCTCGTGTCCAGCAGACCCTGCGCGAAGTCCCGACGCCACTGGCCTTCGGCGAGAAGGAGATCGACACCGACGACGGCAGCGGATGTGTTCGTCCGCTGACCGGCAGCGGCTTCACCGGCCAGATCCAGCCCAGCCTTGAATACATCGCCACCAAAGTCTCGCCCACCCAAGCACTCGGGTACATGGACGCGGTACAGGCCTATTGGAAGCGGCAACCCGACATCGAGATCAGCCGCATGAGCCCGGAACTCATGAACGTCCATTTCCATGACGGCTACCGCATCTACATGTCGTATTACGAGGCATCCAAGGAACTCGACTTCGGCGGCGCAGGTGAATGCATCTGGCGTGCCGGAACGCCTCAGCCCACCGACACCTCGTAAGCCGCCTCGGGCGGGAGGGCGGCCACCGGGCCAGCGCGGGCCTGACGCACCTCCAGCACCTCGGCGCGCTCCGCCGGCACCGCCACCTCCAGCGCCAGGCTGCCGAGCGTGAAGGTGAAGAACGCGCAACAGCTCGTTATCCCGAACTCAAAGCGAGCGAGGGTAAGGTCCGTACCTCAGCGCCTGTTCCTCCGGAAGAGCATGAACTCGGCCACGAGTCCCAGCGCCGCGCCTCCTCCGAAGGCGAGAAGCTCGTCAAAACCGAGACCTGTATCCCGATCCATCAGCAAGGTGACGGCCACGTTGCCGACGATGATGCCTACGATGATGAGAACGATGAGCCTCACCGGCGGCAAGACAGATCCCTTGGCCTGGTCCTCACGCATGCGGAATGCCCTCCTTAGCGGGCGGACGACGTCTTATACGTAGACAGCCTACACATCCGGGGCGCGGTGCGGCCAGGTGACGGCCTGATCCCGTCTGACGTGGATCGCGCATGTGACATGGGCGCGGGTTTTCAGGGTAGGCCGAACTGTCAGGCGGCCGGATCCACGACGCCGCCCAGACAACCACAGTCAGCGTCAGCGAATTTGCAGAGGGCACGCGGCCACCGATATTCGCGGTGGAGGCTCGATGAACACGCAGACAGCTCAGCCCCAGGTTGGGATCACCCCGAACATATTTGGAATCTCCTACGGGTTGGCCGGTCTGGCCACCTGCTGGAGGTACGCGGCCATGATGGGGGTGGCGCCCGCGCTGGTGGCCGACGTCCTGTTCATCGTCACCGCCATTGTGTGGCTGGTGCTCATCGTCGGCTACGTGTCGCAGGTTCCGCGCCGACCCGGTGGCTGGCGCGCCGAACTGGCCCATCCGGCGCTGGCGCCGTTCGTGTCGCTGATCCCGATCGTCGGCATGCTCCTGGCGACCGGGCTGATGCCCCACGCCCTCACCGCCGGCCGGTGGCTGTTCGCCGTCTTCGCCGCCGCCACCACCATCCTGGCCGGGTGGATCACCGGCCAATGGATCGTCGAAGATCTCGACCTGGACCGACTGCACTCCGGCTACGTCCTGCCCGCCGTCGCTGGGGGACTCATCGCCTCCATCGGCGCCGCCCGCGCCGGCTGGACCGCCATCGCCCACGCGTTCATGGGCCTCGGCGTCATTTCGTGGCTGCTCATCGGCTCCGTCATCATGGCCCGGCTCCTGTTCCGCCCCCGCCTGCCCGCGCCGCTGTTGCCCACCCTGGCCATCGAGATCGCGCCGCCCGCACTTGGCGGCATCGCCTACCTGGCCATCACCCACGACAAGGTTGACGCCGTCGCCCTGGTGTTCGGCGGCTTCACCGTGCTCGCCGCCATCGTCCAACTTCGGCTGATCCCCGTGTACCGCCGGCTGACGTTCAGCCCCGGGTTCTGGTCGTTCGCGTTCCCATACGCCGCCGTCGCCATCTTCGCCCTGCACTGGATCAACTACGGAAGGCCCCTCGGGTACACGGTGTGGGCCTGGTGCGTACTGATCGCGATCACAGCCTTCATCGCCGCGCTCGTCGCAGAGACAACGGTCGCCCTCGCCCACCGTAGATTCCTGCCCCGACTCCAGTAGCCGCGAGCACCGCAGTTGACACTTTCAAGCCGGCTAATATCCCGCTTCCGTTTTCACTTTCGTGGCCGGCCGCCAGAAAATTATTTCTGAGCCATTTTCTTGACACTCCGGATCGAGATTAGGCTTACCCGCGCCGAGGCATGGATGGCCCAGCTTTCAGAGGGCTTTGCCTCGGCGATATTTAGACGAACTTGCTGTCGGCTATGGTAGTGAATGCAGAAGCATGCGTTCAGGAGAGAGCCTTCTGCCTTCAAATGCGAACCAGCGAGCAACGCAAGCCCCATGGATCGGTACGGCCAATTCCCGACCGGCCTGTCGTCTTTCCTCCTTCCGCTACCCAAGAGGAGAAAGATCGTGAGGACTTTCACGCTTCCAGAGCCACGGAAAATCCAGCTCGCGCTCGCGGTGGCCGTCCTGACGCTCTGCGCCCAGCACGCGACAGCGCCCGCCGCCTATGCCGCCCCGCTCCCGGCCACGAACGCCGTCGCGCCGCCGGCTCAGGGCAACGACGCGCCCGGCCAGTCCAAGCTCGCCTCAGCCGTCCCGGGTTCCCCAACCGCAAATCCCACGGCGACCGGCAGCGCCACCGTCACGGTCCGTGACTCCAGGCTCGGCAAGATCCTCGTCGATGGCCGAGGACGCACGCTGTACCTGTTCGAGGCGGACAAGGGCACCAACTCGACCTGCTACAGCGCATGTGCGAGCGCCTGGCCGCCACTGACCACCACGGGCAGGCCGCAGGCCGGCGGCGGCGTGTCACCCGCCTTGCTCGGCACCACCACCAGGACCGACCACACCACCCAGGTCACCTACAACGGCCACCCGCTGTACTACTTCCTCAGCGACGCCAAGCCCGGCGACATCACCGGGCAGGGTCTCAACTCCTTTGGCGCCGAGTGGTACGTGCTCAACCCGAAGGGCGACAAGATCCCAACGCGCTGAATGCCGTCGGCCACGACAGCCGCCATACGCACGGATCATGGGAGGGAGCGGACGGACATGGAAGCAGCGCGGAGGATGTCACCCCGCCGGGCCTCGCCGCGGCTCGCGACAGCCGCCGGGCTCGCCCTGGCAGTGGCGGTGGCGTTGTACGCCTTCGGCCGGATACACACCCCGGACATCGCCAGCAGCCTGTTCGGGCAGCGCGGCAACGACGCGAACCTTCTGAAGGCGCAAGTCGGCACCGCCCTGCTGGTCCTGGCCTGCTACCAGCTCATCTTGGCGCTGTGGATCTACCAGCGGCTACCCAAGGTAGGCGCCGCCCCTCGCCCGGTGCACCTCGCTCACCGCATCGGCGGGGCCGTGCTGTTCGTGCTCTCCCTACCCATCGCCTACCACTGCATCATCGCCTACGGAGTGCAGCTGGACAGCGCCCGGGTCGCTCTGCACTCCCTCGCCGGCTGCTTCTTCTACGGCGCATTCGCCGCGAAAGTCCTCCTCGTCCAGAGTCGGCACCTACCCGGCTGGGCGTTGCCACTCGCCGGCGGCACCCTGGTCACCCTCATCGTGATCCTGTGGTCCACAGCGGCGCTCTGGCAGCTGACCGAACTTGCGTAGGCTGAGCCGACGATCTACCGCTCCATGGCCACGGTAGCGCTCGTTGCCCACCGATTCCGGATCGACATCCTGGATGTGGGGTGGGGCACATTTGCTCACATGAAGATTGTTTTATGGCGAGGCGCCTCGCGACGGCTTTGGGCAGTCGTGGCGACGGTCGTCACGATCGCCGTGACGACGATGTCGCCGTCCCACGCCCACACGAGCACGGCCACGACGTACCAGATCTGGCACTGGAACATCGCCGGCCACAGCAAGCATCTCGGCTCTACGACCAACGGCATCATCCAGGCGATGGGCGGCTCGATCAGCGGTCGCAACCCCGACTTCGTGTCGGTCAACGAGATGTGCCACAACCAGTACGGCGCGATGATCGACTACCTGCAGGGAATCGGCTGGCCGCAGAATCCGCTGAACTTCGCCCGTTACGAGCGGATGACCCCGGCCGACGACTCGAGCTACTGCGCCGGCACAGGCTACGGTGTCGCGATCTTCAGCCGCTTCGCCCTCGGCCCCACTGACCGGTTCACACTTCCGCAGGCTGCCGAGGACAAGCAACGCAAGCTGCTGTGCGCGCCCGTCGCCGCCCGACCGCACCTGCGCTTCTGCACCACTCACCTCACCTACGTCAAGGACTCCCAGGCGGCGCAGCTCGGCTACGTGCACGACGTCATCGAGCGATACCGCGCCCAGGGCGACACGGTGCTGATCGCGGGGGACTTCAACATCCAGCCGCACAGCCCCCTGCTCGACAGCTGGTACTCGCCCACGGTCAACACGGTGAACAACACCGGTAACCACGGCCGCTATCACGAGCTCGACGATGAGGACCCGATCTGCCTCGGCTGGGGAGAGCAGAGCACGGAGAGCAACACCCTGGGCTCGTGCGGTCAGGCAGGCAAGGTAGACCTCGTGTTCGCCGAGGCCGACAAGCTCACCAGTTACCGGGAGGACTCCCAGCCGATCGGGTACATCTGCGGCGCCAACCGCGACAAGGCATGCTCCGACCACCGAATCGTCAACGCATTCGCCTCGGTGACGGTGACGCAATAGGTCGCAGGCTCCCGCCTCCGCCTGAGGGGGAGCCTGCGCACGGCACGGCTGTGCCAGCTAGCCCCGGCAGGTCAAGCCTGGCGCGTCACCATCGTCCGGGATCTCCAGTTGGACGCCCGTCGGGCTGTATGGGGGCGATGGCGTACTGGCTGCTGTGGGCAGATCACCAGCGCTCATGGCAGGACTGCAGGGCAACGCACCCGTCGGGCGGAGGCGATGGGGGCATAGCCGAAGGGAGCACCCTTGATCAGAGGCTCATCATCGCGCTGTTCGACGCAGATACGTCGGACGACGAATACACCTACATCGAAATTTTGGCCAATCTAGTTTTGCCGGAGCAATGATCGAAACCTGTGGATCTGACGGGAAGGGGTGTACCTTCCCGAATCATCTGATCAAGGTTTCGAGATAAGGCCGACGCGCCAACGTCGGTCGGGAAGGCACACCCGTGCTCACCGTAGTGCCCGAGCTGCCCGCTGACGACAACCCGCCGGCATCCTCCTCGTTGATCGACCAGATCGTTCGCGAGGGCGCCCGCAAGATGCTGGCCGCCGCTCTGCAGGCTGAGGTGGACGCCTACATCGCCGCGTTCGTCGACGAGCGCGACGAGAACGGGCGCCGCCTGGTCGTACGCAACGGTTACCACCAGCCGCGCGATCTGCTCACCGGCGTCGGCGCGATCGAGGTCAAAGCGCCGCGGGTCAACGACAAGCGCATCGAGGAGG
>NZ_JBHSBI010000024.1:0-164070 GCF_042650645.1 Nonomuraea purpurea
CTCGGAGCAGTCCGACAAGGGCGGAAAGGTCCTTACAGACCTGCATGTTTTCGTGCTCGATCGCGGCGGGAAACCGTTGCAGCCGTGCCGGCCCGGCCGGGCCCGGCAGATCCTCAAAGCGGGCCGGGCGGTGGTGGTCCGGCACACCCCGTTCGTCATCCGCCTGATCGACCGCACCGTAGCCGGGTCCACCGTTCCCGGCGTTGAGGTCGGTCTCGACCCCGGCTCCAGGCACACCGGTATCGCCGTCTTCACTGAACGCGGCGGCAGTCGTGCCGGGAAGTACGGCATTCAACTCGACCATCGGGGCGCGGCGATCCGCGACAAGCTCACCGCCCGCTCGGCCTACCGGCGGCGCAGGAGGTCGCGGAACCTGCGCTACCGCGCTCCTCGATTCCTCAACCGCGCCAGGCCCGAGGGCTGGCTCGCGCCGTCGCTGCGGCACCGCGTGGACACCACCATGTCGTGGATGGCCCGGTTGCGGCGGTGGGCGCCCGTGCGCGCCGTCCACGTCGAGCGTGTCGCCTTCGACACGCACGCCCTGTCGGCGGGCCGGCCGCTGGAAGGCATCGAGTACCAGCAGGGCACACTGGCCGGATACGAGGCCCGCCAATACCTGCTGGAGAAATGGGGCCGGACCTGCGTGTACTGCGGCGCGGCGGGGACGCCGTTGCAGATCGAGCACATCCGTCCCAAGGCCCGGGGCGGCTCTGACCGGATCTCCAACCTGACGCTGGCATGCGAGCTGTGCAACCAGGCCAAGAACACCACACCCGTCGAAGAGTTCCTGCAAGGCAAGCCCGCACTGCTGGCGCGCGTTCTCAGGCAGGCCAAGGCCTCGCTGCGGGACGCCGCGGCGGTCAACAGCACCCGCTGGACGCTGTGGCGGGCCCTGACAGCGACAACCCTGCCCGTGGCCACCGGTTCGGGCGGGCGTACCCAGTGGAACCGCTCCCGCACGAACGCGCCCAAATCCCACACCCTGGACGCGCTGCACGTCGGCGAACTCGCGCAGGTGACCGGCTGGCCGGCCCGCATCCTGGTCGTCAAAGCCACCGGACGCGGCAGCTACAGCCGAACCCGCACCAACCGGTACGGGTTCCCCCGCCTGCGACTTCCCCGGATCAAGCACGTCCACGGGTTCGCCACCGGCGACCTCGTCCGCGCCACCGTCGCCACAGGCAAGAACACCGGAGTCCACACCGGACGGGTCGCCGTCCGCGCCACAGGTTCCTTCAACGTCACCACCGAGACCGGCACCCGCCAGGGCATCAGCCACAAGCACATCCGTCTGCTCCAAAGAGCCGACGGTTACGGCTACACGACAAGGGAGGAGAGCACCATTGAACGGTGAACCTCAGGGCACGCTCAGGACCTTGAGCGCCTTCCCGTTCCCTTTTCCTCCCTGGTGTGAACGCTGGGGTATCCACGGGAGCTTCTGATGAGTTACGCCCACCTCGACGCGTACACCCGCCTTCTCCGCAGCGCGCGCGAAGCCGCGGCCACAGGTCAGATCTGGCCGGAGTCGCCCCGACGACTGATCACCGCCTCGTGGCGCCGCTCCCTGGAAGCGGGGATCGATCCGGAAGGGAAAAGCGCGCCCCTGGTCCTCGACCGTTCGAGCATCACGGACGCCCGCGAGGCGCACCCGCTGCAATCGCTGATCCCCCTGCTCGCCAAGACGCTCTGCGGCCTGGCCGAACAGACCGGACATATCATGATCGTCACGGATGGTGACGGGCGAGTGCTGTGGCGCGAGGGCAACCACACGGTCCTGCGCCGCGCCGACCAGATCGGCCTGGCCGACGGACACCACTGGGCCGAAAACAGCGTCGGCACCAACGGCATCGGCACCGCGCTCGCCACAGGCCGGCCCGTGCACGTGTACTCGCAGGAGCACCTCATGCGCGTGCTGCACATCTGGTCCTGCAGCGCCGCCCCGATCACCGACCCCGACTCGGGCCGCGTCATCGGCTGCGTCGACGTGAGCGGCACCTCCCGCAACCTGCACCCCGCCACCGTCGCCCTGGTCGCCGCCACGGCCAAGCTCGCGGAGACCCAGCTCGCGCTCCGCATGTACGAACGCGACGTACGCCTGCGCCGCCGCTACGAGTCGCTGCGCGGCCGGCCCGGCGTCCTGCTGTCGTCCACCGGACGCGTCATCTCCGGCGACCCTTCAGGCCGCCTCGGTGAACGCGTCAAGGTGCCGGCCCCCACCCTCCCCGGAACCCGCATGGTGCTCCGCGACGGCAGCACGGCCCTGCTGGAATCCTTCTCGGGCGGCTTCCTGCTGCGGCCCGCACCGTCCGCCGCGCCCCAGGCCCTGACCCTGTCGTTCCTCGGCGAAGGCACCCCCTCGGCCAAGCTCGGGGACCTCGACCGGCCCCTGTCACTGCGCCACGCCGAGATCCTCACCCTGCTCGCCCTGCACCCGCACGGGCTGACGGCCGAACAGCTCTCGTTCCACCTGTACGGCGACTACGGCAACCCGGTGACGATCCGCGCCGAGATCCACCGGCTGCGGGCCCAGCTCGGCAACGCGATCGCGGCCAAACCGTACCGGCTGGCCTGCCCTCTCGAAGCCGACTTCCTCGATCTACGCCGCCATGTCGCGGCCGGGGACGCGGGCGCGCTGGCCCGCGCGTACGCGGGGCCGCTGCTCGTCCGGTCGGAGTCTCCGGAAATCCGCCGCGAACGCGACGAACTGGAGGCGCAGGTGAGAGCCTGCCTGCTGCGTCACGGCTCCCTCGACCACCTGTGGGCCTACGCCCAGACGGCCAACGGCCGCGACGACTACGAAATCCTCGAACGGCTCGCCGCCCTGCCCTCCACCGATGCCCGTTCCGCCGTTGCTCGGTCTCGGTTGCTTCTATGATCATTTTGTACGGCTTCGCACGGCACACCGCCACCCGCCGCCGTCACGACCATCTGTCCGTTCAACGCCCCTCAGGTGTGACAGGCAAAGACCGAAACGTCGCCCTCTTGGCCCCCTAAGTGGTTCCAACTGGGCCCTGAGCGCGCCGATCCCCTATCGGTCCGTCTAGGTGCGGTCGATTTCGCCGATCACCTGGGCGCCCAGTTCGCGTTGCAGCAGGGCCATGCCGGAGACCACGTCCACGTCGGCGTCGGCGTCGTTGAGCGGGTCGACGTCGTCCTCAGGGGACTTGCCTCGGCCCGGGATCGCTTCCGGCCATGCCGTCGCACCCCCCCGGGCCGTCGCCGCGCCGCCACGGGCCGGTTGGAGGCGGGGGCCCGCCTGGGCGGCCGCCTTGGCCGCCGATCGTGCTGCGGCCAGGCCCGCGCCCACCGGCGCTCCAGAGGCGGGCACGGTGTGGGTGGGGTCGGGGCCGGGCGGCGAAGCGGGGCTGAGATCGTCGGGGGCCTCCGGCCAGGACTCGTCCGTGGTCGGTGGTCCGGAGGGGTCGGCCGGAGGCTGCCCTGGGTCCTGCTGCCCGCCCCCGCCGTGTGAGGCTGTACGTCCCTGCGAGGGGGCGTTCGCCCCCTGTGTCCCCTGCGGGCTGGTCGACGCCTGCGCCCCATGAGTGCTCGTCGATGCCTGCGGAGCGGCGGGCTGGCCCGGCGACGGCGGCTGTGGGCGCGAAGGGCCACGGGACTGCGACGGAGCGGGCGAGCCGCCGACGACCGCCTCGACCCGCCATGTGCCGCCGAGCACGTCGGCCAGCGCGGTGGCCACCACGGCGTCCTTGCCACCGCCCGTGAAGTTCCTCATCGCGCCGACCTGGGCGAAGCCGAGCGTGACCAGGTTGCCTTCCACGCCGACGACCTGGGCGTTCGTGCTGACGTTGGCCCAGACGACGATGCTGCGCTGCTTGAGCGCGGCCAGCACGGCGGCCCACTGTGTCTGGATGGCGCCGGCCCCACCACCCGCAGGAGACGCGTGCGCCGCCCCGCCAGAAGGGGGTGGACTGCCGGAATCGCCTGTGGACGGCGAGCTCGCCGCCGGAGCGCCGGGACGAGCCGCCTCCGGCCAGTCCTCGGCCGCCGTACTCGCCTGCGACCTGGCCACCGCCGGAGCAGAACCGACTCCGGCCGGCTGAGGCCGGCCCGCGGTGTCGTCACTCTGGGCGCCCGTATCCCCCGCCGACGGAACCCGCGCCCCGCCGCTCGAAGCACCAGGTCGCGGGATGGGCACCGAGGCGGGCGGTCCGGAGGCGGCCCGCGCGGCCATCTGGGCGACGGCGCCGCCGCGTTCGAGGCGTTCGAGACGGGCGAGCAGCGCCTCCTCGCCCTGCGCGGCACCCGGCAGAAGAACACGGGCGCACATCAGCTCAAGCAGCAACCGCGGCGAGGTGGCGCCGCGCATCTCCGTGAGACCGGCGTTGAACACCTCGGCCGCCCGCGAGAGCTCGGCGGGCCCCATCGAGGACGCCTGCTGAACCAGGCGCTCCAGCTCGTCGGCGGGACGGTCGAGCAGGCCACTGGAGGCCGCCTCGGGAACGTTGGCCAGGATGACCAGGTCTCGGAAGCGTTCGAGCAGGTCGGAGGCGAAGCGGCGGGGGTCGTGGCCACCCTCGATGACCCGGTGGACGGCACCGAAGACCTGTCCGCCATCGCGGGCGGCGAAGGCGTTGACGACCTCGTCGAGCAGGTCGCCGTCGGTGTAACCGAGCAGGGAGACGGCCTTGGCGTAGGTGATGCCGTCCTCCTCCGCCCCGGCGAGGAGCTGGTCGAGGATGGACAGCGAGTCACGCGCGGAGCCCGCCCCGGCGCGTACGACCAGGGGGAGGGCGTTCGGCTCGAAAGGCACGCTCTCGGAGGTGAGGATCTCCTCCAGCAACGCACGGAGCGTCGCGGGCGGCATCAACCTGAATGGATAGTGGTGCGTACGCGACTTGATGGTGCCGATGACCTTTTCCGGCTCGGTCGTCGCGAAGATGAATTTCAGGTGCGGCGGAGGCTCTTCGACGAGCTTGAGCAGCGCGTTGAAACCCTCGCGGGTCACCATGTGCGCCTCGTCGATGATGTAGATCTTGTAACGCGCCGAGACGGGGGCGAAGAAGGCCCGTTCACGCAGATCGCGCGCGTCGTCAACGCCACCGTGCGAGGCGGCGTCGATCTCGATGACGTCGAGGTGACCCGGACCCGTCGGGGCGAGCGCGACACACGACTCGCAGACGCCGCAGGGGTCGGGCGTCGGGCCCTGCTCGCAGTTGAGAGAACGCGCCAGGATCCGGGCGCTGGAGGTCTTGCCGCATCCGCGAGGCCCGCTGAACAGGTAGGCGTGGTTGATACGGCCCGTGCGCAACGCCTGCCGCAGCGGGTCTGTGACGTGCTCCTGACCCTTGACCTCGGCGAAGGTCCCGGGTCGGTACCTGCGGTAAAGCGCAAGGCTCATACGACCATCCCGCCTGCGAGGGGGCTCTCAACGAAGAGACCCCCCGCACACCCGCCAGAGCCCGCTTATCCTTGCTGCCTTCCGGCCCTGGGGAGGTTCACAGGATGACGCCGCGCGAGGGGTCCCTGCACAGTCTAGCCGGACCCGGCAGTGCTCGCTCCACTCCGAAAAACGTGGTCTGCACATGTCCAGAAGTCCGGTAAGCTCGTCGGCGGAGGATTCGCCTAGTGGCCGAGGGCGCACGCTTGGAAAGCGTGTAAAGGGCAACCTTTCAGGGGTTCAAATCCCCTATCCTCCGCGCCTGGTTGAGGCAGTAAACGCAAAGGGGCCGACCCCATCCAAGTCGGCCCCTTTTGCTATTCGAGTCTCAGTTGGCCTCGTCGGAGGCTTCCTTGCCTCCTCATCGGGCTCCCAGAACAGGCTGTCAACCTGCTTTGCCACCGTCTTCCGGATGCCGTCGGTGACGTGCTGATACCGACGCGCCACTGATCGCCATCACGGTTCGCTCGGGAACCCCCGAGATCATGAGGACGGAGGGACGGGCTCCGCGCTATCGCGCCGCGCCACGAACACGAACTCCTTGCCCGGCCGGTCGGGGGCGTCGCGTACGTCCTCGACGACGAAGCCGTGCTCGTGCAAGTCCCGCTCGATCTCCGTGCGCTCGCGGAAGCGAAGTGTCGATTCCGAGATCAGTACGTCCCCGTCCGCAGCGAACACGTGCGTACCCCGGAAGCTCACCAGCGGCAGGCTCACGTCCGTCAGCTCGCCCCAGGTCTCAACGTGGCCGATGCCCGGGATGTCCGTCATGCGGTACGTGGTCTCGCGCGTCCACTCCGCCCACTCCTCCCACACGCGCTGCGCCGGATCGCGTGTCTCGAAAACAAGCCGCCCGCCGGGCCGCAGCGCCTCGTACGCGCCGCGCAGCGTCGTTTGCCATGCCTGCGGATCGGCGATCGCCTGGGCGACGTTCCCGGTCATCGTCACCAGGTCGATCTGCATGGGCGGCAGGTCCCCCGCGTCGCCGTCGAGCCAGCGCACCCGCTCCGCGCCCGGCTTGCCACGCGCGACGTCGACGGATGCCCGCGCGGGATCGATCCCGGTGACCGTAATCCCGCGCTCGGCGAGCAGCAGCGCGAACACGCCCGTACCGCACCCGATGTCCAGCACGGACCGCGCGCCGAACTCCTCCGCCATCGCGAGATACGCGTCGAGATCGCTGCGGTCCGGATCGAGTGGGTCGTAGATGGCGGCGAGGCGCGGATGCCCGAAATTTGCGTCAATCATTGGGCGAACGTATGTGCGCCCGAACCCGCGCGGCCACTGCTTTTCGTGTTACGGCGCCAATCGGGCTGCACCGCTGATCCCGGGCATGGCCGTCCCGAAGCGAACCTCGGCCAGGCCGCTTAGAGAGCGTTCGGGGACACCCCAGAGGTGGCTGTCCCTGCTGTCCCCGAACGAGAGGTCCTTTGCTCGGATCCGAGCCCTGGAGCTCGTCTATTGTCCCATCCGTGGAGGACCTGTTCGGCGGCGCTGCGCCGTACTACGCCAAATTCCGCCCAGGCTACGGCCAGGCGGCGATCGAGCACCTGGCGGAAACACTCGGCGCGGACAGCCGGGTGCTGGATCTCGGCTGTGGCCCAGGAACGATCGCGATCCCGCTGTCCCGGCGGGTGAAGGCGGTACTCGCGGTGGACCCGGCGCGGGAAATGCTCGCCGAGGGTAGGCGCCTGGTCGAGGACGTCACCAACATCGCCTGGGTGCACGGCGACTCAACCGTTCTCCGGGGATTGCCGCCGTTCGAGCACGTGGTGATGGGCCGGTCGTTCCACTGGATGGACCGCAGGTCCGTACTGATGGAGCTGGACGAGCTGCTGCCGCCCCGTGGCGCAGTAGCTCTGATCGGCCCGGCGAGGCAGCAGGGAGAGCCGTGGCAACCGGACGCGCAACCCTGGCAGCCTGTCGAGAGGCAGGTATGCGAGGAATTCGGCCTCGACATCCACACCGCCGCCAACGCCTTCCACGCCACCGACGAGCACCACCACGACATGCTGGCCGCCTCTCCCTTCAGCAGCCTGGAATCCCGGGTGTTCAGCCGACGGCTGACCTGGAACGTAGACGGACTGGTCGGGCTCCAGCTCTCCTACTCCTACAGCTCGCCCGCCAGGCTCGGCGACCATCTGCCCGCCTTCGTCAAGACACTGCGACGAGCGCTCCTCGCCGACAACCCCACAGGCCAGTGGGAACAGAAACTGGCCACCGAGGTGCTGGTCGCCAGGCGCCCCGGACGCTGACCCTACTCAAAGGGGTTGTGCCGCGATCATCGGCACAAGCCCTTCCCAGATCTGTCACGTGCCCGCTGGTGCCCGGAGGGTGCGTAGTTCGGTGAGCAGGTCGCGGATCAGTGCCGACCCGGTCAGTTCGCGGGTTGTCACGTAGCCCACCCGGCGTAGCGGGGCGCCGTCCCCGAGTTCGGTCGTGGCGACCTTGGGTGGGGCGTCTACTGTCGACAGCCGCGGCACGATCGCCGCGCCGAGCCCGTGGCCGACCATCGACATGACCACTCCGTCGTCCTCGACCGTGATGTCGCCGGGCGGGATCCACTCCTGCATGGCCAGCCAGCGCCGGGTCTCGCCCGAGCAGTTCTCGTGCCAGTCGATCATGGGCAGCGAGCGCGGATCCGGGTGTCCCGCCGGGTAGGCCAGTACGTACGGCTCGTCGTACAGCTCCTTGCAGACCAGCCCCTCCACGTACACCGGCAGAGAGACGACGCCCACGTCGGCCCGCCCGTCGGCCACCTCGCCGGCGATGCCCCTGCCCAGGTCCGGCACGATGCGCACGTCCACGGTGACCTTGGGGTGACGTTGCCCGAACCGCACCAGCACGCGCGGCAGCAGGTGGAAGGCGGCGCTGCGGAACGCGGCCAGCCGGATGGTTCCGGTGGCCTCGCCGCGGGCGGCGGTGTGCGTGTCGGCCCTCATGACCTCCATGAGCCGCAGGATGTGCCGCGCGTGGCCGACCGCGGCCTCCCCCGCAGCGGTGGCCTGGGCGCCGCCGCGCCCTCGGTGGAACAGTACGGTTCCCAGCTTCCGCTCGGCGGCACGCAGGGCGTGTGAGACCGCCGACTGGGTCAGCCCCAGCCGTGCCCCAGCCGCCGACACGGTGCCCTCGCCGTCCACGGCGATGAGGACGCGCAGTTCCGCCGCCGTCAGATCGTTCATGGCAGCGCAACGTATGAAGAGTCTTCATACATTCCGCGCAATCCAGAAACTGCATCCGCTGGCTGGGCCTATTCATCTCATCTAGCGTCTGCCGCATGAAAGTGATGCGTGCTGAACGGCGTGGCGGTCCCGAGGTGCTGACGTTGGCCGAGGTGCCCGACCCGGTGCCGGGCCCCGGCGAGATCCTGGTGGACGTCGAAGCCGCCGGGCTCAATTTCGCCGACGTCGAGCGGCTCCAGGGTTCGTACCTGCCGCCCGAGCTTCCGTTCGTCCCGGGCAGCGAGGTTGTGGGCCGCACCGTGGACGGTCGCCGGGTGCTCGCCTTCGCCGCCCGCGCTTACGCGACGAAGGCGCTGGTGAAGGACGCGGTGGAGATCCCCGAGGAGTTGCCTGCGGGAGCCGCGCTGGCGCTGCTGGTGCAGGGCCTGACCGCGTGGCATCTCCTTCGTGCGGCCGCGCGGATCGCACCTGGCGAAAGCGTGGTGGTCAACGCAGCCGCCGGCGGGGTGGGCCATCTGGCGGTGCAACTTGCGAAGGAGTTCGGGGCTGGGCGCGTGATCGGCTCGGCGTCCACTGCGGAGAAGCGCGATCTGGTGCTGGGTCTCGGCGCTCACGCTGCGATCGACGGCGCCGCGGACGGCTACGCGGAACGGGTGATCGAGGCGAACGGCGGCGCCCCGGTTGACGTGGTGCTGGACGCCGTGGGCGGGCCGGTGTTCGACGCGGCGCCCTACGCGCTCGCTCCGTTCGGCCGCCTGATCACTTACGGAACCTCGGGTGGCACCGACCCGAAGCCCCTCGACCCCGGCCTGCTCACCGAGCGCAACATCGCGGTGGGCGGATACTGGCTCGGCGCCCACCTGCGCCTGCCCGGCAGCACCGCCGCGTCCCCGCTGTCCGAGCTGATCGAGCTCACCGCTTCTGGACGGCTACGCCCACTGAACGGCGGGGAGTACGAACTCGCGCAGGCCGGCGTGGCCCTGGCGGACCTGGCGGCCCGCCGCACCGTCGGCAAGGTCATCCTGCGAAATTCTTGAACAATCGCCCCGGACGACCAAAGAGCGCCGCGCCGCCGCATGCCTTGCCGAGCATGCGCCACCCGGCAGTGCAGGATCAGGTGTATGACGATCGAGTCCGAACGTTTCGAGCCGGGTGCGACCGTGGTGCGGCGCCATGTGTGGAACGGCAAGGTGTGGACGGCGATGCCGTATCGGGTGCTCCAGGACGACGATGAGTACCTCGTGGTGGCGAACTGGCCCGGTCTGCGCGCGTTGGTGTCGACCACCTGGATTGACTCGTTCCTGAACGGTGGGCTTCACCGGGAGCGGACGATCAATGAGCTGGCGTCGGGTAGCTGGGAGCTCGGGTGGTGGGCCTGGCGCGATACGACGGTGCGCAGTTGGTACGGCCTGGACGCCTATTTCACCGTACGGCAGTACTTCGACGCGGAGCTGCGGCCGCGTGCCTGGTATGTGGACTTCGACCTGCCGAAACAGCGCACCCGCATGGGCATCGACACCTTCGATCTCCTGGTGGACCTGATCGTCGAGCCGGACTGCTCACGTTTCCGGTGGAAGGATGAGGACGAGTATCAGCACGGCCGAAGACTCGGGTTGGTCGACGACCAGGCGCATCGGCGTGTCACCGAGGCTCGCGAGGAAGTCGTCGGAATGATCGAGTCACGGCAGGGACCGTTCTCGCACGACTGGTCACCGCCTGCGCACCACACGTGGCAGGTGCCGGTGCTCCCCGATGACGTCCGGCGTCTGCTCTGACGATACGACCGTGCGACAGACGGTCAGCGAGCGTCCGGGACGTAGGTCAGGTTGAGCACGCCGGTCGTGAACGTTTCCGATGTGACCAGCTTCAGCGGATGGGTCGGGGTGTCCTCGAAGAGCCGCTGCCCTCGGCCGACGGCGATCGGGTGGACGAGCAGTTTCAGCTCGTCGAGCAGCCCGTTGGCCAGCAGCCGGCGTACGGTCGTCGCGGAGCCGGACATCTGGATGTCGCCGTCGATCTCATTCTTGAGTTCGCGCAGCTTGGCCGCGACGTCGCCGGAGATGACGGTGGTGTTGTTCCAGTCCGCCTTCTCCAGGGTGCTGGAGACGACGTACTTGCGGACGTCGTTGAAGGCTTTGGCGATCTCCTGGTCGGCGTCCGTGCTCGTCCAGTACGCGGACCATTCCTCGTACAGTTTGCGGCCCATCAGCATGGCCACCGCGCTCTGCATGCCCGCCTCGACGAAGGCGCCCATTTCATCGTTCCAGTACGGGAAGTGCCATTGGTCCGGCGACTCGACCACGCCGTCCAGGGAGATGAAAAAGCTTGAGATGATCTTCGCCATCGCTCGGTTCCTTCGTCATCAGGGTGAGACGGTTGGAAGAGTAGGCGGGAGTGGGCGTTCAGGTCTTGTACAGAAGCGACAGCGGCTGCGACGGATTCCTGTCGCCCAGTTGCGTGGCCGTCCGCCCGATATAACGGGTCAGCGACCGCGACAGGTGTGGATGGTCGAAGTAGCCGAGCCGGTGGATCACGTCCTGGATCGGCGCGTCGTCCTGGATCAGAACGGCGGCCCGCCTGGCACGCTCGATCTGCCGGACGGCGCCGCGAGAAAGTCCTGTCGCCGCCAGGAATCGCCGCTGGATGGTGCGTTCTGACACCTCCGGTGCCGCGCCGCGCAGCACCGCGGCGACGATCGGATCGCGGTCGACGATGCCTTCGCGCACCATCCGCCGGACGAACGCCTCGGCGTTGTCGTAGTCGGGCAGCCGCCAGGCCGACCCCTTCAGCCAGAACGATCTGCGCGTCGCGTCGGGGATGTCCACGAAGTCGTCGACGAGCCGATTGATCGGAAGATGCGGCATCGACGTGCCGAGCGAGAAAGTGATCCCGAAGAACGTGGCGTCTTCTGGGACGGCGGCCGGGCTCGCCTTCGTCTCCGGCCCGTGAACAGCCGCGTTGACGTGGCCGCGGTGCTCCCAGAAGACCAGGTCCAGACGGGTGGCCGCGATCGACGTCATCCGGTCGACTTCGGAGCTGCTGCTGCGCCACACCCGCTCGATGTACGGCGAGTCGGACGACCGGCTCTCGACCTCCAACCCCATCCGCGTCATCCCTCTCGCCCGCGACAGCCGCTGAATCCGGATCATAAGCTGTCGTGTTCACGTCTTGGGCACGGGGAAGGCGGCCAATGTCCTGAGGTTCGCATGGGTGACACTTATGCGGCTTTCGCGTGCATAACCAGGCCGAGCAGACCTATGCTCAGCGCGTCATCAACGCCTCCCCGATTGCGAGGCTTGTATGTCCGAGGCTTACGGCGTCGAGGCGATGCCGCCCTCCGTGGCCATCGCGCGGATCTGCATGTGGATCCAGGCGTCCCTGGGGCTGATCGGGCTGTTCCTGCTGTTCGTGCTGCTGGGCGGCGCGCCGCTGAGCGTCGTCGACGGCGCGCTGGTGTTCACGCTGCTGGTCTCGACGGCCGCGATCGTGCTGCCCGGGTTCCTGGCGCACAGGACGACCAGCCGCCGCGGCTGGGTGCGCGTCTGCGGGCTGGTCGTCGAGACCCTGCAGATCGGGGCCGGGATCTGGGCGCTCACGGGCGGCGTCAACGTCGGCAGGGTGCTGGGCGTGGTGCTGGCCGGGATCGTGGTCGCGCAGTTGTGCAGGCCGTCGTCCGCGATGTGGTTCAACCGCTGAGGCTCAGGTCACCATCGCCTTGGAACGGTCGGTCGCCATGAGGACGGCGAACGCGCCGAGCACCGTGCCCATGATGTAGCGCTGGACCCGCATCCAGACCGGACGGCGGGCCAGGAACGCGGCCAGTGCGCCGGCCGAGATCGCGATCAGGCCGTTGACCGTCGTGGCGACGACGATCTGCACCGAGCCGAGCGCCAGGCTCTGCAGCAGCACGTGCCCCATGGCCGGGTCGATGAACTGCGGGAGCAGCGACAGGTACAGAATGGCGATCTTGGGGTTCAGCAGGCAGGTGAGCAGGCCCATCGCGAACAGTTTGCGCGGCGGCTCGATGTCGAGCTCACGCGGCTGGAAGGCCGAGGCGCCGCCCGGTTTGACGGCGTTCCACGCCAGCCAGAGCAGGTAGGCGGCGCCGGCCAGCTTGAGCGCCGTGTACGCGGCCGGCACGTACGCGAAGACGGCCGTCAACCCGAGGCAGGTCGCCGTCAGGTACAGGGTGAAGCCGAGGAAGACGCCGGTGAGGGAGATCAGGCCCGCCCGGCGGCCTTGGGAGATCGAACGCGAGACCAGGTAGACCATGTTCGGCCCCGGGGTGAGGACCATGCCCAGGGACACCAGCGCGATCCCGATCAAGCCAGCTGTCATACGTGCACCTTATCTGACCTACCGACTGTGGTTGTGCGTATTCGTACCGCTACGGGGGAGGACGGCTCCAGGGGGAACCATGCAGTTCGAAGACGATGTGCCACTCGACCCGTCGCAGGTCGAGGACGTACGAGCCTCGGGTCCACAGCCGGGACGGGGCGGCGGGGGCGGCGGCTGCATGCTGCCCATCGGCGGACGGGGCGGCGGATGCCTGCTGCTGCTCCTGGCGGTGGCCGGGCTGTTCCTGTTCGGGGTCGTGCCATCGCCGTTCACCGGCGGGCAGGGTGGCCCGCAGGGCGGTGGGCAGGCACCGAACGCCCCGCCCGCGCTCTCTCCCAGCGGCAACCTGGCAGAACGCTGCAGGAAGGGCTCCGACACCAACCAGTCGGAGGACTGCCGCATCGTCGGCACGGTGAACAGCATCCAGTCCTATTGGCGGCAGGCGTTCCAGGAACGCGGGCTCGGTCCGTACAGACCGGCCAAGACCGTGCTCTACTCCCAGGCCGTCAACAGCGGCTGCGGCCCGGCCGACTCCGCCGTCGGGCCGTTCTACTGCCCGGCCGATCGCAAGGTCTACCTCGATCTGTCGTTCTTCAACACCCTGCAGCGGGACTTCGGCGCCAAGGGCGGGCCGGTCGCGCAGGCGTACGTGATCGCCCACGAGTACGGCCACCACGTCCAGAACCTCCTCGGCACCATGAACAGGATCGACGTCGACAGCCGCCCGGGGGCCGAGAGCCCGTCCGTCCGCCTGGAGCTGCAGGCCGACTGCTACGCCGGCGTCTGGATCCACAACGCGGTCAAAACCGGCTTCTACCGGGTGCCCTTCTCCCGGGCCGACATCGCCGAGGCGCTCAACGCCGCCGCGGCGGTCGGCGACGACAGCATCCAGCGTCGCACCCAGGGCCACATCACCCCTGACGCCTTCACGCACGGAACGTCGCAGCAGCGCGAGAAGTGGTTTGTCACCGGGTACGAAACCGGCGTCCCCGAACGCTGCGACACCTTCTCCGGCACGGTCTGAGCCACCGCGTCCCCCGGAGCAGAACAACCCGGTCACGTACGCTCTTTTCAGGGATCGCCAGGCGTACTCCGGGGAAGCTGTCCGGCGGGCGGCTGCCTCAGAAGGGACGTCGGATGGACTTCAGAGACAACGTGGAGCTGGACCCCTCTCAGGTGGAGGACGCAGGAGGGGGCGGTGGATACTCGGGCGGAGGCGGCGGCTTCCCCGGCGGCGTGATCATCGGTGGCGGCGGCATCGTCAGCCTGGTCGTCCTCGTCCTGGTCTTCGTGGTGAACAACCTGGGTTCCCGCGGCGAACCACCGCAACGCCGCCCTCCGTCCAACCTCTCCCAGCAGTGCCAGACCGGCGAGGACGCCGATCAGTCGGAGAAGTGCCGCGTGGTCGGCGTGGTCAACAGCGTCCAGGACTACTGGAAGCAGGAAATATCCGAATATCGAACGGCCAAGACTGTCCTGTACTCCGGCCGGTTACGCACCGCCTGCGGCACCGCCTCCTCCGCCGTCGGCCCGTTCTACTGCCCGGGAGAGCAGCGCGTCTTCCTCGACCTGAGCTTCTTCGACCAGCTCCAGAGCAGGTTCGGCGCCAAGGGCGGCCCCTTCTCCCAGGCTTATGTGATCGCCCACGAGTACGGCCACCACGTCCAGAACGTGCTCGGCGCCCTGCGCGACGGCGGCTCCGTGGCCGTCGAACTCCAGGCCGACTGCTACGCCGGCGTCTGGGCGCGCAACGCCGTCAAGACCGGCTTCTACGAAAAACCCTTCACCCGGGCGGATATCGCCGAAGCCCTCGACGCCGCGGCAGCGGTCGGCGACGACAGAATCCAGCAGCGCACCACAGGCAGAATCGATCCTGAATCGTTCACGCACGGCAGCTCCGCGCAACGCGTCAACGCCTTCCAGCGCGGCTACAAAAACGGCCGCCCCGGCGACTGCGAACAGTCCGCGCTGCGCTGAGCCGAGCCCATAGCGCAAGGAATCGGATTCTCTCCTAAAATCGGTGGGGTGATCTTCAAGCTTGTCGGCGACGGACGCCCTTATCCAGAACACGGTCTGACCCACCGCGAGTGGGCGCAGATCCCTCCACGGCAGGTCCGGCTCGACTCGTTGATCACCACGAAGGCCATGCTGGACCTGCACTCGCTGCTGGCCGCCGACTCCACCTTCTACGGGGACCTTTTCCCGCACGTGGTGCAGTGGCAGGGCGAGCTATATCTGGAGGACGGCCTGCACCGCGCGTTGCGCGCGGCTCTCCACCAACGATCCATCCTGCACGCCAGAGTCCTGGAGCTGCCCAACTGACAAACGCACGAATTAAGCGGAGTCGCGATCGTTTCGCGGCTCCTCTTTTTTTTCTCGGGTCGGTGTCAACCAAACCGGGGTCTCGCGCGTCTGGGGCGACTCTCTTTCCAACATCATTTCGCGGAATAGGGCAGTGTCAGTCGTCCCAGCGTTGGGCGTTGTGGTCGTTCAGGGAGCCCTGGGGCTGGGGGATGACGCAGAAGGGCAGCCCGGCGGGGTCCTCCATGACGCACCAATGGTCGTTCACCAGCCGCAGGCACCGGGCGCCGAGGGCCTCCAGGCGCGCGGTCTCCGCCTCCAGGTCGTCGGTGGAGTATCCGCACTTCGGACGCAAACGAAAGGGCCTCCGACCTGTGGGTACAGGTCGGAGGCCCTTTTTAATGGCGGTGGTGGTGGGATTTGAACCCACGGATGAGTTGCCCCATCACACGCTTTCGAGGCGTGCGCCCTCGGCCACTAGGCGACACCACCGCGAATGAGCTTACCGGATCCGCCGAGTGGCGAAGAACCGCTTTATGACCGAAGAGCACTCCTCGGCCAACACCCCCATGACGACCTCGGGCCGATGGTTGAGCCGCCGATCGCGTACGACGTCCCAGAGCGAGCCCACGGCCCCGCCCTTGTCGTCCACGGCGCCGTACACGATCCGCTCCACTCTGGCCAGCACCGCGGCCCCCGCGCACATCGTGCAGGGCTCCAGCGTCACCACGAGTGTGCAGCCGCTCAGCCGCCACTGACCGCGCAGCGCGGCGGCCCGTCTGAGGGCGAGCACCTCGGCGTGGGCGGTCGGGTCGGCGGAGGACTCACGGTCGTTGCCGGCCGCGGCCAGGACCTCGCCGAGCGGGTCGAGCACGACGGCCCCCACGGGGATCTCGCCCCTGGCGCCGGCCGTGACAGCCTCCGCCAGGGCCAGGCGCATGGCCTCCTCGTGGGTCACCGGCTCGGCCCGGTCACCGCAACCGGTCGAGCTCGTCGGCGAACGACAGCCGCTCGGCGATCACCGACACGATGTCGGCCGGCAGCATGCCCTCCTCCATGCTCAGCTCCAGCAGCTCCTCGGAGCTCACACCAAGATCGCTGAGCAGCTCGAAGTCGCCCGCCGGGCGTACGCCGAGCCCGTTGCTCTCCTTGTCGGGCGCGACGCCGGCGAACTCGGCGAACAGCTCGCCCAGGCTGTTGGAGAGAATGGCGTGCGCATCCGAGAGGAACACCCGCGGCTCCTCCTCGCCCCGGTAACGGGCGATGGCGAACCATTCGTCCTCGACCTCGACACACAGCAGGGCCAGTTCGTCGCCCGACAGGCTCAAAGTCTCCGTTACGGCATCGCCCAGGTCGTCCACGATCTCGGCATCACCCAGATCGACCTCGGCCCCACTCCAACCATCGGAGGTCCTGACAAAAGCCGCAGAGAAGGTATTGGACGCCATGTCCGTGCTCCAGGGGGTTCAGCCGAAGACCGACTCAATGGCGCGCTCGAACGGCTCGGAGAAGCCGAGCCGCGCGGCGATGCTGGACAGCACGTCTTCGGGCAGCAGATCAATGTCGCCGGAGAGGATGCCCAGCTCCATCTCGTCCAACCCGAGATCAGCGAAGATCGACAGATCTCCCGCGGGCAGCACGGTCTCCTCGTCCTGGAGGATCTCGTCGAGCTCCTCCTCGTCCGGCACGGGCACGTCGAGGTAGTCGAGCACCTGACGCGCCAGGGGGAAGTCCCAGGAGGCCGCGATGTCGGACAGGAAAACGTCGACCCGATCACCCAGGACCCTCAGTGCCACGAAGAACTCGTCCCCGACGGCGACCAGGCCGATCGTGCCGCTTTCGCTGGGCTGCTGCCGCAGGGCATGGATCAGCCCATGCAGGTCGGACGTGAGCGTCACGGGAAGGAGCTCGGCGTCCCAGCAGCCATCCTCGCGGTACACCACGATGGCGAAGTCGAGAGCGTCTTCGTCTGTCATCGCCATCCCCACCCGAACTCTGACACGACAGGTATCACCAGGACCCAATCGTTCCAGAACAGGCCACTGGCCGTGTGCTTCTCCGACCAAATTGTGATCAAAACCAACATCGCGCGGTGCCGGTAAGGTGAGCCGCGTGCAGCCTTCTACCACAGCTGGCAGGGGGGCTGCGGCCAAGTTCCCCCAGAAGATAGCGTTGTTCTCCATGGAAACCCTCGTCGTCGACCATCCGCTCGTGGCCCACAAACTCACCACGCTGCGCGATGTCCGTACCGACTCGCCGACCTTCCGCAGGCTCGCCGACGAGCTGGTGACGCTGCTGGCGTACGAGGCCACCCGCGACGTGCGCGTCACCGACGTCACCGTCGAGACCCCCGTCGCCCCGGCGCGGGGGGTGCGGCTGGCCAAGCCCTCCCCTCTGGTCGTGCCCATCCTGCGAGCGGGCCTCGGCATGCTCGACGGCATGACCAGGCTGATGCCCACGGCCGAGGTCGGATTCCTCGGCATGATCCGCAACGAGTCCACGCTGCAGGCCGAGACGTACGCCACGCGGCTGCCCGACGACCTGTCGGGGCGGCAGTGCTATGTGGTCGACCCGATGCTGGCCACGGGCGGCACGCTGGCGGCGGCCGTGCGGTTCCTGTTCGACAGGGGCGCCGTCGACGTCACGGCCATCTGCCTGCTGGCCGCCCCCGAGGGCCTGGCCTACATGGACAAGGTGTTCGCCAACTCCGGCAAGCCGATCCGCGTGGTGACGGCCGCGCTCGACGAGCGGCTCAACGACAACGGCTACATCGTCCCCGGCCTCGGCGACGCCGGCGACCGCCTCTACGGCGTCGTCTGAACCCCGAAAGAACGCTTTCCGTCACGCGGAGTCGTCACTTCGTTACATACTGTGGTTGAGTGGGTACGAAGAGACAGGAAGGCAACTTCCGCATGTGCGTGGGGGAGCACTGATGAGCGACATGCCCTGGGCGGTGTTCTCGTGAACGAGCACACCGAGGCCGATCCGACTCCGTACTCGGACGTGGAGGCGGTGCTGCGCGACGAGTTCGTCGGCATCCACTCTGCGACCACCGTAACGCGCTGCGTGGAGGCAGCGCACTACGGCGCGCTGGAGGTCACCGGATATGCCCACCCCAGTCTTGTCGAGCGCATCGCCCGCAAGCACCTTCACGTGCTGGCTCTGGTGGCCAGTGATCGTGGCTAAGCAAGATCGGAACTAACCCGGCCAAGTCACCTTTACCCCGGCACAGGGGTGGGTAATGTATAGGTCGGGTGGAGTGGGTAAGTGGCACGGAGGCGACAGTGCAGGTCAAAAAAGTCCTCACATACGGTGGTATCGCATTTGTGGCGTACTACCTGTTCGCGCGACCAGCTGACGCCGCCGACGCGGTCAGAGGGGCGTTCGACACAGTGTTCAACGCGGCCGACTCGTTGGCCCAATTTGTGAACAGCCTCGCATGAGACTTGTGACCCACGGGGACTCTGCCCCGTCGTCGGTCAACCGTTACCTCCTCCCCCAGGAACAACAGGTCCTCATGGTTCGGCGGCATCCCGCCATCCTGCTGCGTCCGGTCGCCGAGGTCTTCGGCGGCCTGATCGTCGCGGGGCTGCTCAGCAAGTTCTTCGGCGGCAGCGAATCGGGCGGTACCGCCCTCGTCGTCGTCTGGTGGTTGTGGCTCCTGCTTCTGATCCGTTTCGTATGGAAAGTCGCGGAGTGGTCGGTCGATTACTTTGTGGTGACTTCCAAGCGCATGTTGCTGACAACGGGACTCATCACCCGCAAGGTCGCGATGATGCCCTTGGGGAAGGTCACCGACATGAGCTTCCAAAGATCTCTCCTTGGGCGCATACTCGGTTACGGTGAGTTCATCCTCGAGTCCGCTGGTCAGGACCAGGCTCTCTCGACGGTGGAGTACATTCCGTACCCCGAGACCTTGTACCTCGAGGTCTGTCAGATGCTTTTTCCCAGCAAGGACGACGGCGACGATTAATCTCCTTGTGGGGAATTCTTCAGCGGGGATACCCGATTCGGCTACTTCATGCAATCATTGCGTGTTGTTGACCCTTCCCCGCCTTGAGAGATGAGATGCCGAGTCAGGGAACCATCGGTGACCGCGTCCGAGGACTGCGGCTGAACAGGCGGATGTCGCAGGCCCAACTGGCCGGACCCGACCTGTCTGACAGTTATGTCTCGCTCATTGAGTCGGGCAAGCGCACGCCGACTCCTGTTGTGGCCCGGCTGCTGGCCGAGCGACTTGGGTGCACGACCGAGTTCCTCCTTCACGGGATCGAGCCTCGGCAGCGCATCGACACCGAGCTCGGTCTGCGTCATGCCGAGCTCGAACTGCAGCACGGCGACCCGTCCGTCGCCGCCGACCGTTTCAGCGAGATCGTCAAGGCTGCCGACGAAGAGAACGCCATGCTGACCGCGCACGCCCGGTTCGGCAGAGCGCGCGCTCTTGAGGCCCAGGGTCGCCTCGGCCAGGCGGTGGAGGCGTTCGAGCGCCTGCGCAGAGAGGCCGCGGCCCACCCCGAGCGGCTGGCCGACCTCCCGCTCACCATCGCGCTGAGCCGCTGCTACCAGCGGGCGGGCGACCGCCTGCGCGCCCGCGACCTGGCCGGCGCCGCGCTGGAGCAGGCCCAGCGGTTGTCGATCACGCAGGGCGAGATCGCCATCGATCTGGCCGCCGCGTTGGTCGAGGCCCGCAGCGAGCGCGAGAGCGACTCCCCCGAGCTCGGCTACGTCCGGCGTGTGCTGGACCTGACCGGCGTGCCTGAGGTTGTGGACCGTTCCGGAGAGATCCAGGCGCTGTGGCACGCGAGTGCCGCGGCCGCTGCCGGCGAGGACTCCGCGCTGGCCGTGCGCCTGGCCGACGACGCGATCATGGCGGGCCGCCAGACCAGGCTCGCGCTCGAGCTCGCCGGGGTCGCCATGCACTGGGCCAGGCTGGCCACGGCGCCCATCGACGAGGCCGAGCGGCTCATCGCCTCCGCCGCCAAGGCGTTCGCCGCCTTCCCCGCGACCACCCGCGAGCACGGCGAGAGTCTCATCGTGCACGCGCGGGTCAAGCTGCGGGCCGACGATCCGGTGCGCGCGGGCGAGCTGGCCGGCGCCGCTCTGGGGCTGTCACACGACCGCTCCGGCACGACGCCGGCCGAGGCCCACCTGGTGCTGGCCACCGTCGCTCTCTCCCAGGAGAGCGGGCAGGAGGCCGCCACGCATCTGCGCCAGGCCCACGAGCTGCTCGACGCGCTGGACCGGCCGGTGTTCGGCTCTGACAGGCAGGCCGCCCGCTGCTGGCGTGAGCTGGGCGACCTCTACGGCAGGGCCGGGTCCCGACCGCAGCAGACGGCCGCATATCGTAAGGCCCTCGAAGCCGCCGGAGTCCGCTCCGCGATGGCGGGGGTGACGGCGGACGCCACGGTTTCCCACTGAACCTCCGGGAGCTCCAGATTTGGCGTTTTGAGTCTGGAATAATTAGGGTCGACCAGTCATTGACTCATAGGATGATTGGTTTCCCCGGAGGAGGCGGACTGTGAGTCTGCGTACGGCGCAGCGGGCTTCGCTCGTCGACCAGGTGATCGATCAGCTCAAGGAGCAGATCACCTCAGGGTCGTGGCCGATGAACGGCAAGATCCCCACCGAGACGGTGCTCGCCGAGCAGCTCGGAGTGGGGCGCAACACCGTTCGTGAGGCCGTGCGCGCGCTCACGCACGCCGGGCTGCTCGAGTGCCGTCAGGGGGACGGCACTTACGTCCGCGCGACCAGCGAGCTGTCCGGCGCGATGCTCAGGCGGCTCAAGCAGGCCGAGCAGCTCGAGATCCTCGAGGTACGCCGTGCGCTCGAGGTCGAGTCAGCCCGCCTGGCGGCCTCCCGGCGTACCGACGACGACATCAAGCGCATCGAGGCGGCGCTGGCCGAGCGCGAGCGGGCCTGGGAGCTGGACGACCCCGACTTCTTCGTCGAGGCCGACCTGGCCTTCCACATGGCCGTCGCGCACGCCACGCACAACCTGGTGCTGATCGACCTGTACGAGGACTTCTCGGCGGCGCTGCGGGCCAGCATCACCGCCGCCGGGACGTCGTTCAACAAGAGCTACATCCCGCATGACGCCATCGCCCGGGCCATCGCGGCGGGAGACGCGGCGGCGGCCGAGCGGGCCGGGCACGCCTGCATGGAACACATCCTCATCGCCCTGACCGAGTCGTCCTGACCCCCGCTGAAGGCCCCTGAGCGCCCTGTGGGGGCCGGTCCCCCACGCAAGGGAGGCGTGCGGTGCGCAGGAGCGAGCGCAAGCGGGAGGAGCCCGATCTCACGCTGGTCGCCGACCGCCAGAGCGACCTCAGCCCTGACGCAGGGACATGACCAGGTAGCGGAAGGCGGGCTCGGCGTCGCCGGGAACGTCCTGGATGAGGGCGGGCCTGGTCGGCGACTCCATGTTGATGCGGGCCAGCTCGCTCTCGATCCCCGTCAGCCCGTCGAGCAGGAAGTGGGACTGGAAGGCGATCTGGATGTCGTCGCCCCGCAGCTCGCACGGCACCACCTCGGTGCCGCGCCCGATGTCGCCGCCGCCGGCCTGAATGAGCACCTGGCCCTGGCTGAAGGACAGCCGGACCGCCGTGTTGCGCTCGGCCACCAGGGCCACCCGCTTGATCGCGTTCACGAACGGCGCCACCGCCACGTCGGCCCTGATCGACCAGTCGGAGGCCAGCCTGGCGCGGTAGTCGATGAACTGCTCGTCGAGCAGCCGCACGGTGGTGCTGCGCCCGACGCTCTCGAACCCCGCCACCCCGTCGCCCATCGCGACCGACACCTCGCCGCCGCGCAGCGACTTGGCCACCTCGACCAGCACGCGCGCGGGAACCATGGCGGAGACGGCGACGTCGGGGGTGATCGGACGCCAGGCGAAGTCGCGGGCGGCGATGCGGTAGCGGTCGGTCGCCGCCATCGCCACGGACTCGCCCTCGATGTCGACCCTGATGCCGGTGAGCATCGGCAGCGTGTCGTCGCGGCTGGCGGCGGGCGCGACCTGGGCGACCGCGGAGGCGAACACGCCGCCGCCGATCGCTCCGACGCTCGGCGGCATCGTCGGCAGGGTCGGGAAGTCTTCGACCGGCATCGTGATCAGCCCGAACTCGGCGCTCCCGCAGGTCAGCACCGCCTCCTGGCCCTCTGTGACGATCTCGACGTCTTCGGCGGGCAGGCTGCGGCTGATCTCGGCCAGCAGCTTGCCCGGGATCAGCACGCTGCCCGTCTCGGCCACGTCGGCGTCGATGGTGGCGCGCGCGGAGACGTCGTAGTCGAACGCCGACAGGCTCAGCTCCTCACCCGCTTCCAGCAGCAGCCCGGAGAGCACGGGCACCACAGGCCGGCTGGGCAGGACTCGGGCAGCCCACGCCACCGCGTCTGCAAGTACGTCGCGGTTAACCCGGATTTTCACCTGTTACCACTCCTTCGTCGCGCCATGCCTCTATGAAAATAGCCGGTGCGACCGACAACTCTGGGCCGTCAGGACCGATCGCTATCGGCTGTTGAGGTAGGCGAGAACCGCGAGCACGCGGCGGTTGTCGTCGTCGGAGGGGGCCAGGCCGAGCTTGGCGAAGATGCCGGCTGTGTGTTTGGCCACAGCGCTCTCGCTCAGGTAGAGCCGCTGGGAGATCGCCGCGTTGGAGCGTCCCTCGGCCATGGCCTCCAGCACCTCGCGCTCGCGGGGCGTGAGCGCGGCCAGCGGTTCGTTCCTGGCGTTGCTGGCCAGCAGCTTGGCGATGACCTCCGGGTCCATGGCGGTGCCGCCCGCCGCGACCCGGCGTACGGCGTCGACGAACTGCTCGGCGTTGAAGACGCGGTCCTTGAGCAGGTAGCCGATCCCGCCCGAGCCGTCGGCCAGCAGTTCGCGCGCATAAAGCTGCTCGACGTGCTGGGACAGCACGAGGACAGGCAGCCCCGGCACCTGGCGCCTGGCCGCGAGCGCGGCCTGCAGGCCCTCGTCGGTGAACGTGGGCGGCAGCCGCACGTCCACGATCGAGACGTCGGGCCGCAGCTCGATCAGTCCCTTCAGCAGCTCAGGCCCGGACTCCACGGCCCCCACGATCTCGAAGCCGTGGGCCTGGAGCAGGTGGACGAGCCCGTCTCTGAGCAGGTAGAGGTCCTCGGCGATGAGCACGCGGTTGTTCATTAGCACCAGGGTTTGGTCAGGGCGGTCTGGATCGTCCAGCGTTCGTGGGTGTGGATCACGTTGATCCGATGGGCCGTGACGTACATGGCCACGCCGAGCGAGATCATGCCAAAAATCGTCGGCCACTGCCAGACCTCGGGCAGATAGAGGGCAAGGAACCAGGCCTTCTCCTCGAGTCCGGCGAGCTTGAACACCGCCGCCACGAACCCCTGCGGGAACGTCGGGCACCAGGCCGTGCTCCACAGGAGGACGAGTACGGCCGCCTTCCACCGCGGCATGGTGGGCAGGTTGCCCGCCCAGTGCTGGGGCAGAACCCTGGGCAGGTCGATCGTCACGGTCGTGGGGCCGCCGGGAGGGCTGTTCAGGGCGAGCACCCCGTCGAAGGCGGCCAGGCGCCGCTCGATGCCGATCAGGCCGCTGCCCTTGGCCGGGTCGGCGCCGCCCATGCCGTCGTCGGTGACCGTGACGCGCAGGTTGGTGCCATTGGAGCTGATGTCGATCGTGGCGTGGCCGGCGTCGCCGTGCCGCGCGGCGTTGGAGAGCAGTTCGCTGACGGCGAAGTAGACGGCGGCCTCGACCGGCGCCTCGGGCCGGTGCGCCAGGTCGACCTCCACGTCCACCCGCATCGGGCTGTCGATCGCCAGCGCGCGCACGGCGTCGGCCAGCCCGCGTTCGGCCAGGACGGGCGGGTGGATGCCCCTGATGACCCTGCGCAGCTCGGTCAGCGTCTCGGAGGAGGCGTCCCTGGCCTTGGCCAGCAGTGCCTTGGCCGCCGTGGGGTCCTGGTCGACGAGCTGCTCGACCGCGCCCAGCGTCATGCCGATGGCCACGAGCCTGGCCTGGGTGCCGTCGTGCAGGTCACGCTCGATCCTGCGCATCTCGGCCGCCTGGGAGTCGGCGGCCAGGTTCCTGGTGCGCCGCAGGTGGCTCACCTGGCCGGCCAGGCGGCTGGCCTTGGTCGAGCCCAGCAGGAGCTCGCTCCAGAGGGCGTACAGGCGCAGGCCGCGCGCGGGCAGCAGGACGAACAGCGGCAGCAGCCCCGCCTTCACCGCCGGGTCGAGCACCAGCCAGAGCGAGTCGCGCCAGGTCGCCGGGTCGGTGAGCAGCCATCTCCACCGGTCGTTCCACGCCGGGAACCTCGGGGTCCTGTAGAGAGTGCGGTTCGAGCGGTACATGCCGTCGGCCTGCGGAACAGGCGGGGGCGGTTTGGGCAGGTAGGGGCTCTCGATGTCGATGTCGGTCCACCTGCGCATCAAGCGCCGGTTGAGCTCGGCCAGCGACCTTACGAGCTGCGCCTGCGGCGGGAAGAGGAAGACCAGACCCAGAGCGAACGACAGCAGCAGCGCGAGCGCCGCGAGCGCGAGCGCGGGCACCTCGACGACGAGCAGCGCGAGCAGCGCCGACACCTGGCCAAGCCTTCTGAGCATGCCTTCAGTTTGCGGCAACGGAACCCTCGCGGTCACTGCACCTAGATACACCCTTGCCGGGCAGCTAACGCGATTCCCCTACAAACCACGCGTTTCTAGCGTTTAACGCATGAAACTCATCGAGGTCAGGAACCTGCGCAAGCAGTACCCGAACCACCTGGCGGTCGACGATGTGTCCTTCGAGGTGGCAGAAGGCGAGATCTTCGGCATCCTCGGCCCGAACGGCGCCGGCAAGACCACCACCGTCGAATGCATCGCGGGCCTGCGGGCGCGCGACGGCGGCACCGTACGCGTGGCCGGACTGGACCCGAACCAGGACCGGGACGAACTGCGCCAGGTGCTGGGCATGCAACTGCAGAGCGCGGCGCTGCCGGAGAAGATCAAGGTGTGGGAGGCCATGGACCTCTACGCCTCCTTCTACCCGGACCCGGCGAACTGGTCGGAACTGCTCGACCGGGTCGGACTGACCGGCAAGCGCGACAGCGCGTTCAAGAAGCTCTCGGGCGGGCAGCGCCAGCGGTTGTCCGTGGCGCTGGCCCTGGTCGGCCGGCCACGTGTCGCGGTGCTCGACGAGCTGACGACCGGGCTCGACCCGCAGGCCCGCAGGGACACCTGGGAGCTGGTCCAGCAGGTGCGCGATTCGGGCGTGACGATCGTGCTCGTCACGCACTTCATGGAGGAGGCCGAGCGGCTCTGCGACAGGCTCGCGCTCATCGACGCGGGCAGGGTCGTCGCCACCGACACGCCCTCCGGGCTCATCGCGCAGGTGGGTGAGGAGCAGCGGGTGCGGTTCAGGCCGTCGGCGCCCGTCGCGGACGAGGTGCTGCTCGCCGTCCCCGAGGTAAGCCAGGTCGCAAGGAGCGGCGACCAGGTCGTCGTCACCGGCTCGGGCAACCTCGCCCCCGCCGTGACCCTCGCCCTCGCCCGGCACCAGATCGTTCCAGGAGACCTGCGGATCGAGCGGGCCACGCTGGACGACGCGTTCCTCGCGCTCACCGGAAGGAAACTGGCATGAAGCTGCTCGTTCTGGAGGCCAAGCTGCACCTGCGGGAGTGGCCGCAGCTGCTGTTCACCATCGGTCTGCCGGTCGCCCTGCTGGTCGTGCTGGGGCTCAGCATCCCGGGCATGACCGAGCTGGGCGAGTCAGGCGAAAGGGCCGTGGACACGCAGTTGCCCAGCATCATGCTGCTCCTCTCGCTGCTGATCACGGCGTGCACCGTGGTGCCCGGGGTGCTCGCCGCCTACCGCGAGCAGGGGGTACTGCGGCGCATGTCCACCACACCGGTGCATCCCGTGCGGGTGCTGGGCGCACAGCTCCTGATCAACCTGGCCGGCGGTGTCGTGTCCACGGCGATCCTGATCGTGGCGAGCTCGCTGGCATTCGGGACGGCGGTGCCGCGGCAGTGGGCGTGGTTCGTCGTGGTCTTCCTGCTCGGCTCGGCCGCGTTGATGGCCATGGGGCTGGTGATCGCCGCCGTCGCGCCCAACGCCAAGACCGCGCCGGGGATCGGGTCGGTGGTCATGATGCCGCTCATGCTCCTCGGCGGGGTCTGGATCCCTCGGGAGCTCATGCCGGACGCGCTCAGGACGGTCAGCGACTACTCGGTGGCGGGGCCGCTCGCGCAGGCGCTGAGGGACACCTGGGCGGGACAGGCCCCGCAGCCTGTCCACCTGCTCGTCGTCGCCGCAGGGCTGGTGATCTTCGGCGGGCTGGCCGTGCGCCTGTTCCGGTGGGAGTGAGGTCAGCGCCCGGCCCAGACCGGGCGCGCGCCGGTGACGTTGGTCATCAGGGAGTAGAGCGAGGAGGAGGCCGTGATGAACATGCGGTTGCGCTTGAGCCCGCCGAAGACCAGGTTGGCCACGGACTCGGGCAGTTTGAGCCGGCCGATCAGCGTGCCGTCGGGGTCGAAGCAGAGCACGGCCTTGCCCGCCGCGGCCCAGACGCGGCCGGTGTCGTCGAGCCGCATGCCGTCGAACTTGTCCTGGTCTGTGCCCTCGGCGAAGACCTTTCCGCCGCTCAGCGTGCCGTCCCCGCGCACGTCGAACACCCTCAGGTGCTTCGCCCGCGTGTCGGCCACGTACAGGCGGCTCTCGTCCAGCGAGAACGCCAGGCCGTTGGGCCGCGCGAAGTCGTCGGCCACGATCCGCACCTCGCCCGTCACCGGGTCGACGCGGTAGACGTGGCAGCCGTCGATCTCCTGCTCGGCGGCGACGCCCTCGTAGTTGCCGATGATCCCGTACGGCGGGTCGGTGAACCAGACGGAGCCGTCCGAGCGGACGACCACGTCGTTGGGGCTGTTGAGCCGCTTGCCCTCCCAGCGGTCGGCGATCACCGTGATCGAGCCGTCGTGCTCGGTGCGGGTGACGCGGCGGGCGCCCTGCTCGCAGGAGATCAGCCGGCCCTCGCGGTCGAGGGTGTTGCCGTTGACGTAGCCGGAGGGCACGCGGAACGGGCCCACCGCGCCGGTCATCTCGTCCCAGCGCAACATCCGCTCGTTGGGGATGTCGCTCCAGACCAGGAACCGGCCCGCGGGGAAGTAGACCGGGCCCTCGGCCCAGCGGGTGCCCGTGTAGAGCCGCTCGACCAGGCCGTCTCCGCCGACCGTGGTGAACCGCTCGTCCAAGGCCTCGAACTCAGAGGGGATCGTGTCCATCATGCCGTCCACCATACGCCGTTCGGTCTATCCGGCATATCGCAAGATAACATTTGGCCGTGGACGATATCGACAGGACACTCATCAGTCTGCTCCAGGAGGACGCGACGCGGTCGTACGCGGTGCTCGGTCAGGCGGTGGGGCTGTCCGGCGGGGCCGCGCACGAGCGGGTGCGCAAGCTGCGCGAACGCGGCGTGATCAGGCGCACCACGATCGAGGTGGACCAGGAGGCGCTCGGGCGCACGGTGACGGCGTACGTGCTGGTCGACGGCAGCACGTGGATGGGCGACAGCGCCGACCGGCTGGCGGCGATCCCCGAGATCGAGGAGGCGCACGTCATCGCGGGCCCCGCGTCCGTGCTGCTCAAGGTCCGCACGAGCAGCACACAACAGTTGCAGGACGTGCTGCGCCGGGTCTTCTCGGTGGACGGCGTGACCGGGACCCAGACCGTCGTCGTCCTCGAAACCTTCTTCGAACGCACCCTCAAGTAATCTCTAGGTATGACCGTCGCGTGGAACACCAAGGAGCTCACAGTCGGCCAGCTCGCAGAACGCAGCGGCGTCGCCGTCTCCGCTCTGCACTTCTACGAGGCCAAGGGCCTGATCACCAGCCGGCGGACGGCCGGGAACCAGCGCCGCTACCCCCGTGACAGCCTGCGCAGGGTGGCCTTCATCAGGCTGGCGCAGCGCATCGGCATCCCCCTGAAAACGATCAAGGATGCCCTGGCCGAGCTGCCCGACGAGCGCACCCCCAACCGCGAGGACTGGGCCCATCTGTCGGCCGCCTGGCGGGGTGAGCTCGACGACCGCATCGAGCAGCTCCAGCGGCTGCGCGACGACCTCACCGACTGCATCGGGTGCGGGTGCCTGTCGCTGGATCGCTGCCCGGTGGCCAACCCGCACGACCGGCTCGGGGAGGAGGGGCCGGGGGCGCGGCGCATCGACACGCATCTGTCACCGCCGCAAACCTGCCGCCTCACCCCTTCGGCGACCTGCTAGCCCCCGGGGCTTCTTCGGCTGCGCGGGCCTTCATCCGGGGAGGGCGGACGTGCCCTCCCCGGGCGAGCTCTCAGCGGGACGTGGCCTTCACCGGGGGGACGATGAGGGTCGGGCGGTTGGCGTGGTGCAGCACGTGGTTGGAGACGCTGCCGAGCAGCACCGACCTGACCCCGGCCAGACCACGCGACCCCGTGACGATCAACGAAGCGTCGACCTCGTCGGCCACGTCCACGATCGTCTTCCAGATCGACTCGTTGTCGGCCACCGCCCGATAGCTCACCTCGGACAACCCGGCCGCCATCGCCAGCTCCGCCCCCTCCCTGGCATGCTGCTCGGCCTGGGCGTGGGCCTCGTCCTCGGTGCCGGGGTCGATCGCGCCTGCGGCCAGCGGATACTTCCTGAGCTGCACGAGCAGCGGCTCCCACACCGTGACGACGAGCGTGGGCTGAGCGGCGAGATGCTTGGCGGCGAACTCGATCGCGCCGCGCGAGTCCGCCGAGCCGTCATAGGCGACGAGGATGGTCATGATGTTCTTCCCTTCGCTCATTCATCCGCTAGAGCAACGGGACGATCAGCAGCCATTCCGGCAGCTGCTGTCTGCTCCGTCACATCCCCTTCCGACGACTGTCGGACCGTTGATGTACGGTCCACGAACGACCGGGCGCCGATCGTCGCCGCGCCGTCATATGAACCCATTGCCTGCAGAGACGAGGGGCCGTGCACACAGAGCGCTTGGAGATCGAGCGGCAGCATTTCACGGACACGAATGTCATCGGTTCTGGCCGCACGATCGGGCCTGCCCGGCTGGATCGATGCGAGTTCGTTTACTGCCGGATCGTCCAGGACGACGATCCCGGTTACGGCCTGGTGGTTCGTGACGTCGTCGCCAGCCGATGCGCGCTGCGGGGAAGCGTCGTGCGCGGGGTGCGCTTCGAGGACGTGCTGGTGGATCGGACCACCACCACGGGAATGATCCATTTGGAAGCGTGCTTGTTCCGCCACGTGACCTTACGTGGCCCGGTGAACTCCATGATGACGATACCTCCCTCCATCGTGCCCGCCGAGCTGCGCGACGCCTTCACCGCCAACGCCGTCGCCTTCTACCGTGACGTCGACTGGGCGCTGGACATCTCGGAGGCCAAGTTCACGGAGGCGAGCTTCTACTGGGTGCCCGGCGAGCTGGTGAAGAGAGATCCGGCCACGCAGTTCCTGCTGCGGAGATCGTCATTCGAAGGTGTCGATCTTTCGACCCTGCCCATTGGGGCGCGGATCGCCATTGACCACTTCAGGTACACACCATTTGACAACATTGTCGCCGTCGCACCGACACGGTCCAAGCACGCCGCAGAACGCCTCGACGAGCTCGAAGAGCTTCGACGCCGCGGGCTGGCCGAGTGATGCAGGGTCCGTAAATCTTGTTACCGGGGTGTTCGGCCGGTGAGAAGATCGGGGGTGCTCCGAATAGCGAAAGCAGTGCTCGCAAGATTGCCGGAACCGCTGCACGCACTTGCGCTGAAGCACCATGAACTGCTGAAGTTCGCGGTGGTCGGTGGAACAGCGTTCTTAGTGGACAACACGGTGTTCTATGGGCTGAAGCTCACCGTTTTGGAACCGAAGCCGGTGACCGCGAAGATCATCGCGGTGCTCGTGGCGACGATCGTGTCCTACGTGTTGAACCGCGAATGGTCGTTCCGGACCAGGGGCGGCCGCGAGCGCCGTCACGAGGCGGCGCTGTTCTTCCTGGTCAGTGGCGTCGGTCTGGTGCTCAGCTCCGCGCCGCTGTGGATCTCCCGGTACGTATTTCACCTGGAGACCCCGGATGTGAGCCTGGCGACCCAGGAGATCGCCGACTTCATGAGCGCGCAGATCATCGGCACGCTGATCGCCATGGTCTTCCGCTTCTGGGCGCTCCGGAAGTGGGTCTTCCCCGACGAGAAGGCCCAGTCCGGCAGCGTGCGGCTGGCTCCCGCTCCCGATTCCGCGGACGAGGCGGCTTGATGGCAGCCAGTCCAGAAGCCGTTTCGGCGGCTGAGGCTTCAGGGGTTGCGCGGCTCGTAGACGCCGGCCGTGTAGGAGCCGCCCGGGTACTGGGCGGCCAGCCTGTCCGCGACCTTGCGATCCATCAGCCCGAAGGCCGTGTACTTACCCTCGCAGGTGGGCTCGAAGTCACAGTCAGGACCTTCGACCGCATTGACGGGAACGTCTGGCGCGAACACCCAGTACTCCACCGTCTGCGGCTTGCTCATCCACTCCTTCGCGCCCGTGATCCGGGTCTCCACCACCGGAGGATTGTCACACTTCTTGAACCCGCTCGACGTCGCCCCGCCGGACTCCGCGCGGAAGAAGTACATGCTGCCAGGCACAGCGCATTTCACCCAGATGCCCACGGTGGCACTTCTGGGCTGGTACGTCAGCGCGGTCGAAGGCGACCGGCCCGGCTGCTCGGCGACGAGGGCAAGATTGTGCTCCCCGACCCGCACGGTCTGCGGCAACCCCGTCCCCCCGTTGGCCGCGGGCGCCGGTGCGGGCACGGCCGTGGTCGTCGCCGCCGGAATCATCAACAGGGCCGCCGCCAGTGCGGCCCCCGCCGCCCCGAGGCCGATCCCGGCCCTGCGCGCCCGGATCCGCCTGCCCCGCCGCGCGAAGGCGGCCGGATCGAGCCGCCCGCCCGGTCCCTGCTCGCTGCGCTCGGCGAGCAGCGTGTGTAGGTCACGCTCGCTGTAGGTCATCGTCCCGCTCCCGTGGTCTGGATCTCCGAATTCACGCGCAGTCGTGCCAGCGCCCGGCTGAGTTGCGTCTTCACTGTTCCGAGGGAGCAGCCGAGGGCGTCGGCGCATTGCTGCAGGGTCAGCTCGTCGAAGTAGTGCAGGACGACCACCGCCCGTTGGCGCTTGGACAGCGCTCTGATCGCCGTCCACAACACGTCGCGCTCGTCGGCGTCGCTCGCGAAGTCCGACGGATCGGCCCTGTCCGGCAGCTGCCGGTGCGGCAGCTCGTTCTGCCAGCGCCTGCGCCACCAGGAGGCGTGGGTGTTGGCGAGGATCCGGTAGACGTACGGGTCGGGGTTCCCCTCGATCCGCGACCAGGCCATCCAGGCTTTGGTCAGAGCCGTCTGCACCAGATCTTCGGCCGTCGCCCAGTTGCCGGCCAGCAAATACGCTGTACGACGTAGCCGCTCACCGCGCTGCGCCACGTATTCGGCGAACCCGTCGTCCATGTTCCTTGGTCTCCGTCCTCGATGCTCCGCGGATCTATACCGGCCGGCACCGGGGTTTCGGATGACACCGTCTCCGGATTTTTCTCGCCGTGACGAGAAGCACGGAGTGGGACCCCAACATGGCGACATCGAAACGCGGACCCCACAGAACGGGTCAGTGTTGGGCCATGTCGACGAACCGGCTGTAGTGGCCCTGGAAGGCCACCGTCACCGTGGCGGTGGGGCCGTTACGGTGCTTGGCCACGATCAGGTCGGCCTCGCCCGCCCTGGGCGACTCACGCTCGTAGGCGTCCTCGCGGTGCAGCAGGATGACCATGTCGGCGTCCTGCTCGATGGAGTTGTGCAGGCTGATGCCGTTGGCGACGAAGTTGTGCGTGCCCAGCACGGTCGCGTCGTAGACCGGCTGCTCGCCCATGGGCTCGACGGCGGCGATCTCGTCCCAGAACACGTCGTTGGTCGCCAGCAGCTCCATCTCGGAGTCGTCGAGGACGGCGGCCATCCGGCCCAAGCGTGCGTCCTCGCGCCGGATCTCGGCGCGGAGCGCCGTCCTGACCCGTGAGGGGATCGGGTCGGGACCGGTGTCGCCGGTGAGCTCGCGAAGGCGCGCCGCGCACTCCCGTGCCGCCTCCTCATGGCAGGCGTGGACGCCGACGTCGTCGAGGAAGCGCACCTGGTCTTCGGCGCTGGTGACGTCGAGCAGGTACGTGTCGTCGCGGCGCTCCACCCGTGTCATCACGTTGAAGCGGAGCAGGAGCCTGGCCAGGTCGTCCACCACCCGCCGGCTCGCGGACCAATAGGACAGGTGTGCGCGGCCGTCCCATTCGACGCGGCCGCCCGTCGCCCACAGGTGCCGCAGGAAGAGCGCGATCTGCCGCTTGGGCAGCGAGGACAGGCCCTCCGGCAGGGACGCGTCGCCGCTGCCTGCCGCCCGGACGAGTTCGTCCTCGTCGCAGGGCGCGAGGCCGAGCGGCGCCGGCACGTGCCGTAGCACGGCGACCCTCGTGCCCGCCGCCAGGTCGCCGAGCGCCCGCCAGCCGTCGTAGGTGAGGAAGGGGTGGTTCGCGGTGGCCTCGACCTCGCGGCCCGAGCGCAGCCGTACGCGATAGACCTGCTTCACGCCGCTGGGGAAGACGTGGGTCATCGTGCGCGGGACGAGTTTGAGGCGTTCGTCCAGCGACCAGACGGGGATGTCGCGCGCGCCCGACTCCAGCAGCTCGCCCAGGGAGACCTCCGCCCCCGTGTCGGCCCGCATGACGCGGGTGGCCGCCGTCAGGCAGCCCGACTCACGCAGGTCGCTCACCGCGGGACGCTTGTCTGTACGCTGCTCGGGACCTCGGTTGAGCTGGGAGATCGCGATGACGGGCACCTCCAGCTCCTTGGCCAGGAGCTTGATGGCACGGGAGATCTCCGAGACCTCGTTCTGGCGGCTCTCGGTCTTCTTCGGCGAGCTCATGAGCTGGAGGTAGTCGATGACCACGAACCGCAGGTCGTTGCGCTGCTTGAGCCGCCGGCACTTGGCCCTGATCTCCATCATCGACATGTTGGGCGAGTCGTCGATGAACAGCGGCGCCTCGGCCACCTCGCTCATCCGTCGCGCCAGGCGGGTCCAGTCGTCGTCGGTCATAAGGCCCGAACGCATGGCGTGCAGCGCGACCCTGGCCTCGGCCGACAGCAGACGCATGGTGATCTCGTTGCGGGACATCTCCAGCGAGAAGATGACCGTGGTCATGCCATGCTTGATCGCCGCGGAACGGGCGAAGTCAAGCCCCAGCGTGCTGTTGTGGGTGGGGACGCAGGACCTGCTCGCGAGGTACATGTGGTCGTCGTTGTCGACCTGGACACAGCGCACCGGACGCGAAGGAATCGGGCGGACGTCCACAATCTGGCGAACTTCGGTGGTAAAGTTGATCATGTAATGGGTGGAGGAGTCTGCCTCGGCCCGCATGACGGCCTGATGCCCAAGGCTCAGCACAAGCTCCATGACCTCCTGGGCCAGCCTGCGGCCCTCCACCGCCAAACACCCGTTTCCGCCCGCCGTGGTGGTTGCCTGGGCATCGAGCAGGCCCCGCAGCAGCTCACGCCTCTGCCGCTCCGACGCCCGCAGGTAGGGCATCGGGATGTGCCTGTCGTCCGGACCCTCTGGCCGCACGCCCGTGCCACGGCTGTCTCCGAGCCGGGCGCCGAGCGCGTACGGCGGCACCGGCAACTCCCGCTCGTCGAACACGAACGGCTCCGCCACCTCCACCGCGTGACCCTTCGCGAGTTTCTCGGTGGTGAGCACGCGCCGCCGATCGGACACACCCTGGGCCGCGGTGCGCCACTGGTGCTGGGCGTCCGCGACGACGACCGTGCCGTCGTCGAACTCCACCTCGAAGCACGGCCGGCCGTGCAGCACCTCGGTGGCCGCCACCACCCGGGTCGGCCTGCCGTCGGCCCCGATCAGCTCGTCGCCGACCTGGACCTGCCCCATCGTCGTCCACCCGGCGGGCGTGGGCAGCGGCGTGTCGAGCGCCAGCGCCTTGCCGATGGCGGGACGGGCGGCCACGACGATCATCTGACCCGGGTGGAGGCCGTTGGTGAGCGTGTCGAGGTCCTGGAAGCCGGTGGGGACGCCGACCATCTGGCCGCTGCGGCTGCCGATGGCCTCGAGCTCGTCGAGGGCGCCGGGCATGATGTCGGCCAGCGGCGCGTAGTCTTCTGACGTGCGGCGCTCGGTGACCTTGTAGATCTCGGCCTGGGCGCGGTCGACGAGGTCGTCGACCTCTTCGTTCTGCCCGCCGTAGCCGTAGGAGACGATGCGGGTGCCGGCCTCGATGAGGCGGCGCAGGATGGCCTGCTCTCTGACGATCTTGGCGTAGTAGCCGGCGTTGGCGGCCGTGGGGACGACGGCCGTGAGCGTGTGGAGGTAGGCCGCGCCACCCACCCTGGCCATCTCGCCGCGCTTTTGCAGCTCGTCGAAGACCGTCACCGCGTCGGCGGGTTCGCCCCTGCCGTAGAGGTCGGTGATGACGTCGTAGACCATCTGGTGGGCCGGGCGGTAGAAGTCGTCGGAGCGCAGGATCTCCACGACGTCGGCGATGGCGTCCTTGGACAGGATCATGCCGCCGAGCACCGACTGCTCGGCGTCGATGTTGTGCGGCGGTGTGCGCTCGAAACCGGGGCCCGCGCCCATCTCCTCGTCAATGCTCACCGCGCCCCCTCGAACAGCCAGGCGGTCGCACCACCCCCACTTGTAGTCGACCAGGCTGACAGTTTCGCGGAGTCCGGGTCCGACGGCAACGCGGCCTGTGGACAACCCTGTGGTCAAGCTGTGCACGATGGGCCCCAGCATGTGAAATGCCTGTGGACGAAGCCTGGGGATAACTCTCAGGCGATATCCACAGCATGCCCCTGACCTGCGGAAACGATTTCCACCGGCTGTGGAGAAAAGAAAGTTTCGCCGACACGCCGTGTAAGGCCCATAATGGACAAATGCCCATTACACCCCGGGACCGGGAGATTCTCCGGCTGGCCGTGCCGGCGTTCGGCGCGCTGGTGGCCGAGCCGCTCTTCCTGCTCGCCGACTACGCCATCGTGGGGCACGGGCTGGGCACCACGGCAGTGGGCGCGCTGGGTGTGGCGGGCACGGTTCTGACCACATTGGTGAACCTCTGCGTCTTCCTCGCCTACGGCACCACGGCGTCCGTGGCGCGCCAGACGGGAGCGGGCAACCACGCTCGGGCAATGCGCAGCGGCGTGGACGGGATCTGGCTCGCCCTGGGCATCGGCGTGGCGCTGATCGCCGTGTTCTGGCCGCTGGCTCCCGCCGTGGTGGAGCTGTTCGGGGCGAACGCGGGGCAGAGCGCGCAGGCCGTGACATACCTGCGCATCAGCCTGCTCGGCACGCCCGGCATGCTGGTCGTGCTGGCGGGCACCGGGGTGCTGCGCGGGCTGCAGGACACGCTCACGCCGCTGGTCGTCGCGGTGGGGTCGTTCGCACTGAACGCGGCGCTCAACGGCTGGTTCGTGCTGGTCCTCGACTGGGGCATCGCGGGGTCGGCCTGGGGGACGGTGCTGGCCCAGACGCTGGGCGCGGCCGTGTACCTCGTCGTGGTCGCCAGGGGCGCGCTGCGGCTGGGCACGTCGCTGCTCCCGGGGGCCGCCGGGCTCAAGGAGGCGGGCGCGGCCGGGTTCGCGCTGCTCATCCGCACGGTCTGCCTGCGGGTGGTGCTGCTCGCGGCGACCGTCATCGCCACCAGGATGGGCGAGGCCGAGCTGGCCGCCTACGCCATCGCCACCCAGGTGTGGACGCTGCTCGCCTTCGCCCTCGACGCCATCGCCATCGCCGGGCAGGCCATCACGGGACGCTCGCTCGGCGCCGGCGACGTGACCACCACCAGGGACGCGACCAGGCGCATGACGCAGTGGGGCCTGTGGTCGGGCAGCGTGCTCGGCCTGCTCGTCATCGCCGCCAGGCCGGTGCTGCCCGGGGTGTTCGACGCCGATCCGGCCGTCACCGAACTGCTGCTGGCCCTGCTGTGGCCGGTGGCGGTGTTCCAGCCGATCTGCGGGATCGTGTTCGTGCTCGACGGGGTGCTCATCGGTGCGGGCGACCAGCGCTATCTGGCCTGGGCCGGAGTGTGGACGACGCTGGCGTACCTGCCGGCCGCGCTGTTCGCCTCCGGGTTCGGCGTCGTGGCCCTCTGGTGCGCGCTCGGGGTGTGGATGATCGCACGCCTGATCACCCTCGCCCGCCGAGCCGCCGGAACCGCCTGGCTGATCACCGGAGCGTAGCCCCTGTTACCCGCGTCGCTCGGCGTGCTCGCTGTCGTCCAAGGGGTGAGACATTGTGGGCGCGTTCCCTGGATGCCCCGCCGCGGGCGCCACCGGCACCGATCGGATCCGCGTGCCCGACGTCGTGCTGATGGACGTCCGGATGCCCGAGGTCGACCGGTGCCCTACAACCGTCTCGATTCGAACACGCTGCGCAGGAACTTCCTGGTCCTGGCGTTCTCCGGGTCGGTGAAGACCTTCTCTGGGGGCCCCTTCTCCAGCAGCACGCCACCGTCGAGGAAGCACACCGTGTCCGAGATTTCCCGACAGATCCCCATCTCGTGCGTCGTGAGGATCATCGTCATGCCCGACTCCTTGAGCTCCCTGATGACCTGCAGCACCTCCACCACCAGCTCCGGGTCGAGCGACGAGGTGACCTCGTCGAGCAGCATCAGCCGGGGCCGCATGGCCAGGGCCCTGATGATGGCCACCCGCTGCTGCTGCCCGCCGGAGAGCCGGTCGGGGTAGGCCCGCGCCTTGTCCGCCAGCCCGAACCGGGCCAGCAACTCGTGCGCCTGCTCCTCCGCCTCCCCCTTGGCCAGCCTGTGCACCTGCCGGGGCGCCAAGGTGACGTTGTCCAGCACGGTCATGTGCGGGAAGAGGTTGAACGCCTGGAACACGATGCCCAGTCGTTTGCGTACGTCGTCGACCTTCACCCGGGGATCGGTGATCTCCTGTCCGTCGAGCGTGATCGTGCCGTCGTCCACCGTCTCCAGCAGGTTCACGCAGCGCAGGAGCGTGGACTTGCCCGACCCCGAGGCCCCGATCAGGCTCACCACCTCGTGCGGACGCACCTCCAGATCGATGCCGCGCAGCACGCTGTGCCCGTGGAAATGCTTCCACACCCCGTCGATCGTCAACAGGCTCATGCGCCCTCCTCCATCAGGCGCCCGAGCCCGGCCGACCGCACGACACCGACCATCGTCGCGTCCTCCCCCACCGGTACCGTCCGTCTGCACCATCCGCTCATGCGCCGCGCCTCCTGCGCGTGCGGGCGGCCAGGTGGTCGGTGAACCTGGCCAGGGGGATCGTGACCAGGAGGAACAGCAGCGCGGCCACGAGGTAGGGCGTGTAGTTGAACGTGTCGGTCACGTGGATCTGCGCCTGCCGGATCGCCTCCAGCGGCCCGATGGTGGACACCAGCGCCGTATCCTTCTGCAGCGAGACGAAGTCGTTCAGCAGCGGCGGCACAACCCTGCGCGTGGCCTGCGGCAGCACCACGAACCGCATGGTCCTGCCGTGGCTGAGCCCGAGCGAGCGCGCCGCCGCCACCTGGCTCGGGTGGACGGAGTCGATGCCGGCCCGGAACACCTCGGCCACGTACGCGCCGTACGACAACGTCAGCGCGATGATGCCCAGCGTCGCCAGGTCGGTGGGGATGCCCTGCAACTTGAGCGCGGGCAGCCCGAACCCGACCAGGTAGATCACCAAAATGGTCGGCACACCACGGAACACGTCGGTGTAGAGCGTGGCCAACGCCCTGATCGGGAAGAACGCCGGCGTCTTGATCCCCCTGGCCAGCGCCACCAGCAGGCCGACGATCAGGATGAGCACCTCGGCGATCAGGAAGATCTTGACGTTCAGCAGGAACCCGCTCGCCACATCGGGCAGCGCCTTGACGAACTGGTCGGAGTCGAAGAACGTCGCCTGGACCCTCGGCCAGCCCGGCGCGTTCGTGACCACCCACACGACCAAAACGATGAAGACCACCGTCGACACCGTCGCGATCGAGCCCGAACGGCGGGCATGGGAGCGGCGCAACCGCTCGCGCTCGACCTGCCGCTCGGACTTGACCCACTCGCTCATTTCAACTCGGGCGCGCCGGCCGCCGAGCCGAGCCACTCCTGCTCGATCTTGGCCAGCTCGCCCTTCGCCTTCAGCGCGTCCACAGCCTTGTCCACACAGGGCTTGAGCGCGCTGCCCTTCTCCATGACCAGCCCGAACTCCTCAGGCGTGCCCCCCGTCGAGCTGAACTGCCCCACGATCTTCGACTTCTCCACCTGCGCGGCGGTCACGTAGAACGCCGTCGGCAGGTCCACGACCAGCGCATCCACCTGGTCGTTCTTCAGGGCGTTCACAGCGTCGATCTGCTCGTTGTACACGTTGGGATCGGCAGTGGGCTGGATGATCTCCTTGACGGCGTTGAACGAGGTCGTCCCGACCTGCACACCGATCTTCGCGTCCTTCAACTCCGCCAGGCTCTTGGCCCCGGCGAACTTGCTCCCCTCGACGGCGACAAGGGCCTGCTTGACCACGTAGTAGCCCTTACTGAAATCAACCGCCTTGGCCCGAGCCGGAGTGATGGACACCTGGTTGACGTCGAAGTCGAACTGCTTCACGCCCGGCGCGAACGCGGAGTCGAACTTCACCGTGCTCCACTGCACCTCGCTACGGTCAAAGCCCAGCTCACCGGCCACGGCGAACGCCACCGCACTCTCGAACCCCTGCCCGTTGCCCGGATCGCCGTCCTTGAACCAGGGCTCGAAGGCAGGTTTGTCAGTGCCGATGGTCAGCTTGCCAGCGTTGACGAGCTTGAGCTGCTCCTTGGAACACGCCGTGGACGCACTCGGCCCGGCCGTACTCACCGGTTCATCAACCGGTGCACAGCCGACAACCGCCGCCATGGCACCAACAGCAAACAACATCAAGGGACGGGCCACGGCCAGCCTCCAGGGGGGAACGCGCCGAAGAACTAAAGCATTCTACGCCGCCCGAATAGGAAATAACGTCCACGCGGCGTTCGGGAGTGCCCACTTCACCACGGCAGCCAGTCAAGGTGGGCTCGCGTAACGGCGCCCAGCCGGTGAAGGGTCAGAGGCCGTTTCCTGGAGGGCCATCAGCCGGAGTACGGCGGGTGGTGGGCCAGGGCAGCGCGTACCGGAAGGTAATAAAAGCTGGCCGAAGTACGGCGCGCGCCGGAAGAAAAAGCCCCCCTCCAAACAACGAAGGGGGGCCGGAAAAAAATCAGCCCGCGAGGACCTCGACGTCAACCGACGCGGATACTTCCGGGTGGAGCTTGACGGTGACGCGGTGGGAGCCGGTGCTCTTGATCGGGTTGACGATCTCGATGCGCCGGCGGTCGAGGATCGGGCCGCCGGCGGCCTTCACGGCGTCGGCGATGTCGCCCGTCGTGATCGAGCCGAACAGCCGCCCGGACTCGCCCGCGCGGGTGGTCAGCCGGACGCGCAGCGCGCCGATCTGACCCGCGACCTCCTTGGCGGTGCCGAGGTCGCGGATCTCGCGAGCGTCGCGAGCCTTCCTGATGGTCTCGATCTGCTTCTCGGCGCCGCGGGTCCAGCGCATGGCGTAGCCGCGCGGGATGAGGTAGTTACGGCCGTAGCCGTCCTTGACCTCGACGACGTCGCCGGGAGCGCCGAGGCCGGAGACCTCGTTGGTGAGGATGAGCTTCATATCGACAGGCCTCCTTAGCGCGCGGTGCTCGTGTAGGGCAGCAGAGCCACCTCACGGGCGTTCTTGATCGCGGTCGCCACGTCGCGCTGGTGCTGGGTGCAGTTGCCCGTCACCCGGCGCGCACGGATCTTGCCGCGGTCGGAGATGAACTTCCGAAGCAGCGCCGTGTCCTTGTAGTCGACGTAGGAGATCTTGTCGTGGCAGAACAGGCAAACCTTCTTCTTGGGCTTGCGCAGTGCCGGCTTGGCCATCGTGGTGCTCCTTTCAGAGCCCCGCTTTTCTGGCGGGAATGGACTCGGACTGATGGGACTGGTTTAGAAAGGCGGCTCGTCGCTGAAGTCGCCGCCGCCGCTGAAGCCGCCGCCCTGCTGGCCGCCGCCGCCACCGCCACCGCCGCCGAAGCCGCCACCGCCCTGGGGCGAGGCGGGCGTCGCGGAGGCCCACGGGTCGTCAGCGGGACCGCCGCCGAAGCCGCCGCCCCCACCGCCCTGACGGGAGGTGCGGTTGACCTTGGCGGTCGCGTTACGCAGGGACGGGCCGACCTCGTCGACCTCGACCTCGTAGACCGTGCGCTTCTCGCCTTCCTTGGTCTCGTAAGACCGCTGCTTGAGCCGCCCCTGCACGATGACCCGCATGCCGCGCTGGAGGCTCTCGGCGGCGTTCTCCGCCGCCTGCCGCCACACGTTGCAGGTCAGGAAGAGGCTCTCGCCGTCCTTCCACTCGTTGGTCTGTCGATCCATGAACCGCGGAGTGGACGCGATGCGGAATCGAGCCACCGCTTGCCCCGTCGGGGTGAAGCGCAGCTCCGGGTCGTCGACCAGGTTGCCGACGATGGTGATTACGGTGTCGCCTGCTGCCATGGCTAGCGCTCGCCTTCCTGCACGCCTTCGCTTGGGTTTCGGCTCAGACTACGGGGGCTGTCCGACAAAGTCGGAAGCCAAGAGGAAATCCGCTCGTCGGCCCGCCGTTTCCGGGGGCCGGCTCAGCGGCTTCCCCTTCGGTCAGTGCACGTCGGGACGCAGGACCTTGGTGCGCAGAATGCCCTCGTTGAGGTTCATCTGGCGGTCGAGCTCCTTGACCGTCGCGGGCTCCGCGGACAGGTCGATGACGGCGTAGATGCCTTCGGACTTCTTGTCGATGTCGTAGGCGAGACGGCGACGGCCCCAGACGTCGACCTTCTCCACGGTGCCGCCGTCGTTGCGGACCACGGTGAGGAACTGGTCGAGGGACGGCGCGACAGTGCGCTCATCGAGCGAAGGGTCCAGAATGACCATTACTTCGTAACGACGCATGCGGGACTCCAACCTCCTCTGGACTCTTGCGGTCACGACACTCTGCCGTGACAGGAGGACGCTGACGTTTGAACCCGGGCCGCCCCTTTCGGCGCCCTGGGGCGATGGATCGACCATCACAACGCAGCGTGCTCAAGGTTACCAGCCGCAGGTACATGGGAAGGCCTTTAGGAAACCCAAGGGGGTGGTGGCAGTGCCACACGTGCTTCAGCCCTCCGAGAAGGAGCGGTTCAAGCTCACACTCAACACCGACGGCCGTTCACACCCGATGGAGAACGCCCTGGCGGTCGCCGCGCTCGGGTGCGGCCTCGTGGCGTTCGTCTCGACGTTCTGGATCTCCGCGCATCCGATCTCGGCCTGGTTCGGGACTCTGGGCTTCGGCGTCGGCCTCTATTCGCAGTACGTCTCCGTGACCACGCCGCAGCGCTCGCTCAACATCATCGGGATCGTCGGGTCGTTCGTGGGGGCCGCTCTCGGCATCGCCCACGGTGGGTTCCTCCCCCACTGATCTCCCGCGTTTCCCGCGTACGTGCGACGGCCCCGGTCACGCGTGCTCCCGGGGCCGTGCCTGTATATGGGCTCACCCGATGTGCAGGTCGATGCCTAGCAGGACGAGGAACCAGAGGAACACCGCGAGCAACGCCTCCGCGACGTCCTTGAGCAGGCCCGGGGTGATGTAGTGGTGCACCCAGCCCACGTAGATCCCCACGACGATGTAGATCAAGACGATCAGCGCCCGTAAGCGCCAGCGGCTCATACCTTTCTCCTCAGGTAGGGGGTGCTTTGCGACTGCCCTGACAGCCCCCCGGCAAACGCACAGGCATCTCGGCCCAGGCCCCCTCCGGCGTAAGCTCCTTGGCATGGTGCGAATCGGAGCTCATGTCGATCAGGACGATCCCGCCGCGCACGCGAAGGCGGTGGGGGCCGAGGTTGTGCAGTTCTTCCTCGGCGATCCCCAGGGCTACGACAAGCCCGTCCTGCCGGCCAAGCCGGTCGAGGGTGTGGACATCTACATCCACGCCCCCTACCTCATCAACGTCGCCACCACCAACAACCGCATCAGGATCCCCAGCCGCAAGCTGCTCGACCAGCATCTCAAGGCGGCCGCGGGGCTGGGCGCCAAGGCGTTGATCGTGCACGGCGGCCACGTCAACAAGAACGACGATCCACAGTCGGGGTTCGACAACTGGCGCAAGGTGTTCGAGCGCATGGAGTGCCCGATCCCCGTCCTGATCGAGAACACCGCGGGCGGCGACAACGCGATGGCCCGCAAGCTGGAGCGCATCGCCCGGCTCTGGGAGGCGCTCGACGGGTTCGACGTGGGGTTCTGTCTTGACACGTGCCACGCCCACGCGGGCGGCGAGGAGCTGGTCGACCTGGTCGACCGGGTCAAGGCCATCACGGGCCGGATCGACCTGGTCCACTGCAACGACTCGCGCGACGACTTCGACTCGGGCGCCGACCGCCACGCCAATCTGGGCAAGGGGAAGATCGACTCCGAGCTGATCCTGGCGGTCTGCCGGGCGGCGGGGGCGCCGATCGTGGTGGAGACGCCGGGCGACGGCCAGGCGGAGGACATCGCGTTCCTGAGGAAGAACCTCTAGCGAATACACACAGCCTGTGGATAACTTCCCTGGATTACCGAGAACAAGAAACGGGTATAGACATCAGCCCGCCCAGGCCCCGCTGAGGAACCGGGTAGCGTTGAGGATCATGAGCGGCCCGGAGATCAACGCGTAGACCGCGATCACCCACGTCCTCCGGGTCGCCACCTTGGCGATCAGCACCCACAGCGGGAAGTACAGCACCAGCGAGCGCGGGATCGACAGGTAGTACGCCGACGTCATCAGGGCCGCGGCCTGCGCCCCCGTGTAGACGGCCTCGCTCCACCTGCGCAGTACGATCAGCCAGACGAGCACGCCGACGGCCACCACGGCCCCGACGATCTCCATCCGGAACGCGACCGCGAAGTCGTCACCGCCCATGGCCGCCTGCCAGGTCGTCTTCCACGCCTCCCATGGCCAGGCGAAGTCGCGCCCCCATCCGGCCTCCTGCGCGTGCTTCCACGCCAGCCAGTCGCCCGACCTGCGGAAGTGGTAGATCGAGTACGCCACCAGCGGAACGAACGGCAGCGCCAGCCACCCCGCCCGCCGCGGCGACTCCTTGCGCATGAAGAACTCCACGACGAGCGCCAGCGCCAGGAACAGCCCGGTGATGCGTACGCAGGAGGCCCCCGCCGCCAGCGCCGCGGCCTGGGGCCAGTTCCCCTGCCTGGCCGCCAGCCACGCCGAAATCGCGAAGGCCAGGAAGAGCGACTCGCTGTAGCCCGCCGTCAGGAACACCGCCATCGGGAAGAGCAGCAGCGCCAGCACGGCCATCCACCCTTGGGCGCCCTCTAACTCGGCCAGCCGGGCCAGCGCCACCATGGCCACCGCCCCGGCGACCAGCGAGATCAGCATCCCGGCCAGTGACCAGTCGGGGATGACGACGTGCACCGCCCGCAGCAGGATCGGCAGTCCGGGGAAGAACGCGGGCAGTCCGTCGTCCGGGGGCTTGCCCGGCTCGCCGTCGTAGCCGTACTGGGCGATCGTGATGAACAGCCCGGAATCCCACTTGCGCCATTTGTCGGCGTACTCGGCCAGCGTCACGCCGAGCAGCGTCGACACCAGGATCCCCGCCCGCGATCCGAACCAGAGCAGCAGCGCGTCCCGGCCGGCCGAGCGGGTGATCATCGAAGCACTGATGCCAGCGTGAAGCGGTCACGGGCGTCGTTGAACACGCCGCCCGCCGGGTCGTCGATGTCCGCCTGGCGCACCACGTCATTGTCGGGACGCAGGATGTCGCGAACCACAAACGCCATCATGATGCCGATCGTAATGATCCGCCCCCATACGGCGGTGAAGTACGTGTCATCACCGATGCCCAGATCGTTCCTGCTGAGCGGCGGCTGGGACAGCAGATAGAGCCAGATGGCCGCGAAATACCAGACCTCGGCGAGCTGCCACAGCGCGAGCGGCTTCCAGTTGGGCCTGGCCAGCACGGCGAACGGCACCAGCCAGAGCACGAACTGCGGCGACCACACCTTGTTCGTCATCATGAAGGCGGCCAGCGCCAGGAAGCAGATCTGGGCCAGCCTGGGCCGGCGCGGCGCGGCCAGCGTGAGCACGGCGATGCCCAGGCACAGGGCGGCCAGTGAGAACATGCCGAGCGTGCTCACGTCGCCCTCGCCCACGATCGGCCAGCCCTTGTTCTGGAAGAACAGCCAGGGCGAGCCCCAGTCGACCCCGCGTTCGGCGGAGAAGACGTAGAAGCGGCGCCAGCCCTCCCAAGCGAAGATCATGAAGGGGGCGTTGACCACGATCCACGCGCCGGCAGCCGAGCCCATGGTGACCAAGAACGGTCGCCATCGCCCGGTGCGCCACGTCAGCAGGAACAGCGCGCCCGCGAACATCAACGGGTAGAACTTGGTCGCTATCGCCAGCCCGAGCAACACCCCGGCCAGCACCTGCCGCTGCCGCGCCCAGGCCAGCAGCACGCCCATCGACAGCGCGCCGGCGACCAGGTCCCAGTTGATGTAGGCGGCCAGCACCACCGCGGGCGAGATCGCGTACCAGAGTGCGTCCCACCGCCTGGTCGGCCCGGCCACCGCCGCCATCAGCAGGACGCCCGCCACGAGGCTGACGCCGAGCAGGACGACCGTCAGGTCGTAGAACCTGACCGCCTGCGCGACCCTGTCGGGCTCCACCCAGCGGGCGATCCAGCTGAAGACCTGCATGACCTCGCCCAGCACGACCGGGTACTCGACCTGCTTGTCGAAGGGCACGTGGGCGAAGTAGGGGTTCTGGGTCGCCAGCTCTCTGTCGAAGTAGAGCGGGTAGATGTCGGTGTAACAGAAGTTCGTGTATGTCGAGACCTGGTCGTTCCAGCCGCCGGTGCGGCAGGGCAGCCGCACCACGTACGCGAGGGTCGCCCCCAGGGCCGCGATGATCCCCAGGGGCAGGAACGGGACGGCACGCGCCACCAGCGGGACGCGTGCCTCCGTGCTCGTCACTGGCCCTCGGGCTTATTGGCAAACGGCAGCCCGCGGCTGGATCTGGGTTCTGGTGCCGAGCCGGGCCCCGCGACCCCCGCGTCGTCGGCGGTCTGCGGGGCCGCCGGGTCGCCGTTGGGGTCGTCGATGGTGACGTCGCTGTTGCCGTTGTCGTTGCCGTTGTCGTTGCCGTTGTTGCCGTTGCCACAGGGCGGGATCAGACATTCCTGATCGGGCTGGCCCTCGTCGTCGAACGGGTTGTCGCCGCTGTCGAACGGGTTGTCCGGCGTCTCGGTCTCCGTCGGCTTGGGCGCCGGGCTCGGCACGATGTTCTCGGGCTGCCCCTCGTCGGCCCTGGCGGGGAACTGCTCGATCTCCTTGCCCTCGTGCGCGAGCTGCATGAACCTCTGCCAGACGAGCGTGGGCGGGCCGGCGCCCTCGAACTGGAGGGACACTTCCCTGGCCGTGGTGTAGGGCTTGGCCGGGCTGTACCGCTTGTTGGCCTTGCTCTCGGGGTTGTCGCTGGGATAGACGGGGCAGTTGGAGTGACGGGGCTTGACGACCTTGCCCGACTTCGTCCGGCACTCCTCGCGGTAGAACCCGACGGCGGCGGAGACCTGCGGCGTGTAGCCGACGAACCAGGCTTCCTTCTCGTCGTTGTTCGTCCCGGTCTTGCCGGCCGCCGGCCGGTTGCCCAGACCCTTGCCGCGCGCGGTGCCGCTGGTCAGCACCGCCTGCATGGCGACCGTGCTGTCGGCGGCGGCGCCCTCGCTGATGACCCGCTTGGGGGTCTTCAGCTCAGGGTAGGCGAGCGTCCCGTCGTTCAGCTTGACGGTCTCCACCACGTGGTGGCGGATGTACTTGCCGCCGTTGGCGAACATCGCGTAGCCCGCGGCCTGCTCGACCGGGGTCACCAGGGCGCTGCCGATGGCGAACTGGAAGTGATGCTCTTCGATGTCCTGCTCCATGCGCTGCTGATTGAACCCAGCGGCCTCGACCAGGTTCTTCACGTCATCGAGCTGGCCGGGCAGCTTGAACGCCATGGACACGAACGCGGTGTTGACCGACTCGGCCGTCGCCTTGACCACGTCGACGGCCGGGCCGACGTTGTGACTGTTCTTGATGCCGCCCGGCTGCTGCCCCGGCAGCTTCTCCGGCACCGTCTGGTTGCCCGGCACGAAGCTCTTCAGCGAGTATCCGGCATTCAGCCAGGCCGCCAGCACGTACGGCTTGAACGCGGACGCGGCCTGCTTGGTCGACTGGAAGGGCTCGTTCCAGGGGTCGGTGAGGTAGTCATCGCCACCGTAGAACGCCACGACGCGCCCGGTCTTGGGCTCCACGGCGGCCAGACCGGCATGGAACTCGGTGTCCATACCCTTCGTCTGGCTCTTCACCGCCTCCTTCGCGGCCGCCATGAGCTTCCTGTCGAAGGTGGTGACGATCTTGTAGCCGTTCTGCTTGATCATGTCCTCGGTCACGCCGCGCTGCTCCAGCTCATCGAGCACCAGCTTGACCATGTAGCCCTTGTCGCCGCCCAGATCGTCCGCGGTGTACTTGATCGCCTTGGGGAACTTCGCGGTCTGCGGGAGCTGGCCGTACTTGTCGGGCCAGTACTTGGCCATGTTCTTGATGACCTCGTTGAACCGCCACCTGAGCCCGGGATCGTCGGCCTCCCAGTTCGGCCGCTGGATCCGCGCGGCGAGGTAGGCGCTCTGCTCGGGGGTCAGGTTCGCGGCGGTCGCCTTCTTGCCGAAGTACGCCTTCGCCGCGGCCTGGATGCCGTAGGCCCGTCCGAAGTTGACCGTGTTCAGGTAGGTCTTGAGGATCTCTTCCTTGCTCATGGTGTCGTCGAGCTTGACGGCGACGAAGATCTCGCTGACCTTACGCTTGATCGATACGTCCTGGCTGAGGCCGTCGAAGTAGCCGCGGGCCATCTGCTGGGTGATCGTCGAGGCGCCCTGAAGCTGCTGGCCGGTCGCGGTCATGTACAGCGACCGGACCATACCGGGAATCGAGATGCCGGAGTCCTCGTAGAAGCTCGGGTTCTCGATGCCGATCGCCGCGTCCTGGACGCTCTCGGCCATCTGGTTGAGCTCGACGCTCTCCCGTTTCATGCCGAGCCTGGCGATCACGCTCTTCTTGTCGCTGTAGTAGATCGTGGTCTGCTGCGCGGTCGCGTCGGCCTGGGCCTCAGTGGGGACTTCCGTGTTGGCGTACGCGACCATGATCATGCCGAAGATGCCCGCGGCGAACACGACGACGCCGGCGACGACGATCTTCCAGTTCGGGATGAACCTGCGCCACCCGCCCCGGCCGCCGTCCTTCTTGGTCGGCGGGCCCGGAGGCTCGGGCGGCTCGCCCGAGCCCTTCCTGCGCGAGCGCCTGGGCGCGTCGCTGACCATCGTCTCCTGGTTACTCACCGTGCGCGGATCCTGGCGCGCGCGTGAGCGCCGCGGCGGCGGCTCGCCGTGCCCCGGCATCGGCTGCGCGGCGCGCGTCCGAGGAGAGTCGTCGTACGGCTGCGCGGCGCGCGTGGGCGGCGCATCGTCATACGAGTGCGCGGCCATGGCGCCCGTCTGCTCGTAAGCCGCCTCAGGACGACGCGACTGCTGCGCCGCTCCCCAGCCCGCTTCGCCGGTTTGCGGGGGAGAACTTTGGGGCACAGAACGGGATGAGTTGGACCGACGGCGTCTCCCCCCTCGGGGGGACTGGCCCGGCCCCTCATTCATGCTGTTACTCACACGTCCTCGCAACGTCGTCGGATACAAAACGGCGGTTGGGCGTGAGGTTCTCGCCGCCCTTGGTCATTACGCATGCCCGGCCAAATCAGGCGGACCGTTCCCGAGGACGTACGAAACCGTCAAGTGGTTCCAAGAGCAACCTTGGCAGACCTCGACAACGTACACCCGGAACTCATCGTAATCATGAGCCATAGCGACGAGTTCCGACGCGACCTTCGCCTGTCCGGCATGACGTCCGAGGGAATCCCCATAGACGTAGGTCACGTTGATGACGTTCTCCCGCTCGCAGACCGGGCACAGGCGTTCGGTCGTCTCGCCGAAGTGGCGCGCGGCGCGAAGGAGGTAGGGCTGTGCGTCACAGACGTCCCCGCGCGAGGCACGTCCGGCATGTAAGGAGCGGATCACCGCCCTTTTCGCCAGGCCGTAATCCACCACCCTTCGCTGTGACCACATGAGCGCCAGACTACGGCGTTTTGCGCCTCCATCCCAACGGCTTGGCAGATTCGCTGATTGCAGCCATATAGCGACTCGACGTATCCTTGAGATGTATCGGCTCGATACATCGACGCGAGAGGGGGGCGGTTCCGGTGGCCAGCGGACAGGGCAGGGTCTTGGAACTGGCTGTGCTCGGGTCGCTGCACGAGACGCCGCTACACGGCTATGAGCTGCGCAAACGGCTCAACGCCCTGCTGGGGATGTTCCGTGCGTTCTCCTACGGGTCGCTGTACCCCTGTTTGCGATCCCTGCTCGCGCAGGGCCTCATCGCGGAGGAGCAACCCGCTCCCGCCACGATGGTCGGCGGCAGATCGAAGATCGTTTACAAGCTGACCGCCGAAGGCAAGGAACGGCTGCAGGAGATGCTGACCCAGGCCGGTCCTTCCGCTTGGGAGGACGAGAGCTTCGGCGTGCACTTCGCCTTTTTCCGGCACACGGAGGCGGAGGTGCGCCTGCGCATCCTCGAAGGCCGCCGCAGCCGGTTGGAGGAGCGGCTCGACGCCGTGCGCACGGCGCTGGCGCGCACCAGGGAGCGCCTCGACAGCTACACCCTGGAACTGCAGCGTCACGGGCTCGAATCGGTGGAGCGAGAGGTGCGCTGGCTGAACGAGCTGATCGCAACAGAGCGTCGGGCCTCCTCGGAAGAGGGGCCCGAAAGAGATACCACGTCAACTGATAAGTAAGGAGCGAGTGCGATGGGTTCGGTTCGCGTGGCCATTGTCGGTGTCGGCAACTGCGCGTCGTCGCTGGTCCAGGGCGTTCTCTATTACAAGGACGCCGACCCGGACATACGGGTCCCGGGCCTGATGCACGTGAAGTTCGGCGACTACCACGTCGGCGACGTCGAGTTCGTCGCGGCGTTCGACGTGGACGCGAAGAAGGTCGGCCGCGACCTGTCAGAGGCGATCGTCGCCAGCGAGAACAACACCATCAAGATCACGGACGTGCCCCCGACGGGGGTGACGGTCCAGCGGGGCCACACCTTCGACGGCCTGGGCGAGTACTACCGGGAGATCATCGAGGAGTCCGACGAGGCGCCCGTCGACGTGGTCCAGGTGCTTCGCGACACCCAGGTCGACGTCCTGGTCTCCTACCTGCCGGTGGGCTCCGAGGAGGCCGACCGCTTCTACGCCCAGTGCGCGATCGACGCCGGTGTGGCGTTCGTGAACGCGCTGCCGGTCTTCATCGCCTCCGACCCGGTGTGGGCGGAGAAGTTCACCAAGGCCGGGGTGCCGATCATCGGCGACGACATCAAGTCGCAGGTCGGCGCCACGATCACGCACCGCGTGATGGCCAAGTTGTTCGAGGACCGCGGGGTGGAGCTGCTGCGCACGTACCAGCTCAACTTCGGCGGCAACATGGACTTCATGAACATGCTGGAGCGCACCCGCCTCCAGTCCAAGAAGATCTCCAAGACGCAGTCGGTGACCTCCCAGATCCCGCACGAGATGGGCAAGGCCGACGTGCACATCGGGCCGTCCGACCACGTGCCGTGGCTGGACGACCGCAAGTTCGCCTACGTCCGGCTGGAGGGGCGGTCGTTCGGCGACACGCCGCTCAACCTGGAGTACAAGCTCGAGGTGTGGGACTCGCCGAACTCGGCCGGCATCATCATCGACGCGGTCCGGGCGGCCAAGATCGCTCTTGACCGGGGGATCGGGGGGCCGATTCTGTCGGCTTCGTCGTACTTCATGAAGTCGCCGCCCGAGCAGTACTCCGACGACGACGCTCGCGACTACGTCGAGAAGTTCATCAGGGGTGAGGTCGAGCGCTGAGTCCTGACCTACGGCCTTTCGCAGCGACGGCGCCGCGCCCTTGGGTGCGGCGCCGTCGCTTTGCTAGACGCGGGCCGCCGGGGGCAGGGCGGTGACGGGAGCGGGTTGCCAGGTCATCGGGTCGGAGCCCAGCTCGACCAGCAACGGCACCTGCTCCCTGCACCAGGGCGAGACCACCAGCAGCCCGCCGGCCACCCCCTCGGCGAACTCCTTCCACGGCATCCAGCGCACCTCCGCCACCTCGTCGGGGTTCGGCACGACGGGAGTGTCGACGACCACCCGGTAGACGGGACACAGCTCGTGCTCGACGATGCCGTTGGCCATGACGGCGCGGTAGGAGAAGGTCGGCAGCAGCAGGTCGGCCCGTTCGGCCGTGAGCCCGAGCTCGTACGACAGCCGCCGCACCACCGCCCGGTCCACCGCCTCCCCGGGCAGCGGATGGCCGCAACAACTGTTGGTCCACACGCCCGGCCAAGTGATCTTGTGGTCGGCCCGTCTGGTGAGCAGCACGCGGCCTTCCCGGTCGAAGACATAGCTGGAGAACGCCAGATGGAGTGGCGTCTCGCGCCCGTGCACCGAGGTTTTGGGCGCGGTGCCGAGCGCGTGGCCGTCGTCGCCGACCAGCACAACGTGTTCCTCAATCGTCACGCTATGAAGCGTACGAGATCGCATCACCTGCTCGTAACCCCGCTGCGCCATCCTACGGGGCTAGGCTGACGAGGTGTCGTTCGTCGCCGATCTCCGCGTGGTCCTGCAGGGCAGGGACTTCAGACGGCTGTTCGGCACCCGGCTGGTCTCCCAGTTCTCCGACGGGATCTTCCAGTTCGGCGTGGCCGGATTCGCCTTCTTCAGCCCCGAGAACCAGACGACCGCGCTCGAAGTGGCCGCAGGGCTGGCCGTGCTGCTGCTGCCGTACAGCGTGCTGGGCCCCTTCGTCGGCGTGTTCATCGACCGCTGGTCACGACGGCAGATCCTGGTGGTGGCGCCCGTCGTACGCGCCGTGCTGCTGCTGGTCGCCGCCGGGCTGGTCGCGGCCGACGCGCCCGACCCCGCCTTCTACGCGGCGGCGCTCGGCGTGCTCGGGGTCAACAGGTTCTTCCTGGCCGCGCTCGGCGCCTCGCTGCCGCACGTGGTGCCCAAGGAGCGGCTGATGGCGGCCAACGCGGTCACGCCCACCTCTGGGACCGTGATCACGTTCGTGGGCGCGGGCGTGGGCTTCCTGCTGCGCGAGGTGCTCGGGGGCGACGACCTCGGCGTGGCGCTGCTGCTGACCACCTCGGCCGTGGTGTTCGCGCTGAGCGCGCTGGTCGCCCGCACCATGGACCGCCAGTTGCTCGGCCCCTGGTACGACCCGGAGCGCCAGCAGGCCCGCCAGGCCGTGCGCCACGTCGTGGTCGGCCTGGTCGAGGGCGCCAAGCACCTGGCGCGCCACCGCGTCGCCGCGTCGACCATGGGCGCGATGGCCGCCCACCGCTTCTTCTACGGCATCGCCACCGCGCTCGGCATCATCCTCTACCGCTACTACTTCACCGACGGCGACACCGAGGCCGCGCTGCGCGGGCTCAGCCTGGTCGTGGCCACCTCAGGCGTCGGCTACTTCATGGCCGTGATCATCACCCCGTACGCGACCCAGCGGTTCAAGATCGAAACCTGGGTGCCGATCGCGCTGACGGCGGCCGGGGTGCTGACGGCCGTACTGGCGCTGCCCTTCCAGGAATGGGGGCTGCCGGCGACCGGGTTCGTGCTGGGCGTGGCGGGGCAGAGCGTCAAGATCTGCGCCGACACCACGATCCAGCGCGATGTCGAGGAGATCTACCTGGGCCGCGCGTTCTCGATCTACGACATGCTCTTCAACGGCATGTACGTGCTCGCCGCGGCCCTGTCGGCGGTGATCCTGCCCGCCGACGGCAAGTCCTACCTGGCCGTCATGATCGCCGTGATCGGCTACCCTGCGGCGGGCCTGGCGTACCGGGTGATCACCCGCCAAGGTCGTTCGACCGCGCCCACTCCAGCAACGCCTCGGTAGCCGCCTCCTTGCCGATCATGCCCTTGTCGAGCCTGATGTCGAGCAGGAACTTGTAGGCCCTGCCCACGACCGGACCCGGCCCGATGCCGAGCACGCGCTGGATCTCGTTGCCGTCGAGCTCGGGGCGGATCTTGGCCAGCTCCTCCTCGTCGGCGAGCTTGGCGATGCGCTCCTCGAGCTGGTCGTAGGTGCGCGACAACGTCTGGGCCTTGCGCTTGTTGCGCGTGGTGCAGTCGGCCCTGGTCAGCTTGTGCAGGCGGTCGAGCAGGTGGCCGGCGTCGCGGACGTAGCGGCGTACGGCGCTGTCGGTCCACTCCCCCGTGCCGTAGCCGTGGAAGCGCAGGTGGAGCTCGACCAGCCGCGAGACGTCGGCGACCACGTCCTTGGGGAACCTCAGCTCGCTCAGCCGCTTCTTGGTCATCTGGGCGCCGACGACCTCGTGGTGGTGGAAGGACACCCGCCCACCCGGCTCGTGGCGGCGCGTCTTGGGCTTGCCGACGTCGTGCATGAGCGCCGCCCAGCGCAGGATCCGGTCGGGCTTGCCGTCCTCCTCCTGCGCGATGGCCTGGTCGAGCACGGTCAGCGAGTGCTCGTAGACGTCCTTGTGCCGGTGGTGCTCGTCGATCTCCAGGCGCAGCTTGGGCAGCTCGGGCAGCACGTGCTCCGCCAGGCCCGTCTCGACGAGGATGCGCAGGCCCTCGCGCGGGCCCGCGCCGCAGACGAGCTTGTCGAGCTCGTCGCGGATGCGCTCGGCCGAGACGATCTCGATGCGGTCGGCCATCGCGGTCATGGCGGCCAGGGCCTTCTCGTCGACGGTGAAGCCGAGCTGCGAGGCGAACCTGGCTGCACGCAGCATGCGCAGCGGGTCGTCGTCGAACGACCGCTCGGGGGTGCCCGGTGTGCGCAGCCTGCCGGCCTTCAGGTCGCTCATGCCGCCGTACGGGTCGACGAACTCGTGCCCCGGCAGCCGTACGGCCATGGCGTTGACCGCGAAGTCGCGCCGCTCCAGGTCGGCCTCCAGCGTCTCGCCGTAGAGGACCTCCGGCTTGCGCGACTTCGGGTCGTAGGACTCGCTGCGGTAGGTCGTGACCTCGATCAGCCAGTTGCCCTTGCGCACGCCGACGGTGCCGAAGTCGATGCCGATCGTCCACACGGAGTCGGCCCAGTCCCTGACGATCTCCAGCACCCGCTCGGGGCGGGCGTCGGTCGTCAGGTCGAGGTCGTTGCCGACGCGGCCGAGCAGGATGTCACGTACAGGGCCGCCCACCAGGGCCAGCTCGTGGCCCTGCGCGACGAACAGGCGGCCGAGCTCGTCGGCTACCGGGGCGATCTTGCGGAACAGGTCCGTCATGGCCCGCTGCTGGCTCTCGGTCAGAGTTGAGTCCGACAAAACTACCTAGGTCCTTCATCCGGAACATATCCCCCGAGCCACACCAGGTCCGGGTTACCGTCGGTCAAGAGGACCGTCGGGGGCCATGGAACAAGCAAGGAGGACTATATGAAGGACGCCCTCGCGCTCCACCGCTGGCTCCTCGCACACCAGGTCCATCATGAGATCGTACGCCTTCCGCGCCCCATGACACGCGCCGGAGAACTGCCCGAGACGATCTCCGCCGCGCCGGGCAGGTGCGTGATGGTCACCGTGCTCTACGTCGCCACCAGGATCGGTCACGAGGTCGTCATCGCGGTCGCCTCCCCCGTCGCGGCTCCCCCGCGTCCGGAAGCGGTCGCGGGCCTGCTCGGCGCGCGCCAGGCGCGAGCAGTCCCCGCGCACGTGGTCAACTCGGTCACCGACTACGCCGACGGGCTGGTCTGCCCGCTGCTGCTGCCGAAGTCGCTGCCGATGTTCATCGACGACCGGCTGCCCGCCGACACGAAGACGCTCTTCACGGCCACCGGGGAACGGCACACCGCACTGTCCGTCCGCGCGCTGGACCTGCTGGCCCTCATGCCGGGCAAGATGGTTGATCTACGTGGCGCGCGGCCGAGAGGATCACGTGAGGCGGTCGCACAGCAGCACTGAGCCCGTAGCATTGCGGGCGTGCGTCGTCGTCCTCCAGTTCGGGCATCCGCGTGATCCGTAAGACCACGCTGCTCATCGTGCTGTCCGCCGCGCTGCTCGCCCCCATGACCGTGGCGGCCGCGCCGGGCGCGGCTGCCACGCAGACGAAGACCACCGCGAGCAGGCAGAACTTCGCCATGTCGATCTCCTCCATCACCCCTGAGGTGCCGAGGAGCCCGACCGATGTGATCACGTTCAAGGGCGTCGTCCGCAACGACACCGGCGTGCAGCAGAACAACGTGTACGTCCGGCTGCGCTACGGCCAGCAGCCGTTCACCGACCGCGTCACCATGGCGGCCTACGCGGCCGACCAGAACCCGGCGACGCTAGCCCCCCAGATCTCGTCCAACTCCGCCGTGATCATCCCGTCGCTGGCCCCTGGCGCCACGCAAACCTGGGAGTTCACCCGGACGCCCGCGCAGCTCGGCCTGCGCACGTTCGGCGTCTACCCGATCGCCGTCGACGTGGCGCCCAACAACGTCCCCTTCCAGGCGCAGCGCACCTACCTCACCTACGCGCCGCCCACGGTGCCGAAGCTGCCGCGCAACCGGCTGGCCATCGCGCTGCCCGTCATCGACCAGCCGCACCGGGCGACCGACGACGCGCTGTTCGTCGACGACAAGCTCAGCCAGTCGATCACCGGCAAGGGACGGCTGGCCGACCTGGCCGCCATCGCCCAAGTCGCGCCCAAGACCGTCACGTGGTTCTTCGAGCCGTCGCTGCTCGACGACCTCACCGCGATGACCAAGCCCTACCGGGTCAAGACCAAGGACGAGACGCAGGACAAGCCGGCCAACCCCGCGGCCGGGCAGTGGCTGACGTCCATGCGCACCTCGCTGGCCGCCTCCCCCGTGGTCGCGGTCCCCTACGCCGACCCCGACGTGGCGGCCCTGGCCCACCAGGGCCTGGACACGCAGACCGACAGGGCCATCCAACTGGGCGGGCAGACGACCAGGGCGCTGCTCAACCGCAACGCCAAGACCACCATCAACTGGCCGGCCGCGGGCGTGCTCGACGCCGACGCCCTCGACCTGCTCTCGGTCAGCAGGGACAAGGTCAACACCGTCCTGCTCAACGCCACCAACCTGCCGCCGCAGCCGGCCGTCACGCACACGCCCGACGCGGCGGCGACCATCGACTCGGTGAACGGGCCCATGACCGCGCTGGTCGCCGACGCCGAGTTGAGCCGCCTGTTCGAGCCCGCCGCCCCGACCTCCCTGACCCTCAGCAAGCAGCGCTTCGTCGCCGAGACCGCGATGATCGCCGGCGAGGCCGGCCAGACCTCGCCCAGATCGCTCGTCATCGCCCCCTCGCGGCGCTGGGACCCCAACCCGAAGCTCGTCACCGCGTTGATGAAGACCGCGAGGGGGCTGCCGTGGCTGCAACTGACCCCGCTCGAGTCGCTCAAGCCGACCAAGGCGTCGGTCCCGCGCGCCGGCCTGACCTACACCGAGCAGAACCGCAAGGACGAGCTGGGCCGCAAGTACCTGGAGCCGGTCAAGGACGCCTGGTCGAAGGCACAGCTCACCGCCCAGATCACGGAGACCAAGACGCAGTCGAGCTTCGACGCGGCGGTGCTCAGGCTGACCTCGTCCGGCTGGCGCAACAGCACGCGGGCGGGCCGCGCGGTGACCAAGCTGGTCGCCGACGCCGTCGACGAGCGGACCGATAAGATCCAGATCATCGGGTCAGGGCCCGACCGGCCGCGTGCGCTGGCCGGCAGCGACGGCGTTGTGCCCATCAGCGTGAAGAACTCGCTGGGCGCCGCCATATTGCTCTACATCGACGTCAAGTCGAACAACCGAGACCGGCTGCAGGTGCACTTCCCGCAGGAGGAGCCGATGCGGATCGGCGAGGGGCAGAGCGGCACCGTGCAGGTGCCGATGACCGCCGCCGTCAGCGGCGACGCCACGGTGACCGTGCAACTGCGGACCTCCGACGGCCAGCCGTACGGGAAGCCGCAGCAGCTGACGATCCGCACCACGGGCTACACCGGCATCGCCCTGGTCATCGTGGGCGCGGCGCTCACCGTGATGCTCGCCGCAGTGGTGACGCGAGTGCTGCGGCGCAGATCGGAGCGCAAGCTCGCACGTGCGGCCAAGGGCCGGGAGAGTGGGAACGCATGAGCCGCATGCTTCGGGCCAGCGCCATCATGGCCGCGGGCACGATGGTCTCCAGGGTCACGGGGTTCGTGCGGACCATGGTGCTCGCCTACGCCATCGGCACGATGGCGCTGGGCGACTCCTACAACGCGGCCTACGCCATCCCCTACAGCATCCTCGACCTGCTGCTGCTCGGCGTGCTGAGCAGCGTCGTGGTGCCGATGATCGTCCGGGCCCAGCAGCACGACCCCGACGGCGGCCGTGCCTACGAGCAGCGCCTGCTGACGGTGGCCACGGTCACGCTGATCGCGGTCGCGGTGCTCGCCGTCATCGGCGCGCCACTGCTCATCGACCTCTACACCGACTGGGCGCCGGGCAGTAAGAAGTACGAGGTCGCGGTCCTGCTGGCCCGCTTCATCCTGCCGCAGCTCGCCTTCTTCGGCGTGGGCGCGGTGGCGGGGGCGATCCTCAACACGCGCGACCGTTACGGCGCCCCCATGTGGGCGCCCGTGGTCAACAACCTGGTCGTCATCTGCGTGTTCCTGTCCTACGTGCTCCTCAGCGACGCGGGCTCCAACATCGACCAGGTCTCCGACGGCGACCTGGCGCTGCTCGGCCTCGGCACCACGGCCGGCATCGTGGCGCAGGCGGCCGTGCTGATCGTGGCGCTCAAGCGGGTCGGGTTCTCCTTCGTGCCCCGCTTCGACGTGCGCAACGCCCGGCTCGGCGAGATGGCCAAGGCGGGCATCTGGACGATCGGCTACGTGGTCGTCACCCAGCTCGGCTTCATGCTGACGACCAACCTGTCCAGCGCGGCGGGCGACATCGTCGAGGGGCACGGCATCACGCCGTACACGCTGGCGTTCCAGCTTTTCCAGCTCCCGTACGGCGTCATCGGCGTCTCGGTGATCACGGCCATGCTGCCGCGCATGAGCAGGGCGGTCACCGAAGGGCGCTTCGACGACGTGCGCACCGAGTTCGGCTCCAGCGTGCGGCTCATCTGCGCACTGATGGTGCCGGTGTCGCTGCTGCTGATGGTGCTCGGCCCGGCCATCACCGTGCCCATCTACGGGCATGGGGCCAACAGCGTGGCCAGCGCGGTCTACATCGGCAACGTGCTGCAGGTCTACGGGCTCGCGCTGGTGCCGTTCTCGCTGTTCCAGTTGCTGCTGCGGGTCTTCTACAGCTTCGGCGACACCAAGACGCCGGTGTTCGTCGGCGCGGGCACGACGGCGGTCAACGCGCTGCTCATGTGGCTGTTCTACGTGATGCTTCCGGCCCGTTACGTGGTGATGGGGCTGGCTCTTGCGTACGCGATCGCGTACGGGCTGGGTGCCATCATCGCCTGGGTGCTGGCCAGCCGCCGGGTGCGCGGCCTGGGCGGCTGGGCCATCGGCATGGCGCTGACCAGGATGTACCTGGCGGCGATGCCCACAGCGGTGCTGGCGCTGGTGGTGGTCTGGATCGTCACCGGGGCGTTCGACGGGCTCGGCTTCGTCAACTCGCTGATCGTGCTGGCCACCGGCGGCGGCCTCGGTCTGCTGCTCTATCTCGGGGTGGCCCACCGGGCGCGCATCCCCGAAGTCAACTCCATCGTTGGGATGGTCGCCAGGCGGGTAGGGCGGTAGACATGAACTACTGGTCATCCGGCGGACCGCCGTCAGTATTGTGACACTCCAATGGGAAGGTTTCCCGTTGGCAAAGAACTCGGGCTGAATCTCGGCACTAACATGGAGCCCGACACGCGCGCGAATGGAAGCAGGAGGGGCGTGGGCGGATCCACCCGGCACAGCGTGCCTTCGTGGGGAACACCCACGCAGGTGAGTCGAGTTATGAGCACGCCCGATCGGCCTAGCGGAGTGAGCCTGTGAGCACGTCGGCCGTCGAACCCGGCACCCGCCTCGCCGAACGCTTCCGGCTTGAAGACCGCGTCAGCGAGTCCGACGGGGCCACCCAGTGGAAGGCCATCGACGAGATCCTCGCGCGTCCTGTGGCCGTGCTCACCTTCGCGCCCGACTTCCCGCGCGTCCACGAGGTCGTCACGGCCGCCAGGGCCGCGAGCCGTCTCACCGATCCGCGGTTGACGCAGGTGTTCGACGCGGCGGAGGACGAGAAGGCCTCCTACGTCGTCAGCGAGTGGGTCACCGGCGAGTCGCTGACCGACCTGCTCGCCTCGGGGCCGCTCGACCCCGAGCGCGCGGCCGGGCTGGTCGCCGAGGCCGCCGAGGCGCTCGAACACGCCCACCAGGCCCAGCTCTACCACCTGTGCCTGCGTCCCGAGCACCTGGTGTGGACCACGGGCAACACGGTCAAGGTGCTCGGCGTCGCCGTCGAGCAGGCGATGTACGGGCTCACCACCGACCAGCCCGCGCTCGACGACGCCGAGGGGCTGGGCCGGCTGCTGTACGCCGGACTGACCGGTCACTGGCCGGGCGACGAGGAAGAGGGCGGCCTGCCCGCGGCCCCGATGATCGACGGCCACTTCTGCACGCCCCGCCAGGTCACCGCCGGTGTGCCCGGCTATCTCGACGCGGTCACCGTGCGCGCATGCCTGCCCGAGTCCCGCAGGGGCCAGATCGCGCTGACGAGCCCGACAGATGTCGCCGAGGCGCTGGCCGACGTGGCCAGGCCCATGCCGATCCCGATCTCCTACCCCTCGACCCCCGCGGTGGCCTCGGCCGCCCACACCGAGGGTCTCGACATCGCCCACCGCCAGTCGCTCACCGTCCCCCCGCAGCCTCCGCCCGCGCCACGCCCGATCTCCAACAACGGGGGCGGCGGCGGCACGGTCAACCGGGTGCTCATCACGCTCGTGGTGCTGCTCGTCATCGCCGCCGTCGGCGTGGGCGCCTGGACGATCGGCCGCAGCCTGGGCAGTCCGACCGCACCCGAGGCCAAGAAGACCTCGCCCCGCACCTCGGAGTCGGCCCCCGCGGCCACCGAGGCCGTCAAGCCGAAGGACGCCACGGGTTTCGACCCGCTCGGCGACAACGTCGAGAAGCCTGAGTTGGCGAAGCTGGCCATCGACGGCAAGCCCAGCACGCTGTGGAAGACCGAGACCTACGACAGCGCCGACCTGGGCGGCCTGAAGAAGGGCGTCGGCCTGCTGCTCGACATGGGCAAGTCGATGCAGATCAGCGACGTGGTGGTTACACTGGCGGACACACCGGGTGCCTCCGTCGAGCTCAAGGTGGGCGACTCCGCCGATCTTGCCTCGCTCAAGACCGTGGCGACAGAGAAGGACGCCGCAGGTAAAACCACGTTTACGCCCGAGCAGTCAGCAAGTGGCCGTTACGTTTTGATCTGGTTTACCCGCGTTGCATCCGATTTTCGTGGCACCATCTATGAGGTAGTGGTGCACTCTCCCGGATCGGCATAATCAGGAAACTCTCTTGTGAACTCCCCACCCGAGACACCCTCAGCAGCGGAGCGGCCGGCGGTCACAGACGCCGAGCTGCTGACCGCGCACATCAACGGGGATCCTCACGCCTTCAGTGAAATCGTCAAGAGGCACCGCGACCGCATGTGGGCGGTCGCCCTGCGCACGCTGGGTGACCCTGACGAAGCAGCCGACGCCGTGCAGGACGCCTTCGTCTCCGCATATCGCAAGGCCGCCACGTTTCGCGGCGAAGCGGCCGTCACGACGTGGCTCCACCGCATCGTGGTCAACGCCTGCCTCGACAGGATGCGCCGCAAGTCCGTCAGGCCGGTGGCCGACGACGAACTCATCGAGGCCGCTGAACGTGACACCCCGTTGCCCGACCAGACCGTCGAGCGCGAGGTATCGATGGAGGTTTCGGCCGCTTTGAAACTGTTGCCCAATGACCAGCGAGCGGCTCTTGTGCTGGTCGACATGATGGGATATTCAGTCGAAGACGCAGCTCAGGTGCTTCAGGTGCCCAGCGGCACCGTGAAGAGCAGGTGCGCGAGGGGGCGCGCGAAACTTGCCCCAATTCTTTCGCATCTGCGGAACCGAACGGACCTCAATCGCGTCTCATCCGCGAAGGGAGCAGAACTTCGTGACGGGTGATACGCACTACGATCTGGACATCCTGGCCGAGCTGGCCGAGGATCTCCTAGACGTCGACACGGCGCGCCAGGTCCGCGAGCATCTCGCGGTCTGCGATCCCTGCGGGGAGCAACTGGCAGACCTGGCGGCGGTTCGCGAGGTGCTCGCGGCGACCCCCACGCCGGCCATGCCGATGGGTGTCGCACTGCGAATCGACAGGGCCCTGGCGGCCGAAGCCGAAACTCGGCGGAGCGGAGGCGTCGGGCTCGCGGAAGCACCCGACTGGGATGAGCTCATGCGGGACTCCCCGTGGGAGCGGCCAGTCGAGGTGCCGGAGCCTGCGCGCTTCGGAGCCGCGCAGGCCCCCGAGCCGGTCCGGCTGGGAGTGGTCTCCGACGACGGCACCATCGTTCCCGCCAAACGCCGGCGCGCGCGCCGGCCCAGATGGGCGATGCCCGCGGTCGCGGCCGCGGCGGCGGCCGTGGTGGTGGGTGCCACAGTGGCCTCGACGGGCCTGCTCGCCGGAGGTGACGGCACAACCGGCGGCTCTCAGTCCCCTCAGGTCGCTCTGCCGGCCCCCGACAAGAGCTCGCTCATGGCCAAGCCTGCCCAGCCCAGGGCGTACGCACTGACCGACAGCGGCCACAACTACAGCGACCAGGAGCTGCGCCAGCCGCTCGAAGGCTTCTTCGGCCCCGCCCCGATCGTCGGCGGCGCGACGTCCGACGCGGCCGACGTCGACAAGTGCGTCAGCCGGGTGGCGAGCCGGACCGACCTCCACACGTACGCGGTGGACCAAGGCCAGTACAACGGCCAGGAGGCACTCGTCGTCGCCTCCTGGAAGGACAAAGCCGCGGGAAGACTGCGCATCGACATCGTCGACCCGTTCAACTGCAAGAACCTGCGTAAGCCCACACTGGGCCGCTGGTAAGGTAAAAGCCCACGTCAGAGCCCGCTTCGGCGGGCTCTTTCGCTTTGTCTGGAGCGTCGTGGTTAGGGGAAGGGAATCACGGCGGCCTAGGATCTGTTGTCGCCGGTGGCAACAGCAGACGAGGAAGGCGTGGGAGCGTTGAGCGACGTTCGTAACGTGATCATCATTGGATCCGGCCCAGCAGGCTATACCGCGGCCGTCTACTCCGCGCGCGCCGAACTCAAGCCTCTAATCTTCGAGGGCTCCGTCACAGCGGGCGGCGCGCTCATGAACACCACCGACGTGGAGAACTTCCCCGGTTTTCCCGACGGGATCATGGGGCCCGACCTCATGGACAACCTTCGCAAGCAGGCTGAGCGGTTCGGCGCGGAGTTGGTGGCCGACGACGTGGTCGAGGTGGATCTGGAGGCCAACCCCAAGGTCATCAAGACCCACACCGACACCTACTACGCGAAGTCCGTCATCCTGGCGATGGGCTCCGGTTACCGCGAGCTCGGCCTGGAGAACGAGAAGCGGCTCTCCGGCCGTGGCGTCTCCTGGTGCGCGACCTGTGACGGCTTCTTCTTCCGCAACAAGGACATCGTGGTCGTCGGCGGCGGCGACACGGCGATGGAGGAGGCCACGTTCCTGACCCGGTTCGGGCGGATGGTGACGGTCGTCCACCGCCGCGACTCGCTGCGGGCCAGCAAGATCATGCAGGAGCGGGCGTTCGCGAACGACAAGATCCGCTTCGTCTGGGACTCCGAGGTCGTCGACGTGCTCGGCGACTCCAGGGTCGAGGCCGTGAAGCTGCGCAACGTCGAGACCGGCGAAGAGTGCGAGCTGGCCACCGACGCCCTGTTCCTGGCGATCGGCCACGATCCCCGCAGCGAGCTGGTCAAGGGTCAGATCGACCTCGACGAGAACGGCTACATCAAGGTGGCCGCTCCGACCACGGCGACCAACATCGACGGCGTGTTCGCCGCCGGCGACGTCGTCGACCACATCTACCGCCAGGCCATCACCGCGGCCGGCACCGGATGCGCGGCCTCGCTCGACTCCGAGCGCTGGCTGGTCAACAACGAGAAGTAAGGAGAGCGCACCGTGAAGGCTGTCACCGACGCCACGTTCGAGGATGAGGTCCTGAAGAGCGACAAGCCCGTGCTGGTCGATTTCTGGGCCGAGTGGTGCGGCCCGTGCCGACAGGTCGCGCCCATTCTGCAGGAGATCGCCAACGAGCACGGCGACAAGCTGGAGATCGTCAAGCTCAACATCGACGAGAACCCTCAGGTTCCGCGCGACTACGGCGTGCTCCAGATCCCGACCCTGAACGTCTACCAGAACGGAGAGGTCGTGAGGCAGATCATCGGCGCCAAGCCGAAGGCCATGCTGCTGCGCGAGCTCGAAGGCATCATCTAGTTCGACCGGTCGTGAGCCCTCCGCCGTGCGCGGAGGGCTCACGCATGTGTGCGAAGCCCTAGAAGGCCGTCAGACGGGACGTAGCGCGCGTTCAGGACTCATTGACCCCAGAAGCCGCTCCAGCGCCACCTCGACGTCCTCACGCCACGAGACGGCGGTCTTGAGTTCGAGCCGCAGCCGCGGAAAACGCAAATGCGGACGAACAGTCTTAAAGCCAACAGACAGCAAGTATTCCGCTGGAACTACGCAACTGGGCTCTTCCCACTTGAGGTCTCCGAAAGCTTCAATGGCTTTCACACCGCGTCGTGTCAGATCCTTGGCCACCCCTTGGATCAGCATGCGTCCCAATCCGCCACCCGAGAACTCCGGGATGATGTGGGCCGTCATCAGCAACACCGCGTCGGCGCTGACCGGCGAGGTGGGAAAGGCCACCGAGCGCGGGCTGTAGAGGGGCGGGCTGTAGAGCACGAACCCCGCGGGAACCCCGTCCACGTAGACGATTTTGCCGCAGCTCCCCCATTCCAGCAGCGTTCCGGAGATCCACGCCTCCTTCTCCAGCCCGGGATCGCCCGACTGCTGCGCGCGTTCGCTGGTGACGGGATCGAGCTCCCAGAACACGCACCGCCGGCAGCGCCTCGGCAGATCGTCAAGATTGTCCAGGGTTATATTGACCAGCCGGCGCGACAACTACCGCCCCTATCGTTGACCCGGAAAAGCGCGCGAAAACCGCGTCTACAGGTGGCATCGTAGCCCAGTGGAGAACCCACCAGCGGGCACCACGACGGTCGAGCCGGTCACGTGCGACATGTCCGGCTGGCGTAATCTGGTATTTCAGTCCCATATGACACCTAGGAGGTGGGCCGTGACGCGAGAGCTGGATCACGGTCAGACACCCGCGACCCAAGGGTCGCGCATCGACGCGTACGTCGATCGGTACGCCGCGCGAGCTACCGGGATGGTCGCCTCCGAGATCCGAGCTCTGTTCGCCGTCGCGTCGAGGCCCGAGGTGGTCTCGCTCGCCGGCGGCATGCCGTACGTCACGGCGCTCCCCCTCGACATGGTCGGCGAGCTCGTCTCCGACCTCGTCACCAAGCGCGGCCCCGTCGCGCTGCAGTACGGTTCCGGCCAGGGTGACCCGCACCTGCGCGAGCAGATCTGCGACGTCATGCGGCTGGAGGGGATCCACGCCGGGGCGGACGACGTGGTCGTCACCGTCGGTTCGCAGCAGGCGCTCGACCTGATCACCCGGATCTTCATCGATCCGGGCGACGTGGTGCTCGCCGAGGGGCCCTCGTACGTGGGAGCGCTCGGTACGTTCGCCGCCTATCAGGCCAAAGTCGTCCATATCGCCATGGACGACCAGGGCATCGTGCCCGAGTCCCTGGCCCAGACCATCTACGCGCTGGAGACGGCCGGGGCACCCATCAAGTTCCTCTACACGATCCCGACCTTCCAGAACCCGGCCGGCGTCACCCTGAACTTCGCCCGCCGCCAGCAGGTGCTCGACATCTGCCAGCGGGCCGGGATCCTCATCATCGAGGACAATCCGTACGGACTGCTCGGCTTCGACGGCGAGCCCATGCGCGCCCTGCGTGCCGACAACCCCGACGGCGTGGTCTACCTGGGATCGTTCTCCAAGACACTCGCCCCCGGCTTCCGGGTCGGCTGGGCCCTGGCCCCGCACGCCATCCGCGACAAACTCGTGCTGGCCATGGAGTCGGCCGTGCTGTCACACTCGTCCTTCACCCAGCTCGCCGTCGGCCAGTACCTGGCCACGCAGCCGTGGCGGGAGCAGATCAAGACATTCAGGGAGCTCTACCGCGAACGCCGCGACGCGCTCCTGGAGGCGCTCGACGCCCTCATGCCACCCGAGGTCACCTGGACCCGCCCCGGCGGCGGCTTCTTCGTCTGGGCCACCCTGCCCGAAGGCCTCGACTCCAAGGCCATCCTGCCGCGGGCAGTGGCCGAGCGCGTGGCATTCGTCCCCGGGACCGGGTTCTTCTCGGACGGGAGCGGAGCCCGGCACATGCGCCTGTCCTTCTGCTTCCCCGAACCTGACCGGATCAGGGAAGGGGTGCGGCGGCTGGCCGGAGTGATCGAGCAGGAGATGCAGATCCGCGACACGTTCGGGACGGCCTCCGCGCGCGACCACAACGGGGTCGACACACCTGGGCCCGACCTCGCCTGAGCGAGGCCGCACATCCGGTGACGGCCGGCGATGACGTCGGCCGTCACCGTTGTTTTTGTTTCGGCAGGACTCGGGCTGGGATCGCCGGAGAAGGCACCTCCCGTACACCATTCGCCCCCGACGCCGGTACCGTTGGACACCGTGCGATCAGTCGGAGGAGATGAGATGAGCGATCTGGGCCACGTGCTCGTGCTGGCCGGAGGCCTCTCCTACGAGCGGGAGGTGTCTCTGCGCTCCGGTCGCCGCGTCAGCGAGGTGCTGCGCGCCGTCGGCATCGACGTCGAAGCCCGCGACACCGACGCCTCCCTCGTGCCCTCGATCCTCGCCGACCCGCCGGACGCGGTCTTCGTGACGTTGCACGGAGGCGCGGGCGAAGACGGCGCCATCCGCTCGGTGCTCGAACTCCTCAACGTCCCCTACGTGGGCGCCGACCCCGACGCGTGCCGGGTCGCCTTCGACAAGCCCACCGCCAAAGCCGTCGTACGCTCCGTCGGCCTGCGCACCCCCGAATCCGTCACCCTGCCGAAGGAGACGTTCCACGACCTCGGCGCCACAGTCGTGCTCGGACGCATCGTGGAACACCTCGGCCTCCCCCTGTTCGTCAAACCCGCCAGAGGCGGCTCGGCGCTGGGCGCGTCGATCGTCCGCACCGCCGAAGAGCTACCCGCCGCCATGGTCGGCTGCTTCGCCTACGGCGACACCGCGCTCATCGAACGGTACGTCGAAGGGGTTGAGGTCGCCGTCTCAGTCGTGGACCTCGGCAACGGCCCAGAAGCCCTGCCCGCCGTCGAAATCGTGCCCGACGAGGGCGTCTACGACTACGCCGCCCGCTACACCGCCGGCCACACAGAGTTCTTCGCCCCCGCCCGCCTCTCCCCCCAGGCGGCCGCGGCGTGCGCGGAGACGGCCGTTACGGCTCACACGGCTCTCGGGTTGCGCGACATCTCCCGTACGGACCTGATCGTGGACTCGTCAGGCCAGCCGCACTTCCTTGAGGTCAACGTGGCACCAGGAATGACGGAGACGTCACTCCTGCCGATGGCCGCCGAGGCCGCCGGGCGCGACCTGGGCGACCTCTGCCGCACCCTCCTCCAAGCAGCCGCCTCCCGCTCCCGCTCCTCGTAGCCCCTCTGCCGTTCGGGATCCCAGTCGGTGCCGAAGCGGGACGGCAGTTGCCACCGATGCCGGTCAAGACGGAACGGCCGGTCGCGCGGCTACGTCGATGACAAGCAACAGCGTGCGCCAGCCGCTTCGGGACAACACCCAGCTACGCCCGACGCCCGACGCCCGACGCCCGACGCCCGACGCCCGACGCCCGACGCCCGACGAGAAGCTACAGCCCCCGGCAGTTCGGGTGGCAATGGGACAGCGGTTGACGGTCGCCCGGTGTTTGGGCGCGGGGACCTCAATCGACGTCGTCGTGGTTCAGCGTCTGTCAGTCATGCGCCACTACCGAGCGGTGAATGCGGTCGCGCCTCTACCGCGAGCACCCCCAGCGCTTCCTCACTGCACTCCCCCGAACCCTCAGGCCGCTGAAAGCCCATCCAAGCCCCGAGAGCGAGTTCCGTCCTTTCGACGCTCCACCCCTGTCCGGCACCACACTCTCAGTCCGGCACCCCTGTCCGGCACCCCGCTCTCAATCCAGCGCCACGCCCCCGGATCGGCACCCCGCCCTCAGTCCGGCGCCCACCCCCCATTCCGGTGTCACGCTCCCCGGGTCGGTACACCACCCTCGATCCAGCGTCACGCCCCTGGGCCGGCACCCCTGCCCTCAGTCCGTGCCACACCCCCCGATCCAGCACTGCGCCCTCAATCCAGCACCCCACCTCTGCCCGCCACCCTGCCCTCAATCCGGTGCTACGCCCCGCTCCGGTGTCCCACCCCGGTAGACCTTCGTGATGGAACCCGGGATCGGTGAGCGGGGTAGTGAAACGTAGCCTTACGGTGTGCTGATCGATTCCATGTACCCGAAGAGTTTCGCCAGCGACAACCACGCAGGCGTACACCCGGCGATCCTCGAAGCCATCGCCGCGGCAAACAACGGAGACGCTCCCGCCTACGGTGACGACAGTTGGACCGCGGCGTTCGAAGAGAAGATCAAGGAGGTGTTCGGTCCGGGCGCCGAGGGTTTCGCGGTGCTCAACGGAGCGGGCGCCAACATGGTCGGACTGGCGCTCATGCTCGGCCGCTACGACGCCATCCTGTGCGCCGACACCGCCCACATCGCCACCCACGAAGCGGGCGCATCGGAGCGGCTGCTCGGCGTGAAGCTGATGACGATCCCCCCGGAGCATGGCAAGCTCCGCCCAGACGACATCACGGCCCGCTTGGGCGGTATCGGCAACCCCCACGAATCCCAGCCGACCGTCGTGTCCATCTCCCAAGCGACAGAACTCGGCACCTGCTACTCCCCCGACGAGATCGCCGCCCTGGCCGAGGCGGCGCACGCGTCCGGTCTTCGTCTTCACGTGGACGGCGCCCGGCTCGCCAACGCCGCCGCGTACCTCGACTGCGATCTGAAGGCCATCACGACGGACGCCGGGGTCGACGTCTTCAGTTTCGGCGGCACCAAGAACGGCGCCCTCGCTGCCGAGGCCGTGGTGGTCCTTGACCCCTCCCTGTCCCACGCGGTGCCGTTCCTCCGCCGCCAGTCCCTTCAGCTCGCCTCGAAGATGCGCTTCATCTCGGCGCAACTCTCGGCCCTCCTGACGGACGACCTATGGCGCGAGAACGCGGCACACGCCAACCAGATGGCCACCCGCCTGGCCGATGGACTCGCTGGCATCCCCGGCGTCTCCCTGGCTCATCCGGTCCAGTCCAACGCCGTCTTCGCGACTCTCCCGCCCGCCGCGATCGAGATCCTTCGCAGCCGCTACCTGTTCCACCCCTGGGACGAAACGGCGGGCACCGTTCGCTGGATGACCGCCTTCGACACCACACCGGAACACATCGACGACTTCCTGAACGACATCCACAAGGCCACCGCCGTATAGCTTCCGCACTCCACGAGCCGTCGTCCCACTGCCTTGTTTCACGTGAAACACACCGCACGCCTCGGAGTCATCGACTTGCTTCCGCCGCCCGCGCCGGAGTCTGGCCCACCCTTCCGACCGCTCGATCCGTACACCGGAACGCGCACGCATGCTGTACGCCGCCAGCACTTGCGGACATCGGTGCTACGCCCCCGCATGTTTCACGTGAAACAAACAGCCTGCGCGCCAATCAGAAGGAGCGCACGCCGGACGCGCAGCCTCCCCCTCATCTCTCTCCAGCAGCGCACCAGCTCTGCCCGTCAACGCACCAGCGACACCCCGACACCCAACGCCCAACGCCCAACGCCCAACGCCCAACGCCCAACGCCCAACGCCCAACGCCCAACGCCCAACGCCCAACGCCCAACGCCCAACGCCCAACGATGAGTGTCGGCCGGTTTCACGTGAAACATGGGTCGCACTCCCGTCTCTCTCAAACGGGACTCAGACGGCGAACGACCGCTCTTCCTGCCAACGGGAGGGGGCAGGAAGAGCGGTCGTGTGGATGATCGAGCCGACCCAGCCGGACTTCGAGGCGGGGGAGATGGGAAGAGATGGGAGCGCACGTGTACGCGACCTCCCCCACCGAGATTGTCGGCGACGCTGACGGCAACGTGCGGGCACTGCACCTGGTTGAGGTCGAGGGGCCGCAGAACGACTTCAAGCCGATCCCCGGCACCGAACGTTTCACGTGAAACAGCGCACGGCGGCCATGCGCCTGAAACGACGGCGGTGATCGGTCGCACGCTCAGCCGCGACTTCCTCCACTCCCCCTCAAGCTCAATCCTCGGCTTCGCGCATCGCGCGCGCTGCTTCCGGTGCCATGGTGCCGATGATGCGCTCAAGGTCGTCGATCGTGGCGAACTCGACGACGATGCGTCCCTTCCGCCGACCCAAGTCAACCTTCACCTTGGTCTCGAAGTGATCCGAGAGCCGGTCTGCCAAATGAGTCAGCCCCGGAGCCGCCGGCTTGGCCGCCGGGCGTTCGCGAGCGGGCTTCTTGGCCGCCATGGCACTTCCCATGGCGACGATCTCTTCCACGGCTCGGACCGAAAGGAGCTCCGCTGAGATTCGCTTGGCGAGCTGCACTTGCTCTTCGGGGCTGGAGAGACCGAGCAGAGCGCGTCCGTGTCCGGCGCTGATGACCCCGGCGGCGACCGTCAGTTGAACTTCCGGCGGGAGATTGAGGAGGCGGAGGGTGTTGGTGATGTGGGAGCGGGAGCGTCCGACACTCTTGGCGAGCTGATCGTGCGTGGCCTGGAAGTCATCCAGCAACTGCTGATACGCCGCGGCCTCTTCCAGAGGGTTCAGTTGCTCGCGCTGAAGGTTTTCAATCAGGGCGTCACGGAGAAGATCGGTGTCCTGGGTGTTGCGGACGATCGCCGGGACCGGGTCCAGTCCGACCCGCTGGCACGCGCGCCAGCGCCGCTCCCCCATGATCAACTCGTACTGGCCACCGCCAACAGACCGCACCACGATCGGCTGCAGAAGGCCGACCTCCCGGATCGAGGCCGCCAGTTCTTCAAGGCGTTCCTCGTCGAACACCTCACGCGGCTGACGCGGATTGGGGACGATCGCGCTGAGGGCGACCTCCTTGAAGTACGCTCCGGCGATCGGCAGCGGGCCCGCCTCCACCGCCGCGCCATTCGCCGGGGCCGGCACAGTCCCCACGCCGTCAATGACGGGTCCGGTCGGGATGAGCGCCCCGAGTCCTTTGCCCAATCCCCGCCGCTGCTGACTCACTGCGTCTCCTCATCCACCCGGTCGACTCCGGTCACTCCAGGAGAGGTTACCGTTGTGAACCCAACGCGGTGTCCGCTCGCCACACACCGCCCGGTTAGATTTGCGCCGACAGGGTCACAAATCTGCCCAACTCCTGACTGAACCCGAGACCACCCCACCCCCGCTGGGGCGACGACAACGACAACGGCGACAACCGCAAGGCGGACGGCAACAGTGGCGACGGGGGGCGACATCGGCAGCGGCAGCGGCGGGGCAGAACCGATATCGGAGGCAGGGTCGGTAGTGAGGCCGGTGGCGGGGGTGGGGGCCGGGTAGGGGCGGTGGGGGCGGGGGTCATGGCGACGAGGGGGAGATGTGGTCCTTGCCCCTCCCCTCCCGCCGAAAAGCACCTGCTGCGCGTTCCAACGCAACCGGACGCGCGAGGTGTGAGGTGCCCAGCTCGCCGACGAGCAGCCTCAAGCCACCGCCCCGCATCACCGGGGCAGCCAACCGGGCACGCGAAACCCAGCCACGAGGAAACAGCTCGTGGCCGAAGAGGGCAGCGAGGTTGTCAGGACACGGTGGCGCGGTGGGCGATCTCGCGGGCGGCGTCCATGTAGGCCATCGCCCCGCTCGACCCCGGGTCGTACGTCATCACCGACTGCCCGTAACTGGGCGCCTCCGACAACCGCACGCTGCGCGGAATGACCGTTCTGAGCACGGTGTCCCCGAAGTGCGCCCGCACTTCCTCGGCCACCTGGGAAGCCAGCCGTGTCCGCCCGTCGTACATTGTCAGCACGATGGTGGACAGTCGCAGTGTCGGGTTCAGGTGGGCCCGGATCAGGTCCACGTTCCGCAGGAGCTGGCCGAGGCCCTCCAGGGCGTAGTACTCGCACTGGATCGGGATCATGACCTCGTCCGCGGCCACCAACGCGTTCACCGTCAGCAGCCCCAGCGACGGCGGGCAGTCGATCACGATGTAGTCGAAGTCCATCGCGTCATAGGCGGCCAGCGCACGCCGCAGCCGAGCTTCCCGTGCCACCAGCGAGACGAGTTCGATCTCCGCGCCCGCCAGGTCGATGGTGGCCGGCGCACAGTACAGGTTCGGCATGTCGGGGACCTGCTTGACGATGTCGGCCATCGGCAGGTCGTCAACCAGGACCTGGTACACATCCGGCACATCACCGCGATGCTCGGTGGCCAGCGCCGTGGAGGCGTTGCCCTGCGGGTCGAGGTCAACCACGAGCACCCGCTCACCGTGCATGGACAGCGCGGCGGCGATGTTGACCGATGTGGTGGTCTTGCCGACGCCGCCCTTCTGGTTGGCAACCGCGATCACTCTGCACTTCGACGGACGCGGCCAGCCACCGTTGCCATCGCTGGGCGCCTCACCAGCCTGGGCGGCGGCCGTCTGGGTTGCAGATGTTTCACGTGAAACCACGGAGCTGAGCGCCTCTCGTACCAACGGCGAATCACCTGGGTTCAGGGGGGTCTGGGTCACAATGGCCATCCTTTCAACCAGTGGTGTGCCGGTGCCGGGAATTTGCTGTCGCGACACGCCCAATTCAGGCCAGCCAACCCCGGTTGGACTCTCGGACCGACGACCGTCCGGCCAACCAAGCCCACATGACGCGACTGGCACAGCCGTCACCTCCTTCGTCGCCGCCTCGCTCGCTCCGGCGCGCGACCCGCTACCACCCGAACCAATGTTGCAGGCGGCTCGACCTTACCGCGCCCGACAGTCACGAGCTCAGCCGTTCGGGCTCCGCTGGCGCGCAACTGCTCTTCCGCCTCGGCGAGCTCGCCGGCGGCGCGCTCCCCCTTCATGGCTATCAACTCGCCGCCCTCACGCAACAGCGGCATGGCCCATTTCAGGAGGCGGTCGAGCGGCGCCACCGCGCGAGCACTGGCGACGTCGAACTCCCGCTTGCCGGCCAACTCCTCCGCCCGGCCGCGCAACACCTCGACGTTATCGAGCTTGAGCGCCTCGACGCATTCTTCGAGAAAAACCGTACGGCGCAGCAACGGCTCAAGAAGCGTGACGGTGATGTCCGGCCGGACGATCGCCAGGACGAGGCCGGGCAGCCCGGCGCCGGAGCCGATGTCCACCAGCCGCACGTCCGCGGGCACGACCTCGGCGACGACGGCGCAGTTGAGCAGGTGGCGATCCCAGATCCGGGGCACCTCCCTCGGTCCCAGCAGGCCGCGGACCACGCCGGGACCCGCCAGCAGCTCGGCGAAGGCGCCGGCACGATCCCAGGCCTCCCCGGCGAAGACGTCCCGCGCTATGTCCGGCGGTGCCGGAAGCTCATCGCTCACTGGTCGGTGGCCCTTTCTTGGTGCTTGCTCGTGGCCGGGCACGGATCACTCTGGGGAAACGTACACCTGGAAGACTAGCGGGCCGGGCCTGACATCGGCCTTTGAGCACGCCGCCGAAGAAAGCCTAGGACACTCGTCCCAAGCGTGTACGACCGCACCCGACATATGGCTGGGACCCAGCGCGAACAAAGCACCCGGGTTTTCTTTCCGAAAGCCTATTCAATGGAATTATATTCTCGCGGCCGATCGACACCCGGGCAAACAAAAACGGCCGCCTGCCACGCTCAAGGCGGGCAGACGGCCGATCAACGTACTCAGGCGGGCAGAACCACCACGTACCGCTGAGGCTCCTCGCCCTCGGACTCGCTTCGGAGCCCCGCGGCCGCCACGGCGTCGTGGACGATCTTCCGCTCGAACGGCGTCATCGGCTGCAGCGACTTCGGCTCGCCCCGGTCCTTGACCTGGTTGGCGATCTCGGTGCCGAGCTTGGTCAGCTCCGCCCTACGGCGCTCGCGGTAGCCGCCGACGTCGAGCATCAGCCTGGAGCGTTCGCCGGTCTGGCGGTGCACGGCCAGGCGCGTGAGCTCCTGCAGCGCTTCGAGCACCTCTCCCCCGGGCCCCACCAACTCCGTGCCTTTGAGCCCCACGACGGACACCATGGCGCGGTCGCCCTCGACGTCCATGTCGATGTCGCCGTCGATGTCGGCGATGTCGAGAAGGCCCTCGACATAGTCGGCAGCGATCTCGCCCTCTTGCTCCAGCGCGCTGAGATCAGGAGCCTTCTCCTGCTCGGCCTCGGTCATGGCCGGCCTCTCCTTCGTGTTCAGGACTTCTTGCTGCCGGTGCGCTTGCTGCGGGACTGGCGGCTTGGCTGCTGCCTAATGATCTTAGGCTCCGCCGGCGGCGGCGGAGGCGCCTGCTCCTCCGGCGTGGTCTTGCGCAGTTTGGCGATCAGACCCGCCTTGGGCGGCACCGGGATCACATTCCCCTTGGCGTCGAACTGAGGCATCGGGTGCCGGCTGTAGAACCAGTGCTGCTGGCCGAGCGTCCACACGTTGGTGGTGACCCAGTAGAGGATCAGGCCGAGGGGGAAGTTCAGGCTGAAGAAGGCGAACAGCGGAGAGATGTACATCAGGATCTTCTGCTGCTGCGCCATGGGGTTGTCCGGCATCTGGGCAATGGAGCGGGTGACGCTCTGCCGGACGGTGAGGAACGTGGTGAGCGAGCTGATCGCCACGAAGATGGCCAGGACGATCTTGGTCGACACGACACCGGCGTCGAAGCTCTCGATCTGGGCCGACGACATCCAGAAGTTGGCGGGCAGCGGCGCGCCGAAGATGTGCGCGGACCGAGCGCTGTCCACCAGTTCCTGGGTCATGCCGTACTTGGGATGACCGTTCGCCATGTTCTGCAGCACAGTGAACATGGAGATGAAGATCGGGAACTGCGCGATGACGGGAAGGCAGCCGCCGAGGGGGTTGGCGCCCGCTCCCTGGTAGAGCGCCATGACCTCCTGGTTCATGCGCTGCTTGTCGTTCTTATAACGCTTGCGCAGTTCCTGCACCTTGGGGGCGAGCTCCTGCATCTTCTTCGACGAGCGCATCTGCTTGAGGAAGAGAGGGAAGATCAGGATTCGCATGCATATGGTCAGCGTGATGATCGTCAGCGCCCACGTCAGACCGCTGTCCGGGTCGAGGAACATGCTGTATCCGGTATGGATCCAGATGATGACGTGGGCGACGGCTTCATACAGCCAGCTCAGCCAGGACAGCTCCACCGAGCTATCTCCCTTGCATTTCGTGAGACCGGACCGGGCGTGGGGGCACCGGGTCTATACCTCCGGGATGGAATGGGTGGCACCGCCCGATGCGCCGGACAGTCAGCCATATGCCGCGCAATGCGCCGTGTACCATGATCGCTTCGAGCCCGTAGGCACTGCACGACGGGTAGAAACGGCAGCGTGGACCGAGCATCGGGCTGATGAACGCCCGGTAGAACCGGATCGGGAGGATGAGTGCCCGAGCTGCGAGGCTCGGCACCGCCTCCTGCGGTTGCTCCGTCATTTCCATCCACCCGTCGAGGACTCGCGCCGCCTGAGCAAACGATCCAGCGCGGAATCGAGCTCGGCGGCCAGGTGCTCGTAACGCGCGGACGCGGCCGGTGGATTGGCGCGTACCACCAGAAGGCTACCTCGCGGCAGCCGGTGAAGACGGTCGCGCATCAGGTGTCGAAGCCGCCGCTTGACCTTATTTCGTGTCACGGCACTGCCAACGGCCTTGCTCACCACGAAACCAACCAGAGGTGACTCTTCCCCGGAATCGGAGAAATGCACCACCAAGGTCGGGCGGCCGGCGCGCTTGCCACGCCTGACCGCCGCCTCGAATTCCTCCCCGCGCCGCATGCGGGATTGACGGGACAGCACCGTAGACGCCTAACGCCCGCCAGTGGGAACCACCGGCGGGCCGACTTGCTGGCGCGGGACGATCAGGCCGACAGCTTCTCGCGGCCCTTGTGGCGGCGAGCGGCGAGGATGGCGCGACCGGCCCGGGTGCGCATCCGCAGCCGGAAGCCGTGGGTCTTAGCGCGGCGACGGTTGTTCGGCTGGAAAGTACGCTTGCTCACGGGTGGGCTCCAGGCTTGAAGGTGCGCCCGGCGGGCGCTTACACATCATGGCTGGCCTGTCAGAGATGCGAGGGCACGCGAAATAGCCGTCGCGTGACAAGCCGACCGTCGTACGTTACGGGGCGCAGGCCGTCCAGGTCAAACCGGACGGGTTATCCACCTTTCCACAGGCGAGTTTTCCACCGCCCCCGCGCCGTCCACAGTATGTGCACTCAAGTGCCACTAGGCTGTGGACAACATCTTCAACAGGGCTGTGCACATGGCTCCTGTCGGCCCATCTGGACCTGGCGAAACACTGTGCACAACCTGTGGATCTCCTGTGGAGGCCCTGGGCGGGAAGCCCGGCCGACACGCTGTGGACGAAGGGATCGCTGATCACCGTGGCGGTCCCGCCATGTGGATAAACGATCGCGGGGGGCCGCGACAGGGAGGAGGGGAACCGCACCATGAACAGTGTCGACCTCGGCGCGGTATGGGGGAGGGCCCTGAGCAACTTCCTCAACGAGAACGTGCCGATCCAGCAGCGCACCTGGCTGTCGATGGTGCGTCCGATCGCGCTGGCCAACGACACGATCGTGCTGGGCGTCCCCAACGACTTCCTCAAGGACCTCATCGAGCAGAAGCTGCGCGGGCTGGTGACGCACGCGCTGTCGCAGGAGCTCGGCCGGAGCATGCGGCTGGCCGTGATGATCGACACAACGGCGCCGGAGCAGTCGGCGCCCGACCCTCATCAACAGCCTGTGACTCAGAGTTATCCCCAGGGTGTGGAGAGTCAGCTGCGTTTTGCACAGCCCGCGCAACCGCAGCACAACCAGGCTTTCGAGCCGCCTCAGTTCTACTCTCCACAACCGGAGCAGCCCCAGCTGTCCACCGAATATCCACAGCAGGGCTTCAGTTTTGAACAGGCGCCGTCGTACACACCGCCTGTGGAGAAAGCCCCCGAGTCGGCGCCCAACCGGTGGGAGGCGAAAAGCAACAAGCCCAGCGAACCGGCCAGGCTCAACCAGAAGTACACGTTTGAGACATTCGTCATCGGCGCCAGCAACCGGTTCGCCCATGCGGCGGCCGTGGCGGTGGCCGAATCCCCCGCGAAGGCGTACAACCCGCTCTTCATTTATGGCGACTCGGGGCTGGGAAAGACGCACCTGCTCCACGCGATCGGGCACTACGCGCAGAGCCTGTACGACGGCGCGCGGGTGAGATACGTGAGCTCCGAGGAGTTCACCAACGACTTCATCAACAGCATCCGCGACCACAAGGCCGACGGCTTCCGCGGCCGCTACCGCGCGATCGACATCCTGCTCGTGGACGACATCCAGTTCCTGGAGGGCAAGGAGCAGACGCAGGAGGAGTTCTTCCACACCTTCAACACCCTCCACAACGCCAACAAGCAGATCGTGATCTCCAGCGACCGGGCGCCCAAGCAGTTGATCACGCTGGAGGACCGGCTGCGCAACCGGTTCGAGTGGGGCCTGATCACCGACGTGCAGCCGCCCGAACTGGAGACCCGGATCGCCATCCTCAGGAAGAAGGCCATCCAGGAGGGCCTGGCCGCGCCGCCCGAGGTGCTCGAGTACATCGCCAGCCGCATCTCCACCAACATCCGGGAGCTGGAGGGCGCGCTGATCAGGGTCACCGCGTTCGCCAGCCTCAACAGGCAGGGCGTCGACCTGCAGCTCGCCGAGGTGGTGCTGAAGGACCTGATCACCTCGGAGTCCGACACCGAGATCACCATCGCGGCGATCATGGCCGAGACCGCCAGCTACTTCGGCATCAGCATCGACGACCTGTGCGGGACCTCGCGCAGCCGGGCGCTCGTCAACGCCCGGCAGATCGCGATGTACCTCGCGCGCGAGCTGACCGAGCTGTCGCTGCCGAAGATCGGGCAGCAGTTCGGCGGCCGCGACCACACGACCGTCATGCACGCCGAGCGCAAGATCCGGTCGCTCATCGCGGAGCGCAGGTCGATGTACAACCAGGTCAACGAGCTAACAATGCGGATCAAGCAGACACAGCGCGGATCCTGAAAGTCATGCACAGCCTGTGGATAACTATGTGGACCAGTGCAAACGTCAAAACGCGGCCGTCGTTCGCCCCACAATGCCGGGAAAAATCCGTCCACATTGGCTGGGGACAGAGCTGGGGATGTCTGGGGGAAATCTGGGGACGACGCGTGGATAACATGTGGACAGCCTGTGAACAGTCGATCTGGAGCTCCAGAAGCCGGCCTTTTACCCCGTGGACAACCTGTGGAAACCTCGTGGATAACCGGTGGACGAAGACCCCAAGATCTGGGGATGGCCTGTGGGCAACGGATCTCCGTCCCCAGGTTCGCGAGTTCTCCCCAGGCTTCACCCACACCCTCAGTGGACAAAAATAGGGGCTCTGAGCAGCCAAAACACTGGTTATCCACAGTATCCACACCCCCTAGTGTGATGACCTCTTATCTCTCTTACTAAGAAACTCAAAGACTCATAGAGGGTTCTCCCGGAGCGCGAGTGCGGGAGAGTGAATCCTTGAATCGACAACGAGCCCAGGAGGCTGATCACCGTGATGTTCCGAATCGAGCGAGACGTCCTCGCTGAGGCGGTGGCATGGACGGCGCGCAGTCTCCCGGCGCGCCCGTCGGTGCCCGTCCTGGCCGGCATGCGCCTGGAGGTCACCGAGGAGCAGCGGCTCAAGCTCTCCGGGTTCGACTACGAGGTCTCCGCCGAGGTGACGCTCGAACTCCACACCGGCGAGCCCGGCGTCGTTCTGGTCTCCGGCAAGCTGCTCGCCGAGATCACCCGCGCACTTCCCGCACAGCCTGTGGACGTCGTGGTCGACGGCGCCAAGGCGGTCGTCACGTGCGGCAGCGCCCGCTTCACCCTGCTGACCATGCCTGTGGAGGACTACCCGACCCTCCCGGCCATGCCCCCGGCCGCCGGCCGGGTGGGCAGCGACGTGTTCGCCTCGGCGGTCGGCCAGGTCGCCGTCGCCGCCGGCAGGGACGACACGCTGCCGATGCTCACAGGCGTGCGGATGGAGATCGACGGCGACACCGTGACCCTCGCCGCGACCGACCGCTACCGCCTGGCCGTGCGCGAGCTCAAGTGGCAGCCGGGCCAGCCCGACTTCTCCTCCATCGCGATGATCCCCGGCAAGACGCTCGCCGACACCGCCAAGGCGCTCGGCGCCACCGGAGCCGAGGTGGAGATCGCGCTCAGCGCCGCGGGCGGCAAGGGCGAGGGCATGATCGGCTTCTCGAGCGCGGGACGGCGGACCACGACGCGGCTGCTCGACCCCGAGTTCCCGAAGTACCGCTCGCTGCTGCCGACGGAGTTCTCGGCGCGCGCCGACTTGTCCACAGGCCCGTTCGTGGAGGCGGTCAAGCGCGTGGCCCTGGTCGCCGAGCGCAACACGCCCGTACGGCTGGCGTTCAAGAGCGGCGAGGTCGTGCTCGAGGCCGGCAGCGGCGACGAGGCGCAGGCCGTCGAGGCACTGCCTGTGGACTACGAGGGCGAGGAGATGAACATCGCCTTCAACCACCAGTTTTTGCTGGAGGGTCTGGGGGCCATCGACTCCGACATCGCGCGGCTCCAGATGACCACATCGACGAAGCCCGCTATCCTCACTGCTGGCAAGCCTGTGGAGGACGGAGCCGTCACGGACTACCGTTATCTGATCATGCCCATCCGCCTGTCAGGCTGATCCTGTCATCGGGGATGATGGAAGCCTGACAAGGGGGTAGATCAACATGCAGATCGGCATGGTCGGACTGGGCAGGATGGGCGGCAACATGGCCGAACGCCTGCGCCGCGGCGGTCACGAGGTCGTCGGTTACGACCGCGATCCGGCGATCAGCGACGTGACCAGTCTCAAGGACCTGGTCGAGCGTCTGCAGGCGCCGCGCGCGATCTGGGTCATGGTCCCCGCGGGCAAACCCACCCAGGCCACCGTCGACGAGCTCGGCCAGCTGCTGTCGGAGGGCGACACCGTCGTCGACGGCGGCAATTCCCACTATGTGGACGACCAGAAGCACGCCGCCGAGCTGGCCCAGAAGGGCATCAGGTTCGTCGACTGCGGCGTCAGCGGCGGCGTGTGGGGCCTTGAGAACGGCTACGCGCTCATGTGCGGCGGCGACCGCGACGACGTCGAGCGCCTCATGCCGATCTTCCAGACGCTCAAGCCCGAGGGTGAGGACGGCTTCGTCCACGCGGGCGACGTCGGCGCCGGCCACTTCGCGAAGATGGTCCACAACGGCATCGAGTACGGCATGATGCAGGCGTTCGCCGAGGGCTGGGAGCTGCTGGAGGCCTCCGACGTCGTCAAGGACGTCAGGGGCTCGTTCAAGAGCTGGCGCACCGGCACGGTGATCCGCTCCTGGCTGCTCGACCTGATGGTCCGGGCGATGGACGACGACGAGCACCTCGACCAGCTGCGCGGTTACGCACAGGACTCCGGCGAGGGCCGGTGGACCGTCCAGGCGGCCGTCGACCACGCGGTGCCGCTGCCGGTCATCACCGCCGCGCTCTACGCCAGGTTCGCCTCCCGCCAGGATGACTCGCCGGCGATGAAGGTCGTGGCGGCGCTGCGCAACCAGTTCGGCGGCCACGCGATCACCTCGACGGAGGGCAGTACCGGCAAAGGGGCCGACTCGCCGGGCGCCGACGTGACGCCGCCGCGCGAGAGCGATCGGTAACGGGTTTTCCACAGCTCGCATGCCGGTGACCCCAGTGGCGCGCGTGGCCCACTAACCTTCATGAGGTGCATGTCGCCCACCTCTCGCTGACCGACTTCCGGTCCTACGCGTCCGTGGAGCTCGGCCTGGAGCCGGGCGTCACGGCCTTTGTGGGGCCCAACGGCCAGGGCAAGACCAACCTGGTCGAAGCCCTCGGCTACGTCGCGACGCATTCCAGCCATCGGGTGGCGAGCGATGCGCCGCTCGTCCGCCAGGGCGCCGCCCGGGCCGTCGTACGCTGCGCCGTCCACAGGGACGAACGGCGGGCGCTGGTCGAGCTGGAGATCAACCCCGGCCGCGCCAACCGCGCCAGGCTCAACCGCTCCGCCGTCTCCAGAGCGCGCGACGCCATCGGCCTGCTGCGCACGGTGCTGTTCGCCCCTGAAGACCTCTCGCTGTCCAAGGGCGACCCGTCAGAGCGCCGCCGCTTCCTCGACGACCTGCTGGTGGCCAGGGCGCCCAGGTTCGCCGGTGTGCGCGCCGACTACGACCGGGTGCTCAAGCAGCGCGGCGCGCTGCTGCGTACGGCCGCACAGGCCCGCAGAGGCAGCAGGAGCGCCCGCCGGGCCGAGGCCGACAGCGGGTTCACCGCGGCGGGCGCCGGCGACGTGCTGAGCACGCTGGAGGTGTGGGACGCCCACCTCGCCAGGCACGGCGCGGAGCTGTTGCGGGCGCGGCTGGAACTCATCGAGGCGCTGCGCCCGCTGGTGGCCGGATCGTACGCGGCGCTCGCCCCGTCCAGCGCCCCCGCGACGCTGGCCTACCGCAGCACGTTGTCCACAGGCCCGGCCACAGGCGAGGGGGGTGTGGACGACGAAATCGCCGGTGAGCGGGGATCTTTCGATACACAGACGTTATCCACAGACTTGGGGAAAACCCTTGAAGAGCGTCTGCGGGAGCGGCTGGTGGAGGTCCGCCAGGCAGAGCTCGAACGCGGCGTCACCCTCGTCGGCCCGCACCGCGACGACCTGATTCTCGGCCTCGGCGACCTGCCCGCCCGGGGCTACGCCAGCCACGGCGAGTCCTGGTCGTTCGCGCTGGCGCTGCGGTTGGCGGCCTACGACCTGCTGCGGGCCGACGGAGGCGATCCCGTGCTGATCCTCGACGACGTGTTCGCCGAGCTCGACAGCCAGCGCAGGCGGCGGCTGGCCGAGATCGTCGCGCCCGCCGAGCAGGTGCTGATCACCGCGGCCGTGCCGGACGACGTGCCGCGGGAGCTGGTGGGGGCCAGGTTCGACGTCGCGGAAGGGGGCGTGAGCCGTGTCCGGTGACAACGGCGAGAACGTGACGGCCAGAGGCGCGGCCATGGCCAGGGAGAAGCTCGCCCAGGCCAAGGCCGACGCGGCCAAACGCGGGCAACTCCCCCGCCGCGAGCCGCGGCGCAAGGCCAGGGGGCCGCGCAGGGAGGGCGGCGACCCCCAGCTTTTCGGACGCGCCATCGCCGACCTGCTGGCCGATCGCGGCTGGGAGCGTCCGGTGGCCGTCGGAGGCGTGTTCGGGCGCTGGGCCGACATCGTGGGCCCCGACGTGGCCGCCCACACCAAACCGGAGTCGTTCGAGGACGGCGAGGTGGTGATCCTGGCCGACTCCCCCACCTGGGCGACGCAGGTCAGGCTGCTCGCGCGCACCCTCGTACGCAGGCTGAACGAGGAACTCGGCGACGGCACCGTGACGAAGGTCAAGGTCAGAGGGCCGCAGAACGCGCCCCGACCTTCGGGGGGTTTGCGGGTGACCGGAAATCGGCGTCCCCGTGACACCTACGGTTAGGCGCTCAGGGCGATCAGAAAGCCGCAGACGCGATAAGCCCCCTTTCCGGAGGGGGGATGCTTGCCAGGGGGCAAAACGAGCGAGGGAGCATCACAGGCGCGTTCATTGCCACCTTCGGGCTCCAGACCCGGTAGACTGAAGACGGATTCCGGACACGTCCGCTTGCGTGTCACCCCGGCAGCAAGCCGACTCCCCCGGGTGACCGCGCATCGGGGCACTCACGACGGTGACGGGCACGGTTGGGGCAGCTTTCGCAGTTGATGGCCTCCCCCGCCGCGTGTCCGCGGCAGGAGGATTTCGCAGTTGTCCTACGACGCTAGCTCAATCACCGTACTCGAGGGGCTTGAGGCGGTTCGCAAGCGCCCGGGTATGTATATCGGCTCCACCGGTGAGCGCGGCCTGCACCACCTCGTCCAGGAGATCGTGGACAACGCGGTGGACGAGGCCCTGGCCGGTTACGCCGACCGCATCGACATCACGCTCTTGGCCGACAACGGCGTGCGCGTGATCGACAACGGGCGCGGCATCCCCACCGGCATTCACCCGGTGGAGAAGCGCTCGGCCGTCGAGGTGGTGCTGACCACCCTGCACGCGGGCGGCAAGTTCGACAGCCAGGCCTACGCGGTCTCCGGCGGCCTGCACGGTGTCGGTTCGGCCGTCGTCAACGCGCTGTCCACCGCCATGGACGTCGAGATCAAGCAGAACGGCCACTACTGGCGCCAGCGCTACGAGATGTCCAAGCCCGTCGCGCCGCTGGCCAAGGGCGAGGAGACCGACGAGACCGGCACCACGATCACGTTCTGGCCCGACGCCGACGTCTTCGAGACCACGACGTGGAACTACGAGACGCTCTCGCGGCGCTTCCAGGAGATGGCCTTCCTCAACAAGGGCCTGACGATCACGCTGACCGACGAGCGCACCGACCACGTCAACGGCCAGCCGACTGTCGTCACCTACTGTTACGAGGGCGGCCTGTCCGACTTCGTGCAGCACCTCAACGCCAAGAAGGAGCCGGCGCACGCGTCGATCATCTCCTTCGAGTCGGAGGGCGACGGGCTCGCGGTCGACGTCGCGATGCAGTGGAACAACTCCTACTCGGAGTCCGTCTACAGCTTCGCCAACGTCATCAACACCGCCGAGGGCGGCACCCACGAGGAGGGCTTCCGCGCGGCGCTGACGTCGATCGTCAACCGCTACGCGCGCGAGCAGAAGTTCCTCAAAGAGGGCAAAGACGACAACCTGAGCGGTGAGGACGTCCGCGAGGGCCTGACCGCGATCATCTCGGTCAAGCTGTCCGACCCGCAGTTCGAGGGGCAGACCAAGACCAAGCTCGGCAACACCGAGGCGAAGTCGTTCGTGCAGAAGGCCTGCAACGACCACCTGCGCGACTGGTTCGAGCGAAACCCCGGCGAAGCGAAAGACATCATCAACAAGTCGCTGCAGGCCTCGCGCGCCCGCCTCGCCGCCCGCCAGGCCCGCGACCTGACCAGGCGCAAGTCGCTGCTCGAAGCGGGCAGCGGCCTGCCGGGCAAGCTGGCCGACTGCCAGTGGAACGACCCGGAGAAGTGCGAGCTGTTCATCGTCGAGGGCGACTCGGCGGGCGGCTCGGCCAAGGGCGGCCGCGACTCGCGCTTCCAGGCGATCCTGCCCATCCGCGGCAAGATCCTCAACGTCGAGAAGGCGCGGATCGACAAGGTCCTCAAGAACAACGAGGTCCAGGCACTGATCACCGCCCTGGGCACCGGCGTGCACGACGAGTTCGACATCGCCAAGCTGCGCTACCACAAGGTCATCCTCATGGCCGACGCCGACGTCGACGGCCAGCACATCAACACGCTGCTGCTGACGTTGCTGTTCCGGTTCATGAGGCCGCTGATCGAGGCCGGTCACGTCTACCTGTCGTGCCCGCCGCTCTACAAGATCAAGTGGGACCGCAAGGGCGAGGACGCCTCCTACGCCTACTCCGACGCCGAGCGCGACGCGGTCATCGCGGAAGGGATCGCGGGCGGCAAGGCCGACCCTCGGCCGCGCGACAACGTCCAGCGCTTCAAGGGCCTGGGCGAGATGAACGCGGGCCAGCTCTGGGAGACCACGATGAACCCGGAGACCCGGCTGCTCCGCCTGGTCACGCTCGACGACGCGGCGCAGGCCGACGACCTGTTCAGCGTGCTCATGGGCGAGGACGTGGAAGCCAGGCGCGACTTCATCATCCGCAACGCCCGCGACGTGCGCTTCCTCGACGTTTAAGGACATTTACCTGTGACGGACGTGAACACCACTCCCCCGGCTGAACGCATCGAGCCTGTCGACATCCAGTCCGAGATGCAGCGCAGTTACATGGACTACGCGATGTCCGTCATCGTGTCCAGGGCGCTGCCGGACGTGCGCGACGGTCTCAAGCCGGTGCACCGGCGCGTGCTCTACGCGATGTACGACGGCGGCTACCGTCCCGACCGCGGCTACTTCAAGTGCGCCCGCGTCGTCGGTGACGTGATGGGCACCTACCATCCCCATGGCGACACCTCGATCTACGACGCGCTGGTACGCCTGGCGCAGTCGTGGTCGCTGCGTTATCCGCTGGTCGACGGGCAGGGCAACTTCGGCTCGCCCGGCAACGACCCCGCGGCGGCGATGCGCTACACCGAGTGCAAGCTCGCGCCCATCGCCATGGAGATGCTGCGCGACATCGACAAGGACACCGTCGACTTCCGCCCCAACTACGACGGCAAGTCGCAGGAGCCGGACGTGCTGCCGGCGCGCTTCCCGCAGCTGCTGGTCAACGGCTCGGGCGGCATCGCGGTCGGCATGGCCACCAACATCCCGCCGCACAACCTGCGCGAGGTCGGGGCCGCGGTCAAGTGGGCCCTGGAGAACCCGGAGGCCAGCGACGAAGAGCTGCTCGAAGCGTCCATCAAGCTGGTCAAGGGCCCCGACTTCCCGACCAAGGCGCTCATCGTGGGCCGGCGCGGCATCGAGGACGCCTACCGCACCGGGCGCGGCTCGATCACCATGCGGGCCGTGGTCGAGGTCGAGGAGGAGAAGGGGCGGCAGGCGCTCGTCGTCACCGAACTGCCGTACCAGGTCAATCCCGACAACCTCGCCCTGAAGATCGCGGAGCTGGTGCGCGAGGGCAAACTGACGGGCATCGCCGACGTACGCGACGAGAGCTCATCGCGCGTCGGTCGGCGCCTGGTCATGGTGCTCAAGCGCGACGCGGTCGCCAAGGTCGTGCTCAACAACCTGTACAAGCACACCCAGCTCCAGGACACCTTCGGCGCCAACATGCTGGCGCTGGTCGACGGCGTGCCGCGGACGCTGCGGCTCGACCAGTTCATCCGGTACTACGTGGCCCACCAGATCGAGGTCATCGTCCGCCGGACGCGCTACCTGCTGCGCAAGGCCGAGGAGCGTGCGCACATCCTGCGCGGGCTGCTGAAGGCCCTTGAGCGGCTCGACGAGGTCATCGCCTTGATCCGGGCCTCGGAGTCCGCCTCGCACGCCCAGCAGGGCCTCATGGCGCTTCTGGAGATCGACGAGGTACAGGCTCAGGCCATCCTCGACATGCAGCTGCGCAAGCTGGCCGCCCTGGAGCGCCAGGCCATCCAGGACGAGTACGACTCGCTGATGACGCAGATCGCCGAGTACAACGCGATCCTGGCCAGCGAGGCCCGCCAGCGGGAGATCATCAACGAAGAGCTGACCGAGATCATCAACCGCTTCGGCGACGACCGGCAGACCGAGATCGTCGCCTACGACGGCGACATGTCGATCGAGGACCTCATCGCCGAGGACGAGGTCGTCGTCACGATCACCCGGGGCGGCTACGCCAAGCGCACCAGGACCGACTCCTACCGGGCGCAGAAGCGCGGCGGCAAGGGCGTACGCGGTGCTCAGCTGCGCCAGGACGACATCGTCGACCACTTCTTCGTCACCACGACGCATCACTGGCTGCTGTTCTTCACGAACAAGGGCCGGGTGTACCGCGTCAAGGCCTACGAACTGCCCGACTCGGGTCGTGACGCCCGGGGCATGCATTTGGCGAACCTTCTTGCCATGCAGCCCGACGAAACAGTCATGGAAGTTCTCGACCTACGCGACTACCACGTCGCTCCCTATCTCGTCCTGGCCACCCGCAGCGGGCTGGTCAAGAAGACGCGCCTGTCCGAGTACGACTCCCCCAGGTCCGGCGGCCTGATCGCCATCAACCTGCGGGACGACGACGAGGTCATCGGGGCCCGGCTGGTCTCCGAGGAGGACGACCTGCTGCTCGTCTCCAAGAGTGCGCAGTCGATCAGGTTCACCGCCTCGGACGAAGCGCTGCGTCCCATGGGGCGGGCGACCAGCGGTGTCATCGGCATGAGGTTCCTCGAAGGTGACGAACTTCTCGCCATGAATCGGATCGCCGATGGTCAAGATGTGCTTATCGCCACGAAGGCTGGGTACGCAAAACGGACGCCAGTGGAGCAGTATCCAGTTCAAGGACGTGGCGGCAGGGGCGTGCTTACTGCGAAAATCGTATCTTCTCGCGGCAAGCTGGTCGGAGCCGTCATGGTCAACCCCGAGGATGAGGTCTTCGCGATCACGTCCGCCGGCGGGGTGATCCGGACGAGTGCCGGCGAGATCAAGCAGTCCGGCCGCCAGACCATGGGAGTGCGATTGATGAATCTCGCTGAAGGCGACAGCGTGGTAGCCCTCGCCCGGAACGCGGAGTCGTTGGAGGCTTCGGTGGAGACTGAGGAAGACGGGGGAGGAGAGTAATTCATGAGCGCCCAAGGTGGCCCCGCCAGAACCAAGGCGGCTGCGGGTAACGGACAGCAGCAACCGAAGAAGCCTGCGGAAACCCAGATCTTCAACGGGGTGGACGAGGGCAAGGACACCTCGCCCGCCCAGGCCAGACCCGTCCCCGGCAAGGAGCAGCCTCCTGCGCCGGTACCGGGCCCGCCGCCGCAGGCCGCCAAGCAGCCTGCGCCCCCACCTCCGGGGCCGCCGCCGGTGCCACAGCAACCGGAAGGCAACGACACGATACGCCTGCGCGCGTCGTCGCTGGCCACGGAGGCGCCGCCGGCCGTCGAACTGCCCAGCGGCAACAACAAGAAGAAGTCGTCCAACGCCTCGGGGGGCCGCCTGCCCCGCAAGGCCCACCTGGTCCTGCGCCGCGTCGAGCCGTGGTCGGCCATGAAGTTCAGCTTCGTGGTCTCCCTGGTCTGCTTCGTGGTCCTGTTCGTCGCCGTGGCGGTCCTGTACGGAGTGCTCTCCGCCCTCGGGGTGTTCACTTCGCTCATCGACCTGGTCAACCAGCTCGGCCAAGGGGAGCAGGGGCAGAGTTCCATCCCCATCGACATCGCCTCCTGGTTCGAGCCCGTACGCATCCTCGGCTACACCGCACTGATCGGGGCCGTGAACGTCGTCCTGATCACCGCTCTGGCCACGTTGGGGGCCGTCATCTACAACATCGCCTCCGACCTGGTCGGGGGCGTCGAGGTGACCTTCAGCGAGGCTGAGTAAGGCAGCGCGGTGGTGCTCGCGCCGTCCCTTGTGGGTGTGGGGGACGGCGCGAGCAACCCGCCGAAGGCGGTAAGCTTTTCCTCGTCCGAACAACTGGTTCGCTTCCCTCCTGGGGATGCGATAGCGTTCGGTGCGTGCGGGGCTATAGCTCAGACGGTTAGAGCGCTTCCCTGATAAGGAAGAGGTCCCAGGTTCAAGTCCTGGTAGCCCCACCCAGCTCAGAGGCCATTTCCGAAGATCGGGAATGGCCTTTTTGATCTTCTGAGTGTCTCTGCTTCGAGCGCATGCGCACCGCGATGCTGTCCTTCCGCGACGGCGGCCGAATCGTCGCAGGCTCGTACTCGCCCTTCGCCGCAACGGCAGCACTGGGCGCCGCCGTCCGCACCATGCTCTCAGCGCTGACGCTGGCCGGCTTCGACCCAGGCGATATCGCCTACGCCCTGCGGAACTACACTGTCGGCTTCGTCCTCGAGGAACAGGCCTATCTCGCCCTCGTCGCCACCGGCGAGTGGGAGGAACTGCTCCGCGACCCTCTGCTGGCAGCCGGCAGCGAGCCCTCTGTCGGCAATGGGTCCGACGCCATCGCCATCCTCGGCGACTCCCGCGATCAGCGCTTCCACGCCGGCCTGGAGGCAATCCTCACCGGCACGGTCCGAAGGGATCGGGCGTAGCGCCGCCGACCCAGGTGGCCGCGTCCTCGTCCGACGTATGCCAGCGACGAACTCGGTCACCGTGCGACGCCACTCTCAGGAACTCAACTTCCTCGCTCACGGTTACACCCCCAATCGCGAAGAGCCGGTTGTGTCGCCCAGATGCACCGCTCCGACGGAGCGCTGCGTGACAACCAGCAGAGACGATCACGAACGCCAGCGGACACTCTCGGACCATAGGCGCAGGTCACAGACCGTAGTCGCCGACGCCCTGCACACCCCGTGCGTCCAGGCCGCCCTCCGCGTCCCCGCGAGGCCACCCGCGTACCGACCATCCGCGCCCTCACCTGCTCGGCGAACCGGGCGAAGATTTCCGCAGGCCGAGGTCTGCCCTCGGGGAGGCGGACGAGCAGGCGTTGTTGCCGACAGCGCCGTTGCGGGCGTGGCCCAGGCACTTCATCGGTTCGGGCCGAAGACGGGCGTGAACCATTTCGGGCTGGCGCGGTAAGAGTACGTGTGACCGGCATACGCCAAGAAGGGGTCGATATGCATGACCCCATACACGACGTCATCAAGGCAGACGATGCGACCCTCATCGAGAGGTCGCTGAATGAGCCGGAAACCTTCGCCATTCTGTTCGACCGGCATGCGCCGTACCTCCATCGCTACGTGGTCCGGCGACTGGGCCCCAGCGAGGCCGAGGACGTCGTGGCCGACACCTTTCTGACCGCCTTCCAGCGCCGGGGCGATTTCGACCGGGCCCGCGCCGACGCTCGCCCATGGCTGTACGGCATCGCCTCCAACCTGATCGGCAAGCATCGGCGCACCGAGATGAGCCTCTACCGCGCCTACATCCGCAGTGGGGTGCATCCGGCGGAGGTGTCCGGCACACCGGTTGAGGACGGGGTCGGCACCCTGGCCGTCAACCGGCCGCTGGCACAGGCGTTACTGAAACTCAACCGAGCCGATCGCGATGTGCTGCTGCTCGTCGCCTGGGCCGAACTGAGCTACCAGGAGGTCGCGGACGCACTGGCCATCCCTTTGGGGACCGTGCGCTCGCGACTCAACCGGGCCCGCACCCGGGTTCGTCAGACACTAGAACAAGGAGCAGAATGATGGACGAGCTCAAGACCATGTGGGTGACTGTTCCCCCGGGCACTCCAGACGACCTCGCCGGAGCGCGGCGGCGACTGCTGGAAGGAATGGACGGCCCACCCCCGCGCCGGCGCATCTTCGGGGGAGGCCGGGCGATCTTCACCGGTCCACGGCTGCTGGTCGCGGCCGGCGTCGCAATGGCCGCTGTCGCCGCACCGCTGGTGATCGGGGACGGCGACCCCGCTTACGCGGTGGCGAAGAACCCCGACGGCACGATGATCGTGACGATCAACAAGCTGCAGGATCCCGAAGGCTTGCAGGCCGCGCTGAACGCCCAGGGCATCAAGGCCGACGTCACCTACAACCCACGGGACAAGAGGTGCGCGTCCGGCCGGTTCGCCAGCGCGGACAATGCCTATGGCTCGCCTAACCCCAAAAACATGACCGCGGAGCAACGTAAGGAGTTCTTCCGGCCAGAGCACTGGCGGTCCAGGGACGTCGCCCGCCCCATCTCCAAGGACAAGTTCAGGATCTCCCCGAACTTCATGAGGCCCGGAGAGACCCTGGTGCTGGAGTTCAGGCTCGGCAACGATCCGGGGGTCGGCTGGAGCCTGGGGACCTGGCTGGCCAAGGCGGGCAGCTCCGTGCGGCCCTGCACGCTCGTGGATGAGGGAGGGGCTGACAAGGAGCACGCCAAGGAGATGGCGGGACGCTGACAGCGAGGCGCCTGCGGGGCGATCATAGCTCCGCAGGCGTGCATCGAGACAGCAGGATGGCACCCATTTCGGTGCGATGGCCGCTCTTCTTCCACCTGCCTTGATAGCGCTGGCCGTGGCCGCATGGCGATCAGCGCCCCGAAGGCGTCGAATCTTGGTCTGGGTAGGAGCGGGCGGAGCGCTCGCGACAGCCGCTTACTACGCACTATCGACTGTTGCGTTCCTCTCCTCTCATTGCCCTGAGGGTTCGCAGGGGCCTGGGTTCGTGCTCCCGCTCTACGGCGCTATTGCTGCGCTCGTCCTGATCGCTGGCGTGCCACGAGCCGAAGGCAAGCCCGACGCGGAGGCCGAGACGCAGTCGTGAACAGCGTTAAGCCTGCGCGAAGATCCGATCCATCGCCTCGGCGCCTTCCAGTAGCACCGGGCGGAGCTGTTTGCGGTAGACCTTCTCCGTCACCACCGTGCCCTTGTGGCCGACGAGCCGAGCAATGTCCTCCACGGCCACTCCGGCGTCCGGTTCTGTCCCGTGCTTACTCGCGAAGACGAGATCGTCCTCTTGCCATGACTCTCCCGCCTTCTGACCTCGTGATCTAGCTATTTGCACGGTCGGCGCTGACAGGTCACTTCGACCCTCGACTGATGCCCAGCCGTCGGATAGGCCCCTGGCTGGAACCGGGACCACCCCCATACAGAACCGGGGAGGCTGCTTCACTGCGGAGTTGGATACCTCGGAAACCGACCGTGCGCCAAGACCCACCGCCGTGCCCGTTTACCGGGCTCGGCCTGATACGCGCTCCGCCTGGCTCAGCCAGCTCTCGGAGCGACCGATGAGACCGGACAAGACCGCCTGGGACAGTCCACGGCGACGGCGTGCCCGAGCGATCCGCTGGCCGATCTCCCTGTGGCTGTCCATGCCATCACCCCTGTGTCTGTCGCTCCCCGACAACGGCGTGTAGCTCTTGCATGATTCGCTCCCAGGATGGCATGCGGGACTGCGGCGGGGCGGCGGGATCGAACAGGACCCGCACGCCCATCTCTCGAAGCGTGTCCAGGCTCCGCTGGAACGCGAGGTGCCGGGCGAGCGCGTCCTTAAGCAGCGGCACGGCGAGGATCGGGACGCCGAACCCCATCACCTCGCACAGCAGCCCAACCGCGAAGATGTCGGCGATGCCGCTCGCCCACTTGTTGATCGTGTTGAACGTGGCCGGAGCGACGATCACGGCGTCTGCGGGAGGGAGGCCCTTGGGGTCCTGCGGCATGCGGTACGTGCTGCGGACCAGGTCACCAGTCAGGCGCTCCAGTTCGGGGACATTGACGAAGCGTTCGCCCATTGGTGTGGTGACCACGTGCACCTGCCACCCGGCCGCCTGAGCCATGGGGATCAGGTGATGGAGATCGGCGGCGGCAGGTGCGGCACACGCGATCACATACAGAATGCCGGGCGTGTCCTCGTGGGACTCCATGCGCGTGATCCTATGAAACAAGTGTGATGGCCGTTTGACTGCGGGGAGGAGAAACCCTGACGGGTCGCGACTCCGCTCAGTTGCATGAATCGATCCACTGCTCCACGAACGCATCGGCCTCTCGTAACGTGACGACCGCGCGCGCGGGCGCGGGGGCGATGCTGCTCACTATCCGGCGAGGGCTCGCAGGGCGTCCCATCTGGACGAGATAGCAGGCCAGCCCGTCGCTCATCTGGCGCGCCATCGTGGAGACGAACGCGTTTCTCCGATACCTGTTGATGAGAAGGAGAAGGCCGCGTTCCTCCAACCTCACTCGGAGGGCTTGCAGGGCTTCTTCGTAGTCTTCTTCGGCGCGGACGGTCATCATGGTGTCGTGCTCTGTTCGGAGTTCGACTTCGAATGTGTGCCCGTCGCCGGTGCGCCTCGCCAGGACGGTACACGTCTCCTTGCGACCGGTGTTCAGATGTAGAAGTTTGATCTTCTTGTGGATTCTGAGCAGCCGTGTGAGACGTTCCAGCATGAGCTTCTCCGATCGACCGACAGAGAATATGCGCTCCGCGCCACAGCGATCTTGTCAGGCGGGTTACTGAGTGACAATCGCCTTGGATCAGCTCGGACGACCGTGGATCTTCATGGACGGCTGCACCGCCGCCCGATCCCTCCGTTACTCACATGCGTCTATACCTGATGGAGAAGCCTCGCTTATGATCAGCGCCCGTGGATCTCTTCAGAGCGCTCCTCGCTCTTCTGCCGTTAGTTGCCTTTGGCAACGCCGCATACCGTGCGCGATTACGTCCCGGCGAGTCAGCGGCGTTTTTCCGTCGGGCGTTCCTGGCCAATGGTGTTGTCTTTTTCGGGCTGGCCCTGCTGATGATGCTTGGCCTCTTCGGCCCATACGAAGCCGTGGCCAGATCTGATCATCAAGTTGGGTCTCGGGATGATGATCGGCGGTGTAGCCTGCGCAATTGCTGAGCACAGGTAAAGAACCGATTGGCCCGCGCGGTGGAAGCCGCGTGCGCGGGGCGAGGCATGCACAAACACCTCAAACGCGGAGCGGTGCAGAGGAGAGCGCGAACAGGCCGCGTACATAGGAGACCATCGCGCCACCCGCGAGCACGGCCAGCAAGGGGACGTGCCAGACGGGGCGGATGCTCGAGGTCAGGCTCATCTCAGGGCCGATCGGGCCCAGCGGGCCCACGGCCACGAGGGCTACCAGGCCAAGCACGTACGCCGGAGTCAGCATGCCCACCAGCACCAGCACGCGCGCCCTGCCGCGCCGGGCCGCCACGCCCATAGCCACGGTCAACCCACTCGCCACGGTCAGGGCGATCGCGGCGCCGATCGTCATGTTCCACGCCAGCTTGATCAGGGTCGTGGACGTGTAGTGGGCGAAGTAGCTCTCCTCAGGGGTCGGAGGCGGCGCCGTGACCGAGGTGAGCCAGGTGTCGAAGCAGCACACCGCGACGTACGCGGCGCAGAAGGCCGGTTGCCGGAAGAACAGCGATGCCGCCGTCGGCGACGGCGCTGCTTCCACGCCGCGGGCCAGCCGCAACGTACCCCATAGCTGCGCGACAGCCGCCGCTCCCAGAACGGCGGCGAGTGCCGGCTGGCTCCACGCGGGATTGGTCGCGTCTTCGTCGACGTGCCAGCTCGTGAAGGCGTCGGCTTCGAGCCACAGCATGATCTGCGCTGGGTTGGCGTCGTACACCAGATAGAGGCCGAGTAGGTAGAACGGTGTCAGCAGGCCCGCCGTCAGCAGGACCGCGCCGGTGGGCTTGGCTCTGGCCAGTACCAGGCTGGCGAGCGCGGCGACGGTGAAGAACGCGCAGGCGAACGCGGTGCGTGCCGTCACCATGTCGGTGAAATGGTCGAGGAACGCGGCGTCGTCCGCGGTGACGGTGGGCATTGTGGTGAGCACGGCGGATCGCATTCGGGCGAATCCGACCAGGTAGATGGCAATCGCGGCAATGCCGAAGATGGCGGGCAGGCGTAGCGGGAGATTCCTTGCCATGGCCCCATACTGGATCATGCCCAGCATTCGGGATATTCGCCGTGGCAGCCCACTGCACCCTCGACGCCCGCTTGGCCCGACTGCGAGCACCGGCATCCCAGAGGACTAACGGGCTCACTGTGTCCGCTTTCGATGCCGATGCGGGCCGACGGGAGCGGCCTACACGAGGCGCGCGGTGGCGTAGCGTCCTCGGGCGGTTTCCTCATGCTCGCCCTGCTCGCTGTGGCGCAGGACGGAGAACTGGCCGCTCTCGCAGCACCACTTTCTTGCCCTCCGATGCCTTTGAACACCTCTTCTGCCTGAGCCGTAGTGAGTGCTTTGGACGGGCGACCTTCCTTACCTTGCGGGACTCGGCACGCCGGGGCTGTCCGGGCTCGGGCCAGTCGCCACGTTCGACGCGGCGCTGACCGGCTCCCTGATACGCGCCCACCGTGGGGCAGGATGGGCGCCATGGTGGAGATCAGCTTCCTGACGGAATCCGACCGTGCCTGCTGGGAAGTGCTGGTCCGTGGTAAAGACACATACTTCGAGGTCGAACGCAGCGACGACGACTACGAACGGACCTGGCGACGCCTGCTCGACGACGAGCAGATACGCGGGATCGCCGCCCGGCTGGACGGCAAGATGGTCGGCATCGCGCACTACCTGTTCCACGCCAGTGTCTGGTACGCCGGGAGATGCTATCTGGCGGACTTGTTCGTGGACGCGGAAGTCCGGCGGCGGGGTGTCGCGACGGCAGTGATCGAGTGGGTGGCGCGGGACGCCAAGGAGCACGGCTTCCCAGGCCTCTACTGGAACACGCTGGAAGACGCCCCGGCTCGCGCGCTGTACGACAAGGTGGGCAAGTTTCACAAGGGGCTCATCCACTACGCCTACCGGCGTGACGCGAACCAGATCTCCGCCCAGCGCTGAGGGGCGACCAGGACAGGGCGATCCCGACCGGACCGACGATAGCCAGCGGAACGATCCCGTCGACCGGAGCCGAGGAACCTGCCTCCATGACGTAGTCCCGTCGCCTGGCAACGAGCCTCCTCTGGCGACCGGATGACCTATGCCGACGGCAGCCGCCGAAGGAAGGACTCATGAAAGCATCGATAGCGGTCGTGCAGATCCCCATCACCTGGGACATCGCAGAGAATCTGTCGACCATTGCGGCGGTCCTGACCGACGCTCAGCCGGACGAGATCATTGTCCTCCCCGAGGGCGCCCTGTCGGGTTACGGCTCTGACCTGTCGGTTCTCAGCCGCCTCGACCCCACAGCGCTCGCACGCGCCATCGACGATCTCGCCACGTTGGTGCGCGAGAAGGCGGTGCACCTGTTCTGCGGCTCACTACTGTTCGAGCGCGGCGCCTGGTGGAATGCTGCCCTCTACTTCTCACCGCACGGCACCACATGGACCTATCGGAAGATCAACCTGGCGATGAACGAGCGCGGCCTGCTGAAGGCTGGATCCGAGCTTCCCACGCTCCAACTCCACCTGGCCGATGGCCCTCTCACCGTCGGTGTCCAGCTCTGCCGCGAGATCCGCTTTCCCGAACAGTGGCAGTACCTGGCCGACGCAGGAGCACAAGTCTTCATCTACCTCACCCACGCCGCCAACCTCACCGAGCCGGCCGGAGTCTGGCGAAGCCACCTGATCAGCCGAGCGGCAGAAAACCAGCGGTTCGTCCTCGCTGCCAACGTCTCCGATCCCCACCAGCACTGCCCCAGCATGATCATCTCGCCACGCGGAGAGGTTCTCGCCGAACTGCCCGCCAACAGCACCGGCAAGGTGCGAGCGACCATCGACATGGACGAGGCCGCCGACTGGTATCTCAGTCAGCGGAGGCGCGACGTCGTCCACCTTCGCTACCAAACCAGACCGACAGAGCAGGCATTCGGACAATTCTGATATTCGACGGTGCCGTTGGTCCGTTGCATCTGACCCCTCAAGACGCCCGCCGCGAACTCGAAGTGGCCGAGTGGCTGCCCCAGCGGCAGGTGAAGCTGTGAACGGAAGGCAAACCCCCCGCAGGTGGGGACGAAGCCGAACCCGCAGGACTGCTGGAGCGGCTGCTGGGCGCGGTGCGTCCCGAGTTCCGGGTCGACGTGCTGATCCCGGGCCCCGATGACGAGATGCAGGGAACGACCGGCCGCGCCCAGCGATCGCCGCCGATGGCAGGCCCATGGCACAGGGCATCCGCGATACGGTTCGAACATGATTAGCGAAGGAGGGGCTCAGCTCGGAAGACAAGCCGCGCATCGCCTGGTCCATATGAACTGTTGTGTGATTGAGGAAGGCCTGACCGACGCGGAGTTCGCTCGTATCGAGCACGAATACGAGTTCGAGTTCGCCGACGACCACCGAGCCTTCCTTGCCGCCGGACTACCAGTCCACGAACCGCGGGAAGAGGAACCAGGCACCAGTTATGCCTGGGAAAGACCATGGCCAGACTGGCGCAACGGCGATCCCGACGAACTCCGCCGGCACCTCAACTGGCCGATCGAATTCCTGCTCCATGACGTTCAGCGCGGGCACTGGCAACCTGCCTGGGGCGAGCGGCCGGATTCCAGCGAAGCGGCCGTCGACCTGGCACGGTCGCAGCTGACCGGGGTGCCAAGAATGGTTCCCGTCTATGCGCACAGGTTCCTGCCCGCAGGACACGGCACCTTCGGCCACCCGGTGCTGTCGATGTGGGGCAGCGACATCATCTACTACGGAGCCGACCTGCTCGACTACATCAACCAGGAGTTCGAAGAGCCCCGGCCCGAGTATCCCGAAGACTGGGCGCCTCAAGCCACCGTCCCGTTCTGGCGCGACTACCCCTGAGCACCCCCGCTCCGCCCGCGCAGGCAATGCTTGAGTAACGATTCCGGCCATGAGGCGGGTGCCTTCGCGCCAACGACATCCGCGTCCCAGATTTCATCCACAAGGCACCACCGCAGGTCGGTGTACTCCTCGGGCGTGGTGACCCACTGGCCGTGCAGGGCCAGTTTGGTGAACCCGCCAGAGTCCAGCGCCCACGGGTCGTCGAACACTGGTTCTCCGTTTGGGCGGCCGTGACCGAAATCTTTGCGTTGTTTGATGGTTGTCGGCCAAAGGGGGAGATCGCCGATTCAGTCGCGCCAATGCGGCTCTATCGACCACTTGGTATGGTGCCCAGGTTGTACCGCTTGGGGAGTAGGGCGGTGCTCAAGGGAGAGGACACCAGGCGACGATGCAGGCGTCAGAGGTCCGGCGTGCGGTGGCTGCGGCCATGTCGATCGCCTCATCACTTGGCCTGACAGCCGACGACGCGATCGTTCTTAATAACTCGAACAAGCTCACTGTGCGTCTGCTGCCTTGTGACGTCCTGGCCCGGGTGGCACCTGAAGCGCATCAGGTCGCACAGTTCGAAGTCGAGCTTGCTCAGCGGCTCGCCGACTCCGGGTGTCCTGTGGCTGCTCTTGAGCCTCGAGTGGAGCCAGGCGTCTATGAGCGTGATGGCTTCGTGGTCACGCTGTGGACCTACTACGAACCGGTGACACCTGGAGAGGTCTCACCGGCTGACTACGCCGATGCGCTTGAGCGGCTGCATGCCGGCATGCGCAAGCTCGACGTCCCGACGCCGCACATCACGGATCGAGTCGAGCGGGCTCAACAGCTCGTGGCGAACCGCGACCGCACGCCTGCGCTCGCCGACGCGGACCGGGAGCTGCTCGGTGACACGTTACGAAGTCTGGGACGAGTGATCGGCGAGCGCGGCGGCGCCGAGCAGCTGGTGCACGGCGAGCCGCACCCGGGCAACGTGCTCACCACGAAGAACGGGCTGCTGTTCATAGACTTTGAGACGTGTTGTCGTGGGCCTGTCGAGTTCGACCTCGCCCATGCGCCAGAAGAAGTCAGCGCGCACTATCCGGGTGTCAATCAAGACTTGCTGCGCGATTGCCAGATCCTCGTACTGGCGATGATCACAACGTGGCGCTGGGATCGAGGCGACCAACTCCCGAACGGGCGCCAGCTCGGCACAGAGTGGCTCAGCCAGATCCGAGCAGCGCTTGATCGCAAAGGGCTGGATACCCGTGACTGATCGCGGGCCTTCGAGGTCGTAGCCGAATCAGAACACCCCTATCCGCGACGCCGGCCTTCCACACAGAACCGGTTGCCCTCAGGATCGGCGAGCACCACGAACGCGGGGACTTCGGGCCGCGTATTTTCCGGATAGTGAGGCCAGTCGACACGTTGCGCACCCAGCGCGACCAGCCGATCGACCTCGTCGTTGAGATCGCGATCCCCTGCGTTGAGATCGAGATGTATCCGGGGGAACTCCTCGGCGGGACTCTCGCTCACGTCCATCGCAAGTGCGACGCCGACCACGCCGGGCGGAGGCTCCAGGATGATCCAATCATCGCCTTCGAAGCGTGGCGGCCGCCGCACGTATCCGAGCGCCTGGTGCCAGAACTCCCCGGCTCGGACATCGTCCGTGACGCCCAAGGAGATCTGTCCAATCGCGGTCATCCGCCGAGGCTATCAAGTCGGTTCGCGGCGAAACTCGTGTTCAGATCATGGCCAACTTCTGAGCAGGAGTTGCCGTGCTTGATGCTCATCTGTTGCGGAGCGCCTGCAGTATCTGCACCAGGGCGGCTTGGGTGGCCGGCAGATCCGCGGGGTCGTCCGACTGGGCCAGCCACAGTGCTGCTTCGTTCATCGCGCCCGACAGCAGGTGGGTCAGCGGCGCGACCGGCTGGGCCGCGATCGTTCCTTCTTCGATCAGTTCGGTGAGCGCGTCGGCGAGATGGCGGGCCGAGGCGGCCTCGTCCATCGCGCGCCATTCGTTCCAGCCGAGCACGGCAGGGCCGTCGATGAGCATGATCCGCTGAATGTCCGGGGCCGTGCTGGCGGTCAGGAACGCCTGGCAGCCGGCGGTGAGACGGGTCCAGAGGTCGTCGTGGACGTCAGCGGTCCGCGCCACCGTCTCGGCCACCTCCTGCTGCACCTGCTCCAGGACGGCACGGAACAGCTCGGCCTTGCTCTCGAACAGATGGTAGAGCGCGCCCTTGGTCACCCCCGCCTCGCTGACGATCTCCGACAGGCTCACGGCGCCATACCCCCGGGCGGCGAACAGGCGTCTGCTCTCCCGCAGCAGAGCCTGCCTGGTCTGCTCCCGCTGCTGTGCTCTGACGCCGTGCGTCTTCATGCGCCCCCCTTGACATACCGATGGTATGTTAAATAGACATTGACATACCGATGGTACGCGAAAGAGGTTCGTGTGAAACTGACCAGCTTCTATCCGGTGATCTGCACCACCCGGCTTCAGGAGTCCCACGACTTCTACACCAGGCTGCTGGGGTTCGAGACGACGTTCGAAGCCGACTGGTACCTCAGCCTGCGGCGCCCCGGAACACCGCCCTACGAGCTCGCGCTGCTCGACCACACCCACCCGACGCTGCCCGAGGCGTACCGCACCCCCGTCCGCGGACTGCTGCTGAACGTCGAAGTGGAGGACGTGGACGCCGAATGGGAACGGCTCGTCATCGACGCGGGACTCACAGCCGAACTCGAACTGCGCAGCGAGGACTTCGGGCAGCGCCACTTCATCGTGGCCGATCCCAACGGGGTCCTCATCGACGTCATCACCCCCATCGCACCTTCGGCGGAGTACGCCGACCAGTACGTCAATCCATGACCCCCTCGGTACGCCGCGTATCGGAGGTGGGCTTGTCCTTTCGGGCATGACGGGCAGGTCGGCGCTGGTGCCGCGCATGTCCGAGGTTCTGAGGGTCGGCCTCGCGCTCACGGGCGCAGCGCGAGGCCCGACAGGCATCATCATTCGAGGGCACGGCGTTGGCGGGTGGGGAGCAGGAGGGCGGCGACGACGGCGACGATGAGCGTGCCCGCGCAGATCCAGAAGCTGGTGGTGAACCCGGCCTCGGACGGGACGTGCCCGGCGGCGGACAGGGTTACGGCGAGGACGGCGGTGCCGATGCTGCCGCCGATGGAGCGGGCAAGGGTGTTGATGCTCGTGGCCGCGCTGGTCTGGGACGGTGGCACGGTGGCGAGGATCGCGTTGGTCATGGCGGCGGACGCCAGGCCGAGCCCGATTCCCATCAGGGAGACCGCGGTCAGCACCTGCCACGCCGCGCTGTGGGCGACGGCGAGCAGCACATAAGACGCCGTGATCATGACGGTGCCCAGCACCAACGGCAGTTTGGCCCCGAAGTGCCGGTCCAGCGCACCCGACAGCGGCGCGAACACGACCATCGCCACGGTCGGGGGCAGCAGGAACAGGCCGGATTCGCTGACGGACTTGCCCAGGCCGTAGCCGGTCGCGGCCGGCAGCTGGAGCAGGAGCGGTACCAGCAGGAACGAGCCGAACGTGGCCACCCCGAAAGCGATACCGGCGATGTTGGTCGTCCACACGCCCCGGCCGGCAAGCATGCGCATGTCCACCAGCGGCGCACGAACCCGCAGCTCGACCACTGCCCACGCGATGAACGTGACGGCCGCCCCGCCGAACAGGCCCAGGGTCAGACCGCTGGCCCAGCCCCAGCCACCGCCTTTGCTGAGCGCCAGCAGCAGACAGACCAGGCCGGCCGACAGCAGCAGCGTGCCGGGCACGTCGATGCGGCCGGATGCGCGGACCGGAGATGGTGGGATGCCGAACACGATGCCCACGGCGGCGAGGGCGATCGCCATCAGCGGGAACCAGAACAGCCAGTGCCAGCCCAATCCGGCCACGATCGGTCCGGCCAGCACAGCGCCAAGTCCGCCGCCGGTGCCGAGCAGCGCGGACAGCAGGCCGACGGCGACGCCGACCCGTTCGCGCGGCAACTCGTCCCGGACGATGCCGAACGCCAGCGGCAGGATCGCGCCTCCGGCTCCTTGCAGGACCCGGCCGGTCACCAGGACGGCGAGGTTGCCGGCGAGCGCGGCGACCAGGATTCCGGTGGAGAGCACGCCGAGGACGACGAGCAGCACCCGACGCCGGCCGAACATGTCACCGAGCCGGCCGGCGATCGGCGTGGCGATCGCGGCGGCCAGCAGGTAGGCGGTCACGAGCCAGCTGATGTCCGCGGTCGAGGCGTCCAGCTGCCTGCCGATGACCGGCAGGGCCGGGGCGACGAGCGACTGCAGCATCGCGAACACCACCCCGGCCAGCGCCAGAGAGCCGAACACGAGCGTGGGATTCGCGCGCCGGGGGAGAATCGGGGCCTGCCGGGGCGTCAGATCACTGCGCATTGGTCACCAGGTGACGGGCAGCGAGTGGACGCCGTAGATGCTCATGTCGTTCCTGAACCTGACGTCCTCGATCGGCACCGCGAGCCGCAGATCGGGGAGTCGGCGCAGCAGGGTCGGCAGGGCGATCTGCAGTTCGGCGCGGGCGAGGGTCTGGCCGAGGCACTGGTGCACGCCGTAACCGAAGGCGAGGTGCCCGCGAGCGGGCCGGCCGAGGTCGAGCGTCTCGGGGTCGGCGGTGAAGGCGGGGTCCCAGTTCCCGGCGGGCAGGTTCATGATCAGCCCCTCGCCGGCCTTGACGAGGGTGCCGCCGATCTCGACGTCCTGCGTGGCGATGCGGGCGACGAGACTGTGCACGATCGTGAGGTAGCGCAGGAGTTCCTCGACGGCGTTGGCGATCACGTTCGGGTCGTCGGCGTCCCGGAGCACGGCGGCCAGGTCCGGGTTCTCCAGCAGCGCCACTGTGCCAAGCGCGATCATGTTGGCGGTGGTCTCGTGGCCGGCGTTGAGCAGGATGACGCCGTTCATCGCCGCCGTCTCGCGGCGCAGCTCGCCGGTCTGGACGTGTTCGCGGATCACCCGGCTCATCAGGTCGTCGCCGGGCTCCTTCTCCTTGCGGGCCACCAGTTCCAGCATGTAGCCGAAGAACTCCCTGGACGCCCTGGCCCTCTCCTCCGGCGGGGTGTACATGTTCATCAGCTTGCCGGTGATCGTCTGGAAGAACTCGTGGTCGGTGTAGGGGACGCCGAGCAGGAGCGAGATCACCATTGACGGGACGGGCAGCGCGTAGTCCTGGACGAGGTCGCCCGGCCGGCCCTTGGCGACCATGGCGTCGATGAACTCGCCGGCCATCGCCTCGATGTCCGGGCGCATCAGGTTGACCCGCTTGACCGTGAAGTCCTTGGTGAGCATGCGACGCAGCCGGGCGTGCTCGGGGTCGTCCATGCGGGGGAAGGTCTCCGGCGCGCCGGGACCCTCCTGCTTTTTGCGGCCCTGCAGCACGCCGAGGACGTCCGCGCTGATCGCCGGGTGGGCCATGGCGGTCTTGATGTCCTCGTAGCGGCTCACCGCCCACACGGTGTGGCCGTTCCAGTTGACCCGTCGCAGGCCCTCCTCCTCGCGCCATCGCGTGTACTCGGTGGGCGGGTCGAACGGGCAGCGGGCTTCGCGTTCGCCGGGGAAGACCGGCAGATCGGTGGAGGTCATGGAAATCCCTTGTGTTCAGGCGGCGGTGGTGAGTGCGGCGGTCCACGGTGTGCGGGCCGTGATGCGCAATGTCCTGAGCGGTCGGCCGGCGGCCACACTCACCTGCATCGGGCTCCCTCTCACCTCAGTAATTGACAGTTCCGTGCCATTTCTCGCTCTGACGCGAAGGTAGCACAAGTGGCAGCGTGATGCCAGATTGATATGCTCCAGCAATGGTCACCAACACCGAGCGGCACCTGCGGGCCGACGCCGCTCGCAACGTCGAACGCATCCTGCGTGCGGCGCGTGCGGCCTTCGCCGACGACGGCCCGGACGTGTCGCTTGAGCAGATCGCCCGCCGCGCGGGAGTAGGCCCGCGGACGCTCTATCGCCACTTCCCCAACAAGGGTGACCTGGTCCGAGCCGTCCTCGACCAGCGTGTGGCCGAGGAGCTCACGCCGGCGATCGAGCGCGCGATCGACGACGAGGACCCGCTGCGCGGTCTGACCACGTTGATGGAAACCGCCATGACCATAGTGGCCAGCGAGATGAGCACCCTGGCCGCCGCGAGGAACGCCGGTTCCCTCACGCCCGACCTGTCCACCAGGTTCTTCGAGGTGCTGACCCTGCTCGCGCGGCGGGCCCAGCGGGCCCGCCTCCTGCGGGCCGACCTCGTTCCCGAGGACCTGCCCAGGATCATGGCCATGCTCCACAGCGTGCTCTGGAGCATGGACCCCGAGACGGAGGGCTGGCGCCGCTACCTCGGCTTCATCCTCGACGGCCTGTCACCCGCCACGGCGAGCGTCCAGCCCCCGGCCGTGCCCGTGGTGCAGAAACCGCGAACGGGCAAGTGGCCCCTCTGACCTGACCGGCCCCGCCGGCCGTCAGGGCCGACTTGCCTCGTGGGCAGCGGCGCCCCGTTGCGGTGGTCGACATCAGAGGCGATCTCAGGGGGAACCCTGATGCACTCTGGGAAAAAATGGCATCATGCTGCCAGTTGAGTCCAAGGGGAATCCATCAGAGAGGGCCGCTCGTGGCGTTGTTCAATGTGTTGGACTGGTTGCAGTCATTGCCAGAACCCGCGCTCATCGCCAGCACGGGAGCCATCGCTCTCGGTGAGTCCATCATCGGCATCGGGTTCTTCATCCCGGGTCAGGCGGCCCTGCTGATCGCCTCGGCCACCGTGAACTCGGTGCCCGAGTTCTTGATCCTGTGGGCCGTGGTCACGGTCGGCGCCCTCCTGGGCAACGTGATCGGGTTCGAGCTCGGCCGCCGCGTCGGTCCGACGCTGCGCGAGAGCAAACTCATCAGGAAGCACGGAGCGGCGGGCTGGGACAAGGCCGACGCCCTGCTCCAAAAGCACGGCCGCTGGGCCTTGTTCGTCGGCCGGCTCATACCGGTTGGGCTCGTGCAAAGCGTCGTGCCCGCCGTCGTCGGCGCGACGCACATGAATTACCGCACGTTCCTGCCCCCGGTGGCGGCAGGCGCGGCCTGCTCGACGGCACTGCCCCTCCTGGTCGGCGTCGGAGTCGCCGCAGGTCTGAAGAACGCCGACAACCTGATGCTCGTCATCCTGGGCGGATTGCTCCTCGTGGTCGTCGCGATCATCGTGATCCGCAAGCGCCGCAAGGACGCCCGCGCGAAGAAGTCCGCAATGACCACCGCGCCCAGCGGCCCGGGCGAGGGTCCGGATCTCGAGCCGTCCGCCTGAGAACCTTCGTCGGGGCGATGAGGACTGCTGGGCGAATAGTGGATCACCGGGAAATGTCCTCGGTCTGTGCGATCATCTGACGCACTCTGTTGATCAAGCTCCCCGAGGAACGACGATGTCGACCGATATCTACGGCGTGCGCGTCCTGGCCGTCCATCCCGACGAGCTCCGGATCAGGTTCCGGATCTTCGCCGTCTACTACGACACCGCCGGCCAGACCTACGACCCCGTACCGGACGATCCCAGTTTCTTCTTCTCTCTCCTTTGGGAGCAAGGACCCCTATATGAGCTGATCGACGTCAACACCCGCCTGGACGGCGAGTGGGTCGACGCCAACACCCGGCGCTTCGTCTCACGCGTCGAACGACTCGCCACCCGCAACCATCCGCCCACCCCGGAGCAGTGGAAGGACCTGCACGACTTCTACTACGACCGCGACGGCGGCTGGAAGGACGAGGACCTGCTGGTTCAGTTCGACTACGACGTGTACGTCACCGACCGGCGCTGGATCGAGTCGTTCGACGAGGACGAGGCATGGGGGACGACCGCGTTCCCGTACAACGCGGATGTGTGGACCGCCGAGGACGCGCCGTACATTCCGGACCTCGCAGAGCCGGTCTTCACGGTGAGCCCGTTCGACGTGACGAAGGGCGAGGTCGAGTACGACAACGTCAGCGGGGCGGAGTTCTCCGACGACGGCCGGTACCTGGGCGTGTGCAGCGACAAGGGCCTGGTCTGGGTGTACGACACCACCGACTGGTCGCAGGTCGTCCACCTCTCGACGGGGGAGGACTGGATCGTGCCCCTGATGGCGTGGGTGCCCGGCGAACCTGTCATCACCCTCAAGAACTACTGCTCGGAACCGGACGAAGACGACCGGACGCAGTGGGCCTACGACGTGGACGCCCGCGCCGAGGTCGAAGCCCCGTTCCAGCCCGGTCGCGTACGCTCACGTGATGGCGGCTACTGGACCGGCAATTACGGCAACAAAGACGGTGGATCCGACATCTGCGCTCCCGGCCGTCCGCCCATCCCGTCCTCGGTCGCGGGCGGCGACTGGGACCCGATCCAGTGCGAGTCCTTCGCGGGTGACGGCAGTCGCCTGTTCCTCGGGGCCCAGGAGAACCTCTACGTCCTCGACCCGGCGACCGGCCAGATCACGGACAAGGTCATGGACGCGTCCAAACGTCTTTTCCAGCTCGCCGCCAGTCCGGACGGCGCCTACTTGGCGGTGGGCAGCTTCACCCGCAAGCTGCCCTACGTGAACATCCGCGGCGACAAACGGCCGCACGAGCTCTGCGTCTGGCGGACCTCCGACATGAAGATCATCATGGGTCGGCAGCTCACGACCTGGGTCGAGGCCATGGCCTGGTCAGCCGACGGCCAGTGGCTGGCGGTCACCATGGAGCCCACCGCGGATGGACTGTCGTTCAGCGGCAAGTCCCAGCTCGTGGTCTATCGCATGGGCCCGAGTCAGCCCCCCTTCCCGGTCGAGTAGGGCAGGTGAAGCCTGGCGGCCGGGGCGCACGCTGTCAGGAGTCGCCCTGTCCCCAGGCGGTCAGTCGCTGCCAGTAGATGTCGGATTCCAGGTGAAAGCCGGTCCCGTCGATGCGTACCAGGGTCGGTTCGCCGGGCGAGTGCAGCGGCCAGTGGGGCATGTGCGGTGTCTCCGGTGAGCCGCTGGAGACGAACGCCGCCCAGGTCGCGTGGACGGAGTCGGCGAGCTCCGGGTCCGTGGGGACGAATCGCTCGGGCACGTCGGGGGCCGGGCCGTCCGGGTTACGCCAGACGTAGCCGACTTCCGCGCCGTGACGCGCGCCGCCGCCGTTCGGCTCGTGCTCGCCGTAGAGGTACTTGAACACGCGGGCGTGACCGGACTGGGCCGCGGCGAAACGCGAGGTCGGCAACTGGAAGACGAGATCGCCGGTGATCGCGGTCAACAGGCCCTTGCCCGTGTGCTCGGGCAGGAGTTTTCTGTACGCGCCGACGATGTCGTGCCCGGTGAGGCCGAGCGGAACGACCCGGGGATGCACGAGGCGGGCGGCCTCGGCGTCGGTCATCTCGGGGTGGATGGAGGTGTGGGTTACGGCCTCGCCCGTCGTCGTACCGATCATCAGGTCGATGTCCGCGGCGAACCCACCGGCGACCGCCCGCTCCGGGTGTTCCGGGAGTGTCACGCCGTCGATGACCGGCTGGAAGGGCAGGCCCAGGACGGCGACGTCGCCGTAGACCTCCGGGCGATGGCGGGTGTAGGCGTCGTCGCAGAGGGCCTTCTGGACGCGGAGCAGCTCCTCGGTCGGGACGTGCGGGATCTGGTGGGCTTTCACGCCGAGCTGGCGGCAGAAGAGTGACGTGATGGTTTCGGCTGTTTCGACGGTGATGACCGCCGGGCTCGCCCCGCTCTGCACCAGAGCCCGCTGGAAGAGGCCCTTGGCCGAGGGCATGGCCATCAGGGTCGCGACCGAGAAACCGCCGGCCGACCTGCCGGCGAGTGTCACGTTGGAGGGATCTCCGCCGAAGGCGGCGATGTTCTCGTGAACCCAGCGGAGGGCCGCGATCTGATCCAGGAGCCCACGGTTCGCGGGGGCGTGCTCTCCCAGCCAGAGGAACCCGAGAGCCCCGAGCCGGTAGTTGACGGTGACCTCCACGATGCCGCTGCGCGCGAACGCCCCCGACTGCAGGACCGGCTCCGCCCCTGAACCCACCGCGTATCCACCGCCGTGCACCCAGACCAGCACCGGGGCACTGCCGTTCACGTCGGGAGTGCGGACGTTGAGGGTCAGGAAGTTCTCCCCCTGCTCCCGCTCGGACGTGGCCGCGGTGCCCACCGGCCCGTACGTGGCGACCTGGGGGCACACGGGGCCGAGCCGGTCGGCCGTTCGCACTCCCGGCCATGGCCGTACGGGTTCGGGCGCCGCGAAGCGCCGCGCTCCCGTCGGAGCCTCGGCGAAGGGGACGCCGAGGAAGCTCGCCACTCCCCGGTGGTCGTGGCCGCCGTGCAGAAGCCCGGACTCCGTGCGTACCGTCGTCATCGGTTCCTTCCCGTGGTTGCGTCAGCGGAGCCGAGGGTCATCATGAGCCGGTTGGCCCAGGCGAACATCGCGGCGACGGCGATCATGTCGCGGACGGCGTCGTCGTCGAGGCCGGCGGCGTGCAGGCGGTGGATGTCGTCGACGGTGAGCGCCGGCGGGGTCACCGCGGCGTGGGCCGCGACGTCGACGATGGCCCGTTGCCGCAGGTCGGTTACGCTGCCGGCGCCGTGTTCCGCGAGGGCGACCGCGGTGACCTGGTCCTTCGAGAGCTGGACCTGACGGCGGCCGTGTACCGACGCGCAGTATTCGCAGCCCGTGACGAGGGAGGTGGCGAGGGCTGCGAGTTCGCGGTCGGCGCGGCCCAGTGAGCCGGTGCCCGTCATGATCGCGTTGTACAGCGCGGTGCGTTCCTCCAGGACCGCCGGGTCGTGCAGCAGGGTGAGATAGAACGGCGACCACTTGGCCGGGGTCTTGGCGTCGGCGCCGGCCTCCTTGGCGGGAGGGGCGGCCGCCTCGACCCAGGGGTGCCAGGTGAGGACAGGGAACCGCTCCGCCGGCTGCGGCAGTGGCCGGGGTTCCGGCGGCTGGGCGAGTGGGGGGATCGGCGGACGGGGTGTGTGCTGGGCGGCTGCGATCAGGCTCATGCCGAGAAGCAGTCGTACCCGGTAGCTGGTGTACGCGACGACCTGCGCTGCCGCGACGATCTGGGCGGCGGTGAAGCCGTGCGACCGAAGGAGCGCGATCTCGGCGGCGCCGGCGTCGGCCGGGTCCATGGCCATGAGCTCGGCGTGCGCGAGCAGCGCGGCGGTGGCGGGGCCGAGTTCGTCCCAGCGCTCAGGATCGCTGACGACCTGCGCGGCGCCTGCGCCGGCCAGGGAGTCGAGGCGGTCGGCGAACTCGTCGGCCAGGCCGCGATGCCGGTTGACCTGAGCGACCCGCAGCGCGATCCGGGCGCGGTCGGTGCGGGTGAGCGCCGATTCGTCCGCGGGCCGCAGCACCGCGACGTCGACCGAGTCGGTGAACGCACGGACGTCCTCCCGCAGCGCCGCCAAGTCCGGCAAATCCGCCGTGTCCGGCAAGCCCGCCGTGTCCGCCAAGCCCGCCGTGTCCGCCAAGCCCGCCGTGTTCGGCGAACCCGTGGGTGATGGGCTGTTTTCGAGGAAGGTGAGCAGGCGGCGTCGTTCGGGTTCCAGGTCCAGGCCCTGCCGCGCGACCCAGTCGTCGCTGTAGTAGGAGTCGCCGTACCGTTCGCCACCGTCACAGATCAACGTGACGATACTGCCGCTCTGCCCGGCGGCGCGCATGCGCGCGATCAACTCGAAGGCCCCGGCAAGGTTCGTTCCTGTGGAGGCTCCCGCCCGGATGCCGGTGATGTCGGCCAGCACCCGCATGGCGGCGATCGAGGCCGCGTCGCCGATCGGGAGCATCTCGTCGATGACGGTGGCCACGAACGACGGCTCGACGCGGGGCCTGCCGATGCCTTCGATGCGTGAGCCGGCGGCCACGAGGTCGCGCCGCCCGGTCGCCCACGCCCGGTGGAACACCGACCCTTCTGGGTCGACCACGGCGACCTGCGTCGCCAGACGCTTGTAGCGGCAGTATCGGCCGATCGTCGCGCTGGTGCCGCCCGTTCCCGCGCCGACGACGATCCAGGTGGGCTCCGGGTGCCGTTCGAGGGACATCTGGTCGAAGATGGAGCAGGCGATGTTGTTGTTGCCCCGCCAGTCGGTCACGACGGAGGCGTTGGTGAACTGGTCGAGGTAGAACCAGTCATCCTGGCTGCCGAGCCGCTCGGCCTCGGCGTACACGGCGCCCGCGTCGGCCACCAGGTGGCACCGCCCGCCGTACCGCCGGATCAGCTCCAGCTTGGCGCCGGAGGTTCCTTCGGGCACGACCGCGACGAACTCCAGCCCGAGCAGGCGCGCGAAGTACGCCTCCGAGACCGCGGTGGACCCGCTGGAGGCTTCCACGAGCGTCGTCCTGTCGTGGATGTCGCCGTTGGCCAGGCCGAACAGGAACAGTGAGCGGGCCAGGCGGTGCTTGAGCGAGCCGGTGGGATGGACGGACTCGTCCTTGAGGTAGAGCTGGATGTCCCAGGAGGGCGGGAGGGGGAAGACCTGGAGATGGGTGTCGGCACTGCGGTTGGCGTCCGCCTCCACCCGGCGGATGGCGTCCTCGACCCACGCGCGCCGAGCGCGTGTGGTGTCCATGAGCATGAATGTTCCTGTCCGTCGTGGGCCGAGAAACCGGGGCCGATGATGATCGCCGGGGCGGTGGACCACGGAGCGTGGGGGGACAAACCTCCGCGGGGATACCGTCGCATCAGGACGGCTATGAGTTCAAGGCCGAAATCATTCACCTGTCTATCACATGGGCTTATAGTCGCGGTGTGATCGAGCTCAAGCACTTCCGTCTGCTCCGCGCGATCGCCCGGCACGGGACGATGTCCGGGGCGGCCCGTGAGCTGGGCTACACACAGCCGGCCGTGACCCAGCAGATCCAGAGCCTCGAACGGACCTTGCGCACCCCGCTGGTGACGCGGAATCGGACCGGCTTCCGTCTCACCGACGCCGGTGAGCTGCTGCTTCGGCACGGCGCGTCGGTGCTGGCGACGGTCTCGCTGGCGCAGGCCGAGGTGGAGGCGATCGCTGGGCTGCGCGCCGGGCGGGTGCGGATCGCCTGCTTCCCGAGCGCCGCGGCGATGTTGCTGCCGAGGGCGCTGGGCGCGATGACCGCCGAGCATCCGGGAGTGTCCTTCACGCTCGCCGAGACGGAACCGCCCAAGGCTCTGGAGATGCTGCGGCGCGGCGAATGCGACATCGCGATCGTCTACCTGTACGTGACCGCCGGCTCGGACGGCCCGTCGTCCCTGGTGCTGGAGGCGGGGGAGATCCGCACCCAGTTGCTGGAGGAGTCGGTGCACGTGGCGATGCCGAAGGGGCATCCCGCCGCCGCCAAACGCTGGGTCGACCTGCGGGAACTGCGTGACGCGCGCTGGATCGCCGGATGTGCCGGGTGCCGGGGGAACCTGCTGGAGGCGTGCGCGGCGTCGGGGTTCACGCCGGACATCGCCTTCGAGACCGACGACTACGTGGCGCTGCAGGGGCTGGCGGCGGCGGGGCTCGGGGTGGCGCTCGTGCCCGATCTCATGCGGGCCGCCGCGCGTCACGAACCCGGGCTGGCGCTGCGCCGCCTGCACCCCATGTCGGTGCGTGTGGTCAGCGCGGTGTCGACGACCGCGCTGATGGGTGTGCCCGGCGTCGCGCAGACCGTCGCCGCCCTGCGCGAGTCGGCGGCCGAGGTCGACCTCGCCGACATCCCTTCGTAGGGCGCTGAGGGGACAGGCATAAGTTCACCTTATGCACACTGTAAGAAAGTTCACCTTGCCCTTTAACGGTTCGCCTGACCACACTAGGTGAACTGGTAAGGGCTCTTTCCCCATATTTCAGATCGGATCCCCATGCGTCCCACTCCCCGTCACCCTACGCCCTCCGGCGGCCCGCCGGAGGACCGGGTGACGGCCGGCACGCTGCGCGTCGCCGTGGTCGGCGCGGGGCCTCGTGGGCTGGCCGTCGCCGCGCGGCTGGTGGACGTCCACCGCGAGCTCGGGGCCCCCGCGCTGGAACTGCACCTCGTCGATCCGATGCCCGGCGGGCGCGTCTGGCGGACCGACCAGGACCCCGTGCTCCTGATGAACTCGCGGACCCGCCAGGCGACGCTCTTCGCCGACGACAGCGTCCCCGGCGTCACCGGGCCGCCGCGCGGGCCGTCCTTTCTGGACTGGTGCGCGCAGGTCGCCCCGCACCTCGACCTGCCGAGCACGGCGGCGGAGGAGGCGAAGGCACTCACCCCCGACGGGTTCGGGTCCCGCGCGCTGTTCGGCCACTACACCCGCTGGGTGCTGGAGAGCCTGACCGCCGACTCCGTGCGCGTCCATGCGGCCCAGGCCACCGCTCTGGCCGAGCGCGAGGACGGCGCCCAGGTGCTCACTCTCGACGCCACGCGGGAACTGGTGGTCGATGCCGTGGTGCTGGCCCTCGGCCACCTGCCGGTCGCCGCGTCGGAGCGCGAGCGGGAGCTGACCGCGTTCGCCGCCGAGCACGATCTGGTGTACGTCCCGCCGGGACCGGCGACGGCATCCGACCTCGCCGGCATCCGGCCGGGGGAGGAGGTCGCCGTCCTCGGGACCGGGCTCAACTTCTACGACGTCATGGCGCTGCTGACGGTCGGCCGAGGCGGACGCCACGAAGCCGGCCGCTACGTCCCCTCAGGACGGGAACCGGTGCTGCTCGTCGGCTCGGGGCGCGGCATGCCGTACCTCGCGCGGGCCGTGCGGCCGGGCCCGGTGACGCTGGAGGTCTGCACGCCGCAGGTCCGGGACGGCTGGCTGGCCGCGCGGGACGGCCTGGACGTCAAACGCGACGTGTGGCCGGTCATCGAGGAGGAACTGCGCCGCACCTGGGAACGCGAGGGTGACAGGCGCCCCTTCGACCTGGCCGCGATGATCGACCCCCTCGCCGCCGGCGGGGAGGAGCCCGGTTCGCTGACCGAGAGGCTGCGCGGGCTGCTGGCCGACGACCTGGCCTCCGCGACGGCCACCCCGCGCGGGTCCGCCACCGCGGTCGGCGAGACGCTCGCCAGGCTCAAGGACGTCGTGCGCGACCTCGTCGCCGAGGGCGTGGTCGACGGCCGGTCCGTGCTGTCGGACCTGCACGGCTGGTTCCGCAGCGTGGGCGGGTTCCTGGCCGCGGGACCTCCCGCGCGGCGCGTCGCCGAGCTGATCGCCCTCGTCGACGCCGGGCTGGTCCGCTTCCTGGGGCCGGGCGCGCGGGCGACGACCGACCCGCGGGCGGGCGCCTTCGCCGTCACGGCGCGCGAGCCGTCCGCGTCGTACCGGGTCAGGGCGCTCGTGGACGCCCGCATGCCCGAGGAGGACGTCCCCAGGACCACCGACCCGCTCGTACGGAACCTGCTGGCCACGGGCCTGGCCCGGCCCGCCACCCTGGGAACCGCCGACGGCGGTCGGGTGACGACGGGCGGCCTGGACGTCACCCGTACGGGAGCAGGGACGCCCTCGGGCGACGGCTGCCGGCTCATCGCGGCGGACGGCACGGCGAGCCCGCGCCGCCTGGCCATCGGCCTTCCGGTTCAGCCCCTCGAATGGAACATCGCCAACCTCCCCCAACCCGGACAATCCGCCCGGACCCTGATTCAAGCGGAGCTGATCGCGCGCCACCTGCTCGCGCTCACCCCGATCGTCCAGCCCGCCTCCGTCTCCGTCGAGACGAGGAACCACGAAGGAGGTGTCCGTGACCGCGCATGACAAGCGGGCCCCGGTCGTCGTCCGCCATGCCACGATCATCACCGGCCGAGACCAAGAGGTCATCGAGGACGGGCGGGTGGTCGCCGACGGCGACCGCATCGTCGAGGTCGGCCCCGACACCGGCGCCGTCCCGAGCGGAGCCACCGTCCTGGACGCGACCGGCTGCACGGTCCTGCCGGGCCTGCACAATCTCCACGACCACGTCGCGCGCAAGACGCTGCGCTTCCCGGACGGGACGGGGGTCGGCTACCGGGGACGGGGCGACGTGCTGATGCGCCAGCCGCTGCCCTTCCTGGCCTACCACACGGCCGCGAACCTGGCGGCGCAGCTGCGCTCCGGCGTCACCACCATCCGGGACTTCGGCCTGCCGGGGATCACCGGCATCCAGGCGATGCGTGCGGTCGCGGAGGGCATCATCCCAGGGCCGCGTCTCATCGCGGGCGGCGACCCGATCTGCATCACCGGCGGCCACGCCAGCAACTGGGGCGCCATGGAGGCCGACGGCCCCGTCGGCGTCGTCACCGCGGTCCGCAAGCAGATCATCGCGGGCGCGGCCGTGCTCAAGTTCATGGGGTCCGGTGGGCTCGGCACCTACCCCGAGGAGGACCCGGGCATCCCCGAACTCGGTCCCGACGAGCTCGCGGCGGGCATCGCGGAGGCGCACAAGTTCCGCAAGCGCACCGCGACCCACGCGTACAGCACCGAGGCGATCATGAACGCGGTCGTCGCGGGAACCGACACCGTCGAGCACGGCGCCTTCATGGACGACACCGTGGTCGCCGCGATGCTCGAACGCGGCACGGCGTTCGTCCCGACCCTCTCCAGCGTCATCGCCATCGCCTTCCAGCACCGCCTCGTCGGCGACATGCACCTGTACCAGCGGATCCTCGACGACATCGTCGGCCCCCACATGGCCGGCGTCGCCCTCGCCTGGAAGGCCGGCGTGCCGGTCGCGACGGGCACCGACACCAACGGCGAGGTGGTCGAGGAGCTCGAACTCATCGCCGAGGCCACCGGCGCCTCGGTGCTGGAGGTGCTGCCCTCGGCGACCCGCGTCGCCGCGGAGGTCGCGGGCCTGGCCGGGGTGACGGGCGTGCTCGAACCAGGACTCGCCGCCGAGGTGCTCGTCGCGGACGGCGACGTGATCAAGGAGGGCCTGGAGGTGCTGCGCAGGCCGCGCTGGGTGCTGCGCTCCGGCACCGTGCACGCGGGCGCCCCGCTGCCGCTCGGCATCCGGCTGAGCCAACTGCGGAACTGATTTCTCGTATTCCCCCGATAGGACCAGATGACTTATGTTCGGCATCCGTCTCGCTCTGCCCGCCGTCGCGGCCTTCTCCCTCGTCTTCGCCACCGCATGCTCCACCACCGCCGGCCCGGCGGGCCAGTCACCGGCCGCCGGCGGTGACGACGCCCGCACCCTGAGCGTCACCGGCTTCTCCGGCGCCTTCGCCGACCAGTTCAAGACGGAGGTCATCGACCCCTTCCAGAAGGCGCACCCCGACATCACGGTCAAGTACCGCCCGACGACGAACTCCGCCGAGATGCTGGCCGGCCTGCGCACCAACAAGGCGCGGGCCACGGACGACATCGTCATCATCGACTCCTCCGTGCAGCGCACCGCCAACGAGGAGGGCCTGTTCGCCAAGCTCACCGAACAGGAGGTGCCGAACCTGGCGAACCTGGTCGACGAGGCCGTCGTCCAGGAGGGCTACGGCCCGGCGCTGTCGATCGACAGCCTCGCGATCGTCTACAACCCGTCACTGGTGAAGACGCCTCCCACCACCTGGCAGGGCCTCGGCGACAAGCAGTACGCCGGGCAACTGGTCCTGCAGATCGCCGACACCCGCGGCATCGCGCTGATCGCGGGCCTGTCCAAGGAGATGGGCCGCAACTACCAGGACGGCATCGACGACCAGGTCGGCAAGCTCGCCGCCATGGCGCCGAACGTCCAGACCTTCCAACCCCAGCCGAACATCTACGACGCGATCCGCTCGGGCAGCGCGGCGATCGGGGCCGGCTGGAACGCCCGCGCCCAGTCCCTGCACGACCAGACGCCCGACCAACTGGCCGTGGCCGTCCCCAAGGGCGGCGGCGTGGCGCAGATCAGCACCATCAACCGCGTCGCGAGCTCGAAGAAGACCGAGGCCGCCAACGCCTTCATCGACTTCGCGATCGGCACCGAGGCGCAGAAGGGCCTGGCCGAGAGGGGCTTCTACGGGCCCGTCGACAAGCGGGTCGCCCTGCCGGACAACCTCAAGTCGCGGGTAGCGGCCAAGGACGGCCTGCTCGCCGACGCCGCCCCCATCGACTGGGCGTGGATCTCGCCGAAGTACGCCGACTGGGTGCAACGGATCCAGCGCGAGGTCATCGGTGGCTGACGACTCCTACCTGCGCATTCACGGGCTGAACAAGACCTATCCGGGAACGCGGCGGCCGGCCGTGGCCGGCATCGACCTGAGCCTCGCCAAGGGCGAACTGCTGGCGCTGCTCGGCCCGTCAGGCTGCGGCAAGACGACGACCCTGCGCATGATCGCCGGGCTCATCGAGCCCACCGCCGGCCGCATCGAGGTGGCAGGACGCGACGTGACCCGCGTGCCCGTCCACAAACGCGGCATGGGCATGGTCTTCCAGTCCTTCGCCCTGTTCCCCCACCTGGACGTCGCCGAGAACGTGGCCTTCGGCCTGCGGCTGCGCAGGATCGGCAGCGCCGAACGCCGCCGCCGCGTCGCCGAGGTGCTGGAACGGGTGGAGCTCAGCGCGTTCGCCCGGCGCCGCGTGGCACAACTGTCCGGCGGGCAGCAGCAGCGGGTCGCTCTGGCCCGCGCCCTGGTCGTCGACCCCACCCTGCTGCTGCTCGACGAGCCCCTGTCGGCCCTGGACGCCAAGCTGCGCGAGTCGCTGCGCACCCAGATCCGCGAGATCCAGCGGGCCTCGGGCACCACCTCCGTCTTCGTCACCCACGACCAGGACGAGGCGCTGTCGATGGCCGACAAGGTCGCGGTGATGCACGAGGGCGCGGTCGTGCAGTTCGGCCCGCCCGAGGAGATCTACCAGGCGCCGGCCACGGTGTTCGCCGCGACCTTCATCGGCCGCGCGAACCTGTTCACCGGGACGCTCGGCCAGGACGGAGTCCTCGACGCCGACGGGCTCGGCAGGATCCCCGTCGCGCCGACGACGGTCGCTCCCGGCAAGGTGTCGGCCATGCTCAGGCCGCAACTGGTGAAGGTGCGTGAAAGCGACGGCGTGCCGAGGGACGGGGCCTTCCCCGGCGAGGTCGTCTCCACCAGCTACACCGGAGACCTGATCTCCTACCGCATCGACGTCAGTGGGCGGACGGTCGACGCCGAACGTTCCAGCGCCGGCGCCACGATCCTGGCCCCCGGCACGCCGGTCGAGGTCTCCTGGGACGCCGCGGATGTCCGCGTCCTGGAGGGCTGAGCGATGACGAGCCCTGCCGGGCCGAGGCGCCGCCCACCGGCGGCGCTCGGGCTGCTGCTGCCCGGAGTCGCGGCGTTGATCTTCGCGTACGTGCTGCCGATGGTGTGGGTCGGCCGCATGTCGGTCAACCGGTACGTCGACGGAGGCGGAATCGAGCAGACGATCACCGGTGAGTCGTTCGCCGAGATCGTCACCGACCCCTACTACCTGCAGGTGGCCGGGACGACCGTGTGGCTCGGCGTCGTCGTGGCGGCTCTCACCGTCGTCGTGGCCTACCCGCTGGCGATGTTCCTGGTGCGTACGGAGTCCCGGTTCAAGGGCCTGCTGACCATGCTGGCGATCGCCCCGATGCTGGTGTCGTCGGTGGCGCGCACGTACGGCTGGGTCATCGTGCTCGGCAACCAGGGGCTGGTGAACTCGTTCCTGCGCACGCTGGGCGTCTCCGAGCGGCCCCTGCAACTGTCGAACAACTTCACCGGAGTCGTCATCGCGCTGGTGCAGATCTTCCTGCCGTACGCGGTGCTCGCCATGACCAGCGGGTTCGGGCGCCTGGACCGCAACGTCGAACAGGCCGCCGCCTCGCTGGGGGCCTCCCGGCGGCAGGTCTTCACCCGGGTGACCCTGCCGCTGACCCTTCCGGGCGTCCTGACCGGGGCGCTGCTGGTCTTCGTGCTCGCCATCAGCGCGTACGTCACTCCGCGCCTGATGGGCGGCGGGCGGGTCGTCGTGCTCGCGACGGAGATCTACGACCAGGCCACCAACCGGCTGAACTGGCCCCTGGCGGCCTCGCTGTCGGTGGTGCTCATCGTCATCTTCGGCGTGGCCATGGCCGGATACCAGGCGCTTCAGCGCCGGGCAGAGAGAAAGGCGAGCGGACAATGACCGGCTGGGCCTCCCGCGCGGCCAACAGGACCGTCGTCGGACTCGTCCTGCTCTTCCTGTGGACGCCGATCGTGGTCGTCTTCATCGTCTCCTTCGACACCTCCACGTTCCTGCGGTTCCCGCCGAGGGAGTTCAGCTTCGCCCCCTACGTCGAGGTGTTCCAGACCGCGGAGTTCAGCCGGGGGTTGTGGATCTCCCTGGTCGTCGCCGCGGGCTCGACGCTGCTGGCCGTCACGGTGAGCACCGCCGCGGCCCTGGCGCTGCACCGGCACCGCTTCCGCGGATCTGGCATCGTGCAGGGCTTCTTCGTCTCGCCGCTGCTCGTCCCGCACATCGTGCTCGCTCTGGCGCTGCTGCTGCTCTTCTCGCCGCTGGGGCTCACCGACGGCTACACCGGACTGATCCTCGCCCACCTGGTGTTGTGCATCCCGTACGCGATCAGGACGATCAGCGTGAGCCTGTCGACGGCCGACACCGCCTGCGAGGACGCCGCCCGGGTGCTCGGCGCCAACGGCTGGGCCACGTTCAGGCGAGTGACCTTCCCGCTGATCCGGCCGGGCGTCGTGGCAGGGGCTGTCATGTCGTTCCTCGTCTCCTTCGACGAGGCGGTCATCTCCCTGTTCCTCAGCGGCTACTACGTCAAGCCGCTGCCTGTCGCCCTGCTGGAGCACGTCGAAACCCAGGCGGGCCCCGAGGTCGCCGCCCTGTCGGTGCTGCTCATCCTGTTCTCCATCGCGATCATGCTGCTGCTGGAACGGATGACCGGCCTGCGCCGCTCACTGCGGTGATCACGCCGGGATCGACTCAGGCACGTGTTGCTCGGTGGCGTCGATGAGGTCGTGGAGGGCGTCTCGGGAGCGGACGAGGGTGTCGATGCGGGAGTCGAGGCCGTCCAGGCGTGCCCGAAGGGCGTCCAGGAGTTCGGGGCAGGACTCGAAGTCGGGGGCGGGGCCGATGGCGCAGGGCAGCAGGTACGCGATGTCCTCGGTCGACAGCCCGGCTTGGAGCAGCTTTCTGATCTGGGTCACCGTCAGGATGGCGTCGTCGCCGTACTCGCGGTAGCCGTTGGTGCCGCGGCCGGGTTCGAGCAGGCCCTGGGCTTCGTAGTAACGCAGTTGGTGCGTGTTGACTCCGGTCTTGCGGCTCAGCTCCCCGATCAGCACGCTCACTCCCCCTTGACCTTCATATCGGTATGAACGTTGAAAATTCTGCCATGACCACCAACTCACCTGGAGGGGGAGCATGATGCGGAATTCCGTGACAGTGATTGGCTTGGGGCTGATGGGGCAGGCGCTGGCAGGGACGTTCCTCGCCGCCGGGCATCCGACGACCGTGTGGAACCGTACGGCGGACAAGGCCGGGCAACTCATCGGCCAGGGCGCCAAGCTCGCCGACTCGGCCGGCGACGCTGTGGCGGCCAGTTCGCTCGTGGTCGTGTGCGTTTCGGACTACGACGCCGTGCGCGAGCTGCTCGAACCGGTGGGCGACGGGCTCGGCGGGCGGGTTCTGGTGAACCTGACCTCCGGTACGTCGCAGGGGGCCCGTGAGATGGCCGAGTGGGCGCAGGCGCAGGGCGCCGCCTACCTGGATGGCGCGATCCTGGCCATTCCCTCGGATGTCGGGGCGGATGCTGTGATTCTCTACAGCGGGGCCCAGTCGGCTTTCGAGTCGCATGAATCGGCATTGAAGGTGCTCGGCGCGGGAACGACGTACCTTGGCGCGGATCATGGTCTGTCGTCGTTGTACGACGTGGCCATGCTGAGCCTGATGTGGAACATCATGAACGGCTTCCTGCAGGGGGCCGCCATGCTGGGGGCGGCGGGCGTGGACGCCTCGGGGTTCGCACCGCTCGCCAGTAAGGGGATCGAGACGGTGAACGCCTGGTTGGCCGGGTACGCGCGGCAGATCGACGAGGGCGCGTTCCCGGCCCTTGATTCCACCATCGACACTCATCTGGCGGCGATGGAGCATCTCATTCACGAGAGCGAGTTCCTCGGCGTGAATGCCGAGCTTCCGAGATTCATCAAGGCCATGACCGATCGGGCCGTGGCCGACGGGCACGGCGGGGAGGGGTACGCGGCGATGATCGAGCAGTTCCGCAGGCCGGCGGGGGACAGGACATGACCGCCGCCACTTCGTTCGACCCGCACACGCTGCTCGCGGAGAGCCGGCTCGGGGTCCTTGCCACGATCAAGTCCGACGGGCGTCCGCAACTCTCCCCTGTCCAGCCCTTCTACGACCGGGAGGCCGGCGTCATCTACGTCTCGACGCGTGAAGGGCTGGCCAAGACGGCGAACCTGCGTCGCGATCCGCGGGCTGCGCTGGAGGTCACCAGCCCGGACGGGTGGGCGTGGGCCACCGCCGAGGGCACGGTCAGTCTTGTCGGGCCGGGGACCGACCCGCTCGGTCCCGAGGTCGAGGCGCTGGTGGATTATTACCGTGCCGCGGCGGGGGAGCATCCCGACTGGGAGGAGTACCGGTCGGTGATGGTGTCCGATCGCCGGGTCCTGATAACGATGGCGGTCGAGCACGTGTACGGCGCCAGTCTCCGCTGACCAGCCGGTTTCTGGGCGGAAGTGTGGAGTGAATTCCGGCGTATCGGATGAAATCCTGAAAAAGCTACATCTCGATCGTGTACGTTCCACCTGCAGCGGGACAGCGAGCGATCACTTGGGGTAACGGCATGTCTTCGTGGCCGGAGCGGCTCGAAACGGCGATCGGGATGTGGCAGCGGGGAGAGCTGGACGATGCGGCGGAGGTGCTGCGGGAGATCGTGATCTCCGGCGAGGACGCCGTCGTCCCTGAGGCTTCGCAACTGCTCGGGCACGTCCTGCAGGACAAAGGCGATCTTCAGGGCGCGCTGGCGGCACACCGTTCGGTGATCGCCTCTGGGCATCCGGTGTTCGCGCAGCGGTCGGCGATCTCGCTCGGCCTCATCCTGGTCGATGAGAAGCGGTGGGCACTGGCCTGGCGTCCGTTGCGGCTGGCGGCCGGAGGCGCCGACGCCGATCTGGCGGTGATGGCCGACATCGCGCTCGTGCGGGTGCTGCGCATGCTGGGCGATCTCGACGGCGCGGCGGAGACGCTGGGGCGGGTCAGGCGGAGCGGTCATCCGGAGGTCGCCGAGCTGACGGCGGGGCTGGAGGAGGCCCGATGGCCGGACGACGGCGGTGAGCGTGAGCGGCAGGCGTGGCAGGCGTACGAGGCCGTCGTCGGACTGCTCGACTCCGACGCCGGCGAGGACGAGGTCGTTCTCACCGGGTTGGACGCGATGTTGTCCCAAGGGATCCCCGCGTTGTGCTCCCGGGCCGCCTTCCGCCTGTACACGATCCACGCCCGCCGCCCGGAGTTCGAGGAGTGCCGCCGGGTCATGGAGCACGCGATCGCGGTCGGCGACCCGGCCGAGCGCGGAATGGCCGAGAAGCTGCTGGGCGCGGCCCTCGGCGACCTGGGCGAGAAGGCGGAGGCGCGGGACGCCTATCGGCGGGCGGCCGAGGACCACCGGCCCGAGATCCGGCTGGACGCGCTGATCCAGGAGTCGAAGTTCACCCATGAACTCGGCGACGAGGAGGAGGCTCGGGCCCTGCTGCGGCGGGTGGTCGAGTCGGGGCATCCTCGGTACGCGCTGGTGGCGCGGGCCTGCCTGGGCCAGGTGTACGCGGAGGCCGGGGAGGTGGAGGACGCCCTCGACTGCTGGCGGACGGTCCTGGGGGCGGAGTCGGAGTTCCACGCCGGCGCGGTGTCGAGCCTGGGGACGCTGCTGCACGGGTTGCCGGCCGAGGACCCGCGCCGGGCCGACGTGATCGCGGTGTTGCGGCAGGCGAGCGAACTGGCCGACCCGGACGTGGCGTTCCAGGCGCAGATGACGATCTCGTACGCGGCCGGCGCCGCCCGGGGGCCCGACGAGGAACGGGAGCAGGCCGTCGACGACTGCGACGCGGCCCTGGAGCTGATCCGCGCGGACGACCTCGACCAGGCCCGCATCCTGCTGCACCGGGTGATCGACGCGCAGGTCGTACGCCTGTCGGCCCGCGCCTGCGCCATGCTGGCGACGCTGGAGTACGGGGAGGGAGACGCCGAGCAGGCGCAGGAACTGCTGGAGTTCCTGGCGGACGGCGACGACTACGCGGAGAGCTTCTCCGCCGCCGCGACCCTGTACCTGTTCACCGAGGAGGGCGCCCCGGTGCTCGACGCCGGCGCGGCCTATCAGCGGCTGGGCAGGGAGGTGGGCATCGCCGCGCTCGAGGAGTGCGTCCGCGGCCCGAACCCGGCCGTGTCCGCGCTGGCCAAGAGCATGCTCGCGCACGTGTACATCTCGCTCGGGGTGCCCCGTTCGCGGGTGCTCGCGATGCTCGACGAGGCCGCCTCGGCGGGTGAGTCGATGGCGCTGTCGCACGCGGCCGTGCTCTCCTGGATGATCCGCGCCGAGGACGGCGGTGAGGCGGTCGGCCTGCTGCGTCGTGCGTTCGCCGACGGTCATCCGGCGCTGGCGCCCTGGGTCGCCCACGCGTTCGGCAAGTCTCTGGAAGACGGCGGGGAGGGCGGTGACGAGGTGGTGGCCGCCTACACGGCCGTCGCCGAATCCGGGCATCCCGGCCTGGTGCTGGAAGCCGAATCGCGCCTGCTCGCCATCCTGGAGGCCCGCCGTGACCTGCCGGGGCTGGCGGAGGTTCACGAACGGATCATGGCCAGGGACGACCACGTCCGCGCGGCTCGCAGCGCCTGGCTGCTGGGCGCCACCCGGGTGCGCATGGACGACTTCCCCTCGGCCCGCGCCGCGTTCGACCAGGTCGGTGCGGACCATCCGGAGCTGGCCGAGGACGGCGTGTTCGCGCGCAGCCTGCTCGCCCACGACTACGCCGCCGCCTCAGCCGTGCTGTCCGCCCTGCGCGAGCCGACTGCGCACTTCATGACCACCTGGCTCACGCTGGAGGCCGCGCACGCCTGGGAACGCGCGGGGGAGATCGCGTCCGCCGACGCGGCGTTGTCGATGGCGATCGAGCACGGCCATCCCGAATACGTCCAGGAGGCCGCCCTGTACCTGGGCGCGCTGCGCAACGACAGGGGCGACCACGCCGGGGCCGCCGAGGCGCTGGCCGTGGCCGCGGCGGGCGACAACGTGCGCAACGCGATGCTGGGCGCCAAGGGCCTGGGCGAGATGCGGTTCAAGCTCGGCGACTTCACGGGCTCGGCGGCGGCGTACCGCCAGGCGCTGGCCGCCGCCGACCCCGGCGACCATCACCACGAGGAGAGCCTGGCCTCTCTGACGCAGGCGCTGGTCGCGGCCGGCCAGGTGGACGAGGCCTACGACCTCCAGGTGGCGGAAACCGGCGAGGGCCCGCACGTACACCTCCTGATCGGCGCCACCCTCGAACAGACGGGAGACCTGGACGCCGCCGCCGCACACTACGAGCAGGCGATCCAGGACGACCCCGTGACCGCCCACGTCATGCTGGCCCGCCTGATGAGCCGTCGTGGCGAACCTGCTCAGGCGGTTGAGCTGGCCAGGCGCGGCATCGACAGCCTCGGCGACTCCGACGAAAGGGGCGTCGCGCTCATCTCGTACGAGCTGGGCGGCTTCCTGGCCGACGCCGGGGACGAGGAGGGGGCGCGGGCGGCGTACGAACGGGCCGCGGCCTCTGACGACCCGGACATCTGGCTGCCCGCCAAGGAACGCCTGGGCACGGCGAGCCTCAACGAGCGCGGGATCGCGCGCCTGCGCGAGGGCGACCGGGCGGGCGCGCTGGAGCTGTTCACCGAGGCGTACGGCTCGGCCGTGGCCGCGGAGGTGCACGTCGCGCTCTACGAGGGCGAACCGGTCCGTCCGCTGCTGGAACGCGAATCGTCGGAGCGGGCGGGTGACCTCGTGCTCAGCGCCGCCATGGAGAAACTGGATGCCCTGGGGGCGGACGAGGCGCGGGATCTGTACGAACTGGTGGCGGAGTTCGGCACCCCGGAACAGGTGGCCATCGTCTGCGACAACTTCGGCCTGGCCTACGACCTGGCCGGACAGACCGACACCGCCATCGAGGTGCTGACCAGGGGCGCGGCCGTGGACCACCCGAACGCGCTGAGGTGTCTGCGGCGGCTGCTCGGCGTGATGGCGCTCCAGGACGACAACGAGGCCATGGAGAAGGCGGCGGGGCGCGCGGTCGACAGCGGCGACGCCGAGACGGTCACGATGGGCGTGTGGACGCTCGCCGACGTCGCCAAGGCACGCGGCGACCTCAAGGGCGCGGTGGACGGCTACCGGGCCGCTCTCGACGGCGCGGACCCCGACACCGCCTCCGGGATCCGGATCGAGCTCGCCCTGACCCTGCGTCAGCTCGGCGAAACCGACGCCGCGTACCGCACGATGGAGGCCGTGCTGACCTGCGACGACCCGGGCCGGACGCTGCTCGCCGGCATGGAACTGGGCATCTGGCTGTCCGAGGACGAACGGCTCGCCGAGGCCGCCGAGGCTTTCGGCGCCGCGGCCGCCGCCGGGCTGAACCACCCCGCGCCGGACGAGAACGACCGCGACCTCCACGCAACCGCGCTGAACAACCTCGCCGCCGTCGCCTACCAGGCCTCCCAGCGGGACGACCACGCGGTGGCCGTCCGCGCCCTGCACCTGGCGGCGGCGGGCGGGGCCCACGACGACGCGGTACGGTTCGCCAAGGAGCACGCCTCGGACGTCGCCCAGAAGGGGGACCTGGACGCGGTCCGCGCGTACTACACGGGCGCCGCGGCCTTCCCCCCGAACGGTGACCCGTCGTTGCTGCTGGAGCTGGCCGACGTCCTGACCAGCCACGGCGCTCGGGCCGAGGCGCGCACGGTGCTGGACTCGCTGGCCGTCTCCGCCGACCCGCACCTGCGGCTGGTGGCCGCCACCCGGCTCCTGCCGCTGCTCAAGGGCACAGGCAACCGTACTTCCGGCGGCGCCCGACCACACCTCGACCAAACCCCGGGCGATCACGGCGACACCCCAGCCATGGAGGATTCGCAGCCACAGGAACCGGAGCGGGAATCACCGTCAGAGGCCATCCCCGAGGAGACCGACGGTGGCGAAGAGGCCGACGGCCGCGAGGAAGCCGATAGTGGTGAGGAAGTCGACGACGGTGAGGAAGCCGACAGCGGCGAGGTCGTCCTCGGTGATGTGCACGTTTCCCATGAGGACGACCCCGACGCCGCTGTACGTCTGGACGATCAGGCCATCGGCATAGGGGACGAATACCCCACGCCGCGCGCACGCATGGACCTGGCGCGCACGCTGCGCGAACGCGGCGAGGGCCTGGAGGCCCGCGTGGAGCTGGGCCGGGCGGCGGCGGAGTGCGACGATCCTGGCGCACGCGCGCAGGCGGGCAACCTGCTGGGCAAGTGGGCGTTCGAGGACGGCGACCTGGAGGCGGCGGCGCAGGCGCTGGGCAAGGTGGCCGTCATGGAGGTGGACCGGGACGACCCCGTCTCCGAACTGGTCGAGATGGCGGCCGACAACGTGGTCGCGGTCGCCAACCGGGCCTTCACCGAGGGCGCCCACGAGCTCGCGGTGCGCGCGCTCACGCTGGCCGCGTCCGCCGGCTTGAAGGAGGAGGCCGTGAACCTGGCGATCAGTCGTGCCAGGGAGCTGGTCGAGGCGGGCGATCAGGCGAACGCGCTGCTCTACGTCGAGGGCGCGTCCGGCTGCCTGTCGGAGCCCGACCCTCACCTGGAGATCGAGCTGGCCGGCCTGTACGCCGCCACGGGCCTGCAGTCCGAGGCCCGCTCCCGGTACGAGCGGCTGGTCTCCCACCCCGACACCACAGTGCACCTGGCCGCCTGGGACGGGCTGATCCCGCTCCTCAGCGAGATGGGAGACGTCCAGGCGCTGGAGGACGTCGCGCAGCGCATGATGGCCGAGCCAGGGCAGGCCCAAGTCATGCTGGCCAGCGCGATCGGCATGATGCAGAACGACCAGGGCGACAGCGCGGCCGCGCTGCGGACGCTGCGTACGGCGGCGGAGAGCGGCGAGCCGACGGCCCTGTTCGCGCTCGGCCGGATGCTGGTGGCCGAAGGCGAGCACACCGAGGCCCGCGACGTGCTCGGCCGCGTCGCGGAGTCGGAGCACCGGCTGGCGCGCCGGGCCCTGGTCCTGATCGGCAACACCCACCACGACACGGAGCCGTCGCGGGCCCGCGAGATGTACCTGCGGGTGCTTCAGTCGCTCGGCGAGCCGGACCCGACGGCCACGGTGGCCGCGAAGATGGGCCTGGGCTGGCTGGCCAAGGACCGCCGCGACTGGATCGACGCCCTGCGCTGGTTCCAGCAGGTGATCGACTCGGGGGAGGAGGACGACGCCCCGCTGGCGGCGGCGCACCTGGGGGAGCTGGCGTACTGGCTCGGCGATCGCGGCTCGGCCGTCCGCTACTACGAGCTCACGCTGGCCACGGGCACGCGGGAGCCGGAGCTGGTGGGCGAGGCGGCGTTCCGGCTGGGCGAGATCCGCCACGCGGACGGCGACCTGGAGCTGGCCAGGAAGCACCTGAACCGGGCGATCGAGTCGGGCGACAACGGCTTCGCAGAACAGGCCAGACTGCTGCTCGCCAAGCTCTGATCAGGCGCCCATCTCGCCCTTGAAGACAATGTAGAGCGCCTCGCGCGGGCCCACGACCAGGAGCCTGCGGGCCTCGCCGTAGAGGTCGATCGTGTCGCCGCCGCCCCGCCAGAAGGCGCCGCCGTCGTCGGCGTCGGCCCACACGGCCAGCCGATCCTCCTGGCCGGCGACCAGGCCCAGGGGCACGGTGAGCAGTTCGTTCAACAGGTGGTCGGCCAGCTCGCCGGCCATCGCCTGGGCGCGGCACGCCTGGCGGAGCGCTTCGAGTTCGGCCTCGAAAACTTCGCGGCTCAGGTGGTTGAGCTGCCCGCCCAGCAGCCAGATCGAATCCACCGGCGCGGCGGGGTCGCCGAGAACCAGACTGTCCTTGAAGGGGTCGTCGTCTTCGTCGGCCATCTGCGTGGCAGGGGGCATCATATGCGAGTGGTGACCGCCCCAGTCGCCCGCGCCGTAGTCGTAGTAGACATCGACGTAGTCCTCCTCGTACTGCTCGTGCCATCCGGTGGTCTCCCACCACGCCCGTACAGCGGCGAAATCGCCAGAATCGATGTCGTGCGGCCGCCACCCGACCCTGAACGCCGCGCGCCCGTCGCACTCCAGGTGGAAGGCGAGCACGGTGCCCGCGCAAACGGCCCGCAGCCTGGCGGCGGACCGCCTGCGCTCCACCGGGTCGAGCGTGACGCCATCAGGACACATCGCGAACGCGCAGACCGGGTCGAGCGCGTCGTCCGGGTGATGGGGGAGCACGCTGATGCGGATCACCGCCGACAATGCCCCCCACGCCAACACCACGTGGGTCTCGCCGTCGGCGACCGCGCCCGTGGCCGGGTCGACCGCCGTCACCAGCGCAGCTTCCCCCGCTTGCTCGGCGATGATCGTGCGCAGGTCGTCGGCCAGCAACGCGACCCGAGGTGACGGGGGGCCGCCTGCGGCGAGCACGGCCTGTTCCACGGTGGCGGCCGCCTCCGCTGCGGTGAGGGCGTGGTACTCGCGCGGCTCGCGTTCGAGGTCGCTCCCGGGGGCGATCACCTGGAACAGCCCGCTTTCCAGGAGGGCATCCGGGTCGAGCTCGGCGATCCGCAGGTCCGCGAACACGGAAGGGGCGTCGGGGCTGTCCTCGCGCAACCACCGGTCCAGCAGGTGGACGCGGACCGCGATGTCCACTTGCTCGTCCCAGTCTTCGTCGAGCAGCCCTTCGCCCGGCTCGGCGCAGTGATCGGAGTGCTCGAGGAACTCTTCGACCTCGTAGCTCATTCGCATCGGAGCATTCTTCCGTACGCGTCCGACAAAGCCGCTTTACCTGTTTGGCCATAGCCGGAAACATCCGCTTAACCCTTGACATGTCCGTATGTCGCCCATCACTCTTGTCATGAAATGGAAAGGCTTTTCACTGTGTGAAAAGATTGGAAGGCGGCATCACCCCCATGAGCCACGAACCGGCGTTCGCCGAGCATGCCCCCGCCCACGACGATCCCGATCCGGGCACGCGATCTTCCAACACGAGGCTGAGAACGGGCACGCAGGCGGCCCTCGTCGCGCTCTCGCTCTACATCGCCTACGAATCCCTGGGGCTCGGCCTGTGGACCTCGTTCGGCCCCGGCCCGGGATTCTTCCCGTTCGTGCTGGGCATCGCGCTGGGTCTGCTCGTCCTGGCCTGGGCCGTCCAGTCGATGCGCGCAAGCGGTAACGACGCCGCCCCCGCCGAGCGCGTCGACGCAGGCCACGCCGCGGCCGTGCTCGGCAGCCTCGTCGTGCTCGCGGCCGTCATGGACGTGGTCGGCTACCAGATCAGCGTGTTCGTGTTCCTGATGTTCCACCTCAAGTGGCGCGCCGGGCGGAGCTGGGTGTTGTCGCTCGTGATCTCCCTGGTCGGCAGCGTGGGCGTCTACTACGGCTTCAACCAGGGGCTGATGGTGCAGCTCCCGCCGTCGGGGATTCCGTTCCTGGCCGGATGGGGTCTGTGATGGATGTGATGGCCGAACTGCTCGGCGGGCTCGCCACGGCCCTGTCGCCGCAGAACCTCCTGTACGCGTTCGCCGGCTGCCTGCTCGGCACCCTGATCGGGGTGCTGCCGGGCATCGGGCCCGTCGCCGGGGTGGCGCTGCTCATCCCGCTCACCCTCAACCTGGACGCGACCAGCGCCATCATCATGCTGGCCGCCATCTTCTACGGCACCCAGTACGGCGGGACCATTACCAGCGTCCTGCTCAACACGCCGGGAGAGTCCGCCTCGGCGATCACCACGATCGACGGCTACGCGATGACCAAGCAGGGCCGCGCGGGCGTGGCGCTGACCATCGCGGCGCTCGGCTCGTTCGTCGGCGGCACGGTCGCCACCATCGGGCTCGTCGTCGCCGCCAGGCCGCTCGGCGATCTGGGCCTGCGGATCGGGCCGCCGGAGTTCTTCTCGCTGATGGTGCTCGGCATCTCCCTGCTCGTCGCGCTCGCGGGCCGTTCGATGACCAAGGCGCTCATCTCCGGCGTGCTCGGCCTGCTGATCTCGATGGTCGGCATCGACCCGGTGGCAGGGGCGCCCAGGTTCACCTTCGGCAGCGACCGGCTGCTCGACGGCATCAGCTTCGTCGCCGTCATCATCGGGCTCTTCGGCCTGTCGGAGATCCTCGTCGCGCCCAAGGGCGGCACCGCCAAGGCGACGGCGCCGGGGTTGCGCGCGCTCATGCCCGGCCGTACCGACCTGCGGCGCAGCGCCCCCGCGATCGCCAGGGGCACCGGCATCGGGTTCCTGCTCGGCCTCGTCCCCGGGATGACCGGCTCGGTCTCCTCGCTGCTGGCCTACGGCGCGGAACGCAAGTTCAGCAAGCACCGCGCCGAACTGGGGTCGGGCGCCGTGGAGGGCGTCGCGGGGCCGGAGACGGCCAACAACGCGCACGCGAACGGCGCGCTCGTGCCCCTGTTCACCCTCGGCATCCCGGCCTCCCCGACGATCGCCGTGCTCATGGGCGCCTTCCTGCAGCAGGGGCTGACGCCGGGCCCGACCCTGTTCGCCGAGCACGCCGACGTCGCCTGGGGGATCATCGCCAGCCTGTTCGTCGGCAACGTCATCCTGCTGGTGCTCAACGTGCCGCTGGTCTCGCTGTGGACGTCGATCCTGCGCATCCCGTACCCGGTGCTGACCGCGGTGATCCTCACGTTCATGGTCGTGGGCGCGTACACGATCAACTTCTCCGTCTTCGACGTGTTCGTGATGGTCGCCTTCGGACTGCTCGGCCTGCTGCTGCGCCGCCTGGACATCCCCCTGGCGCCCCTGGTGCTCACCCTCGTGCTCGGGCCCCTCATGGAACGTTCCCTACGCGAGTCGCTCGAGCTGTCGCAGGGCGACCTGACCGTCTTTTTGACCCGTCCCATCTGCGTCGTCCTGCTGGTGGTCGCGCTCGCCATCGCCGCGAGCCCGCTGCTGCGGCTGCGCAAACCCGCCGTACTGGCCGAGGACCCCGAGGCCTGAGGCCGTCACCCCCCGAAGGAGTCACCATGAAAGTCAAGATCACAGCTACGGTCGTGGCCGTGGCGACGGCGCTCGCCGCGTGCGGCGCCCAGCAGTCCGGCGGCGCCGCGGGCGCCTGGCCGCGCAAGGGCAAGCCGGTCACCCTGATCGTCTCGTTCGCGCCCGGCGCGGCCGTCGACGCGGCGGCCCGCGTGGTCGCGCCCGTCCTGGAACGGGAGCTGGGCACGAACGTCGAGGTGCAGAACCGGCCCGGCGCCGGAGGCCAGATCGGCTACACCGCGCTCACCAAGGCCAAGCCCGACGGCTACACCATCGGCGCCACCGGCTCGCCGTCCGTCGTGGTCTCGCCCCTCGACCCGAGCAGGGGCGCCACCTACACCCGGCAGAGCTTCCTGCCGCTGGGCATGCAGGTTCTCGACCCGATGCTGATCGGGGTCGCGCCCGACAGCCCGTACAAGGATCTGAAGTCCCTGATCGAGGCGGTCAAGGCCAAGCCGAAGAGCGTCAGCGTGACCACGACGGGCGTGCAGACCGGCGAGCACTTCGCGCTGGCCGACATCCAGCAGAAGACCGGGGCCGAGTTCGCCCCCGTGCACTTCTCCGAGGGCGCGGCGTCGGCCACCGCCGCCTTCCTGGGCAAGCACGTCCAGGGGTATGTCGGCAACGTCAGCGACGTCAAGGACCTCGTCGCACAGGGCAAGGTCAGGGTGCTCGGCGTCATGTCGGCCGAGCGGAGCCCGTTCCTGCCCGACGCGCCCACCTTCACCGAGCAGGGCTACCAGATCGAGGCGGCGACCGCCCGCGGCTACTCGGCGCCCGCCGGGCTGCCCGGCGAGGTCAGCGCCAAGCTCGAAAGCGCCCTGAAGAAGGCGATCGAGGACCCCGCGGTCGTCGCCAAGATGAAGGACCTCGGGCTCAACACCGTCTACAAGTCCGGCCAGGAATACACCACGTACTGGACGGAACAGGAAGCCACCGTCAAGCAGGCACTCCCCCTCGTCCGCAACACCAAGAGCTGAAAGGCACCCCAAGATGAGCGAATCTCCCCAGGACGCGCTGGCGCGGCTGGCCGTCCTGCCGACCGCCAACATCGGCGACGCCATGGACCGCCTCGGCGCCCTCGACTCCCGCATCCGCGCCGTGTGGCCGGGCGCCCGCGTGGCCGGGCGCGCCTTCACCATCTGGACCAGGTCGGGTGACAACGCGCTCATCCATCAGGCGCTGGACGTCGTGCGGCCTGGTGACGTCATCGTGGTCAACGGCGGCGGCGACGAGTCCAGGGCGCTGATCGGCGAGCTGATCGGGCAGCGCGCCAAGAACGCGGGCGTGGCCGGGTTCGTGATCGACGGGGCCGTCAGGGACGCGGAAGGGCTCGGCGAGATGGGCATGCCCGTCTTCGCCCGCGCGGTGACGCCCGCGGGGCCGTACAAGAACGGGCCAGGTCACCTCGGCCGCACCATCGCGGTGGGCGGCGTCGCCGTCGCGCCGGGAGACCTGATTCTCGGCGACGCCGACGGCGTGGTGGTCGTCCCGCTCGCCGAGGCCGAGCGGGTCGCGCAGGCCGCGGAGGCCGTCTTCGCGAACGAAGAGGGCAAACGGGCTGCCATCCTTGAATCGGCGTGACGACAGGTTCATCCGCGTGCGAGAGAGGGTTCAGCCGATGGCCGCCGGGCAGCCTCAGACGTCCATGCGCTCGGTCGAGCGCGCGTTCGACGTGATCGAGGTGCTGGAGCGCAGCGACACACCGCTGCGCCTGTCAGAGGTCGCGCGGCGGGCCGGGCTGTCCCCGGCCACGACCCTGCGCCTGCTCGGCGTGCTGCAGCGGCGCGGATTCGTGGTCGCCGAGCAGCAGGCCTACCACCTCGGCCCGGCCACCCTGTCCATCGCCCACGGGTTCCTGGTCACCGACAGCCTCAGCCGCGCGGCCACCCCCGTGCTCCAGGAGCTGGCCGCCACCACCGGCCTGACCGCGACGCTGCACATCAGGTCGGGCCTGGAGCGCATCGTCATCGCCCGCGTCGACGGCGCCGACCCGCTGCGCTACCAGCTTCCGATCGGCCGCCGGCTGCCGCTGCACCTGGGCGCGGGCAAGGTGCTGGCGGCGGCCATGCAGGAGGACGAGCTCGACGCCCTGATCGCCGGCGTCGCCGACCTCGGCACCGTGGGCGGCAAGCCCGTCAGCGAGGTGGACCTGCGGGCCGAGCTGGATCAGATCAGAGAACGCGGCTTCCACTTCTCCGTCAACGAACGCGTACTCGGGAGCTCGGGCGTGAGCGCGCCCGTGCCCGCCCCTGACGGCCACTCCATGGCCTCGGTGAGCCTCTCCGGCCCCGCCGAGCGCCATCACGAGGACGAGATGCTCGGGTGGGTGCCCGAGCTGCGCCGGGCCGCCGCCGCACTCGGCCGGGCGCGCGCCCTTTAGTCATTGTTCACCTGCGAGGATAAAAAGAGATCGATCATGCGTTGTGCCGTCATTGGACTTGGTGAGGCGGGCGGCGTGTACGCCGCCGCGCTCGCCGCCGCCGGACATGAAGTGCTCGGGTACGACCCCGGGGACACCCCCACCCCCGAAGGCGTCACGAGGGTCGCGACCCTGCCGGAGGCCGTCGGGCAGGCCGCCTGCGTGCTCGTCCTGACCGGGGCCGCGGCCGCTCCCGCCGTGGCCGAGGAGTGCCTGCCCCACCTGCGACCTGGTGCCTGCTACGCCGACTTCACCTCGGCCTCCCCCGAGGTCATGGAGCGGCTCGGCCGGACCGTCGGCGAGCGCGCCGACTTCGCCGACGTGGCCATCCTGGGCCCGGTCCCGTTGCACGGGCACCTGGTGCCGCTCCTGGCCAGCGGGCCGGGCGCGGAGGCGATCGCCCAGCTCGTCCGCACTCTCGGCAGCCCCGTGGAGGTCCTCGACGCGCCTCCCGGCGCCGCCATGGGCCGCAAACTGCTGCGCAGCGTGTTCATGAAGGGGCTGGCCTCGGTCGTCTGCGAGGCCGTCGCGGCCGGCCAGGCGGCCGGCGACGAGGAGTGGATCAGGGCCGAGATCGCCAAGCAGCTCGCGGGCGACGGGCAGGCCGTCATCAACCGGTTCCTGACCGGCACCCGCACGCATGCCGTACGGCGTGCCATGGAGATGCGCGACACCGGCGCCTACCTGGACGTCCTCGGCGTGCCGTCCGAGATGACCCGAGCGGCCGAGCAGACCCTGCGCCGCCTCTCCGCCGGCCGGCCCCAACGCCCGTCCTAGTCGGAGGCTCCGTAGCGGGTGGCGAGCGCGGTGGCGCGGTTGCGCAGGGAGGTGCGCAACCACTGCGGGGCCAGGGCTTCCGCGCTCGTGCTGAGCTGCCACAGCGCCCATTCGGCGTGTCTCGAATCTTGGAAGGTGACCTCCAGCCGCAGCCAGCCGTCCGAGCCGGCTTCTTCGGCGAGGACGGCCAGCGCGGTGCTCAGCAGCTCCTCCCGCCGCGCCGGGTTCATCCGCACCCGCACGGTGACCTGGTCGCCGCCGGTCCGGAACCGCGTGCTGCGTTCCCGCCAGGCCCGGTCCAGATCGACTCGGGCCGGTCGCTGCGCGGGTTCGGCGAGTTCCTTTGCGGCCAGGACCCGGGACAGCCGGTAGGTGCGGTCCTCGCCGGACCTCGTGGCCAGCAGATAGCCCCGGTCGCGTATGGTGACCAGGCCGATCGGGTCCACCGTGCGCCACTTCGGGGTCTCGTCCACAGCCGCGTAGTGGATCTGCAGCTTGTGCCCGGCGAACACCGCGCGCAGGACCTCGGCCGCTATGGCGTCAGGCACCTCCTCGGCGACCAGCCGACGCGAGAGGAGGTCGGTCTCCGGGTCGATGAGCAATCGCTCGGCCGCGCCGGCCGCGGTGTCCCGATAGCTTTCCGGTAGCGCGTCAACCACCTTGAGCATCGCCGAAGCGAGCGCCGAGCCGAGGCCGAACGCCTGCGCGCCGCGCCGCGATCCGGCGACCAGCAGGGCAAGGGCCTCGTCGGGGTTCAGCCCGGTGAGCTCGGTCCGGAAACCGGGCAACAACGCGAACCCGCCGTGCCGGCCACGTTCGGCGTAGACCGGGACGCCGGCCGCGGACAGCGCCTCGATGTCGCGCAGCACGGTGCGGGTGGACACCTCCAGCTCCCGTGCCAGCGCAGCCGCGGACAGCCGGCCGTGCTGGCGCAGCAGCAGCACCAGCGAGACCAACCGGTCGGCGCGCATAGGAGAACTTTAGGCGAAATACACGACACAGGATGTCGTGATTTGTTGGGAGGCTCATCCCCGCAACCAAGTACGCAATGTCGACGTATCGAATGGAGCAGATGTGGCAGTGGAGCGAACGGCGGTCAACCCGTGGCCGTGGTCGGTGGAGATGGGGTACAACCAGGGTGAGATCGTCTCCGGGCACACCCGGACCCTGTACATCTCCGGGCAGACCGCGATGAGCGGCGAGGGCAAGCCCCAGCATGCCGACGACATGGCGGAGCAGCTGGCGCTGAGCCTCGACAACCTGGAGGCCGTGCTCGGCGAGGCCGGCATGTCGCTCGCGAACCTCGTCCGGCTCAACGTCTACACCACCGACGTCGATCGGCTCTTCGAGCACTACGGCGTGCTGGCGGGGCGGTTGGGCGCCGCCGGGGTGGCACCGTCGACCACGATGCTCGGGGTGACACGGCTGGCGATCCCCGGCCTGATGGTCGAGCTTGAGGGAACCGCCGTCGCGTAGGGCGACCTCGCCGCCTCCGGCAGGGCTGCCGGAGGCGGTGGCCGGGCTACGCCGTGTCCCGGACCCTCATGAACCACTCGGTGTGGTCGAGCTGTGAGGCGAGCAGCCACAGCTCGTCACTGCCGTTACTCCACAGGTAGCCCTGATGCTCCGCGCTCAGGAGCGTGTAGACGTCGTTGCTGATGAAGGTGTTCTTCCAGTGCCTGCTCGTCCAGTCCTCGCACGTGCCGGACGAGATCGGCACGGACGAGATCAGGCATTTTCCGGTCCACCTGTTCTTCAACAGTCGGTAACCCGAATTCCAGGAGCTGTTCACCCAGTGCCACTCCTGCGCATTGGCCGAGGTGTCGCACGGTAGCGCGCGGATGGCGCCACTTTCGTAGGTTGAAATGCATTTGGCGGTACCGCGATTCATGAACGACCAGTAGATCACCGCGTTTGCACTGGTGGAAGCGGAGGCTGCGGGTGCGGGCAGCCAGGCGGCGGTCGCGAGCAGCGCCCCCGCGGTCAACGGGACGACCTTTTTGAGCATCAATTCCTCCGTTGTGTCGATGTGCCGTCAGGATGACTTTCAGTGCTTAATTCGCGCTGAAATTCCACTGATCGGCGCACCTCTATGAGAATGTGTGGAGAAATTCTTCGATAATTTGGTTGTAGGAGTCCGGGCGTTCCATGTTGGGGTAGTGGGCCGTGCCGTCGATCGAGAGCGCGCGGCCGTCGGAGACGGTGTCGGCCAGGCGCTGGGCCATGCCGATGTGGTCGGGCGAGTCGATGGCGCCGTGGACGGCCAGCACGGGGACGTCGATCTTGGCGATGCGCTCCCAGGTGTCATGTACCGGGACGAGCAGGTTGGGCTCGCCGGCGGCGTGCTTGGACATGGTGGCCCTGGCCATCCGCTCCAGGCGGTGCACGACCTCAGGGTCGAGATCGTCGAGGGTGCGGTGCGGCCCCGCGGCGAAGGCCATGAATCCCTCGACCGAGCCGTCCAGGTCGCCGGCGGCCATCGCCGCGTGCCAGGTGGCCAGGTGCCGGGTGGTCCATGGGTCGGTGAAGTACGGTTCCGCGGTCCCGGCGCCGCCGACGACCACGGCACTGACCAGTTCGGGGTGCTCCAGGGCGGTGTCGACCGCGATGCTGGCGCCCATGGAGATCCCCACCAGGACCGAGGGCCCGGTGCCCAGGTGACGTAGCAGCGCGGCGAGGTCGTCGGTGAGCCGGTACGGCTGCGCGGCGTTGGCGGACCGGCCGTGGCCGCGGGCGTCGGGCGCGATGACGCGGTAGCGCGTGGCGAGGGCGGGAATCTGGTCGTCCCACATGCCGTGGTCGAGGAAGCCGCCGTGCAGCAGGACGACGGGCCGGCCGGTGCCGGTGTCGAGCCAGAACAGGTCCTTCATGACAACCAAGGTGTCATTTTTGCACCACGATGACAACCTAGGTGTCATCATGGTGCGGTGGCAGATCGTGAGATGACCGACAGGCTCGCCGAGGTGTTCGACCTGGTGGGGCCGCTCTACCGGCGGGCGCAGCGCAAGGTGGAGCTGTACCTGCCCGGCGAGGGGCTGTCGGTGGGCATGCGGGCCGTGCTCGTCCTGCTGCGCGAGCACGGGCCGATGACCGTCCCGCAGATGGGCCGGGCGCAGGCGTTGAGCCGCCAGTTCGTCCAGCGGATGATCAACGACGCGGCCGCGCACGGTCTGGTGGAGTCCGTGCCCAACCCGGCGCACAAGCGGTCCTCGCTGATCCGGCTGACCGAGGAGGGGCAGGCCGTCATCACCGCCGTGATCGACAGCGAGCGCGCGATGCTCGGCCAGGCCGGCGGCGACCTGAGCGAGGCCGACGTCGACGCCTGCATCCGGGTGTTGTCGCGGCTGGTGCGGTTCCTGGACGACGTCGACGTGGACTGAGCCGGACATTTCATTAAATAGGAGGCACTGTCCCAGGCGTTCTGGAAGCCTGTCGCAAATGACCATGGACGCGCTCGCCGAGCTGAACAAGCCCACCAGCCGGGAGGCGTACCTGCGCGCGTTCGGCACCCTGCTGCACAGCGGGGACACCGCCGCCGTGTGCGCGGCCCTGGACGACTACCAGCACGAAGAGGCGCTCACCCGCTTCGGCGGGAGCAACCCACTCGAACCATTCGCCACCGAGGTGCTCTTCGTCGCGCGAGACCTGCTCCGCGGGCCCGCCGAGCCGGACGCCCACGCCAGCGCCCTGAACGTGATGAGGAACCTCGCCGAGTACGAGGACGCGGACCTGATCGCCGACGCCCTCGACGGCGCCACGGACGTGGACGTGCTGCAGGCGGGTTTGTCCGCCGCCGCCTGCGCGCTGATGGACGAACCCGAACCGAACCCGCGGTTGCTCGCGATGCTCATCGCCATGGTCTTCGACGAGACCCGCGACGTGGACGAGCGGTGCGACGCCCTGTCGGCCCTGGACCATGTCGACGCCCCCGAGGTCGAGGACGCGCTCGTCCGCGCGAGCGCGTCGAGCGAGCTGAACCTGCAGGTCAGCGCCGTGCTCCGGCTCGCCATGCCGGGCCGGATCAGGGTTCACCGCGAGCGGATCGAACGGCTCGTGGCCTCCTGGCCCGACAACGTGGGGGGCAACGCGACATTTGTCCGCGAGCGACTCGACGGCTTCCACAGCCTTTACTGGACCGACGCCGAGCTGAATGATCCGGAGCTCCGCGCCGCCCATTGGGAGCTGCGTTTTCCCGCCGACGACGAATCCTGCATGCGGGCGTTCCTGACGTTGCTGCGCAGCGACGACACGGTGGCCGTGGGGATCGCGTTCGACCACTGCGAATACTGGGAGGGGCTGCGCCGGGTCCTGCGCGACGACGCGTCCGCCGAGCGCCACCTGCCCGAGGTGCTGGCCCGCGCCCGCGAGGTGCTGCGGCAGCCGCCCTCGCCCGCCGAACTGAGCCCGCAGTGCGGCGTGGGCGCCAACCACGCCAGCGCCCTGAACATGATCAGCGTAGCCCACGCCACGCCGTCGGACGCGGACCTGGTGGTCGACGTTCTCGCGCGGGCGGCCACGGATCTGGTCCGCGACAAGGCGATCTGGATGGCCTACGGCGTGCTCGACGAGGCGGAGGTGAAGGACCAGCGGCTCGTCGACGCGCTGAGCGACCTGCTGTTCGTCCCCACTCCCCGCTTCACCCACGTGAAGGAGCGCGCGATCCGCGTCCTGTCCGAGACGCTCGGGACGGAGGCCGACGACGTGCTACTGCGCCTGGTACGCGGCGACGACGCGCCGGCCCAGGCCCACGCGGTCTTCTACCTGGTCCGCTCGGACGGCCTCGACAGGCACCGCGACCTGCTGGTGGAGGTGGCCGAGAGCTGGGGAGAACGCCCGCCCGCACGTCCCTGGGGCGAGGACGTCGTCGCGATGGTGCTCGGCAAGCTGCACAGCCGCTACTGGCACGGGCACCGGCTCGCCGACCCCGACCTGCACCGCGCCCACCGGGAACTGCGGGCCGCCACCTCGGCCGCGACGTGCGGCCGCGCCCTGCGCACCCTGCTCGACAGCGGCGACCAGGCGGCCGTCGGGATCGCCCTCGACCACTGGTGGCACCAGGACGGGATCGAGCGCCGCTTCGGCAAGGAGGCCAGGAACACCGAGGCGCCGCTCGTCCTCGACCGCGTCAGGCAGACGCTGCGGCAGCCGCCCTCACCGGCCGAACTCAGCCCCGAGATCGGTCTCGGGGCCAACCACCTGAGCGCGTTGAGCGCCCTGCAGGTCGCGGGCGTGCGTGATGCGCCGCTGCTCGCCGACGTCCTGGAGAGGGCCGCGAGCGAATGGATCCGCGAGAGCGCACTGGAGATCGTGTCGTCGTGGTTCGAGGACGTGGAGGAAGTGGACCCGCGGCTCCTGGAGGCGCTCGGGAACCTCGCCTGCGACCTTGACGCCCCGCTCGGCGACCGCCTCGGCGCCATCAGGGTGCTCGACGGGGCTCCCGGCTCGGCCCCCGTGCTGGTGCGCGTCACGGCGTGCCCCGAGGTGGAGATCCAGGCCGCCGCCGCCTGGGGGCTGTGCGACGAAGAGATATTCGACGAGCATCGCGACCTGTTGGAAAGGCTGAGCGCGAGCTGGCCCGTCGAAGACGCTCCTTGGCAGGTCACGCGAGTACGCGACGCGCTCGAACCGGACACGGAGTGATGCGACTCCTCCGGCACGCAGTTGTCGCGCCATGACGGGATTTCGGAGAAACGCACTCGCCATTCGTCGTCGGTGAGCTCGCGCCCGGGATGCCGTTCCCAGCCTTGAGACGTCGCCGACAAGGCGCGGCGCGTGTCGAGCGGCCGGACGGCCCTGCGCGAACGTGAGGGTCCCCGGGCGACATAATTGGCACGAAAGGGAGGCGGAACGATGCTGAACACCTGGCTGACCAGCCGGTTCGACCTGGACCTGCCGCTGGTGGGCGCGCCGATGGCGGGCGTGAGCGATGGGCGGCTGGCGGGGGCGGTCTCGGCGGCGGGCGGGCTGGGCATGTTCGGGGCGCCGCCGGCGGCGTCCGCCTCGTGGATCGAGGAGCAGGCTGTCGTCGCCGCGGCGAGTGGACGTCCGTACGGGGTCGGGCTGATGGCCTGGGCGGTGCCGGACAACCCCGCTCAGCTCGACGCGGTCATCGCGGCCCGTCCGAACCTGGTGTCGATCAGCTTCGGTTCGTACGCCGAGTACGTCGAGCCGCTGCGCCAGGCCGGGATCACCGTGACGACCCAGGTGGGCACCACGGACGAGGCCCGCGCCGCCGAACAGGCCGGAGTGGACGTGATCGTGGCCCGCGGCGCCGAAGGCGGCGGCCACGGCCGTAACGACGTGGCCACCCTGCCCCTGCTGCAGAGCGTGCTGGACGCGGTGAGCGTCCCCGTGCTGGCCGCCGGCGGCATCGCCACCGCGCGCGGCCTGGCCGCCGTGCTCGCCGCGGGAGCGCAGGGCGCCTGGGTGGGGACGGCGTTCCTCGGGTGCGTGGAGACGACCGTCTCCGAGCCGGCCAAGGAGCGCATCCTGGCCGCCGGCGAGGACGACACGGCGTACGGCCGCGTCTTCGACGTGGCACAGCGGCTCGGGTGGCCCGTCGAATACGGCGGACGGGCCCTGCGCAACGCCTTCTTCGACCGGTGGACCGGCCGGGAGCAGGAACTGGCCGGGGACGAGACCGCGCGCGCCGAACTGGAGGCCGCACGCCGCGCCGGCGACTTCGACACCGCCTACGTCTACGCGGGCCAGGCCGTCGGCATGGTCAGCCGAGGACGCACGGCCGCCGACGTGGTCGCCGACTTCGCCGCCGCAGAAAACCTGCTGCGCCGCTGTGGGATTCTTGACGTGTCATGAAGACATCGCGGTCGGGTCGATGATGCGCATCCGGGAGTTGCCGCCGTAACCCAGCCGCTTGACCAGGTCGGACGTGCCCCCGGGGCCGTCGCCCGGCAGGCCGCGCGCGGCACGGGGTCGAGCCCGTACGCCGCCTCGACCATCCACTCGTTCGCCCGCCCCCGGATCGCCGACAGGCGCGCCAAGGTGGCGGCGACGTACACCACCAACTCGCGTGTCAGTTTCGACGGTGCGGCTTTGATGGACGCTTCGTCCGGGCTCGGACCCGTCCGGCTTATGGCTGTCGTGCCGGCTTTCTGAGCACCTCCGTGAGGGCCGAGATGCTGTGGTCGCCGTGGCCGGCCTCGGCCGCCCGTCTCACCAGGTCGTGGAGCGGGGCGAGCCAGGCCGCCTCGACGTTCGTCTCCTTGGCCAGATCCTCGTCGTGGGCCGCCCCCGCCAGGAAGAGGTTCACCGAGGAGGCGGCGTCGGTGTAGTCGCCGCCGTCGATCTCCTTGGCGTAGATCGGCAGCAGCGACTTGATCATGTCCAGCCACTTGCCGGCGAAGCGCACCATCGTGTTCACCTCCAGCCCGCGCGCCTGGACCGCGGCGGCGCCCTGGAAGAAGCCGACGAGCGCCGGCAGCAGCATGGCGCCCACCGCCATCTCGTACAGGGCGGCCAGGTCGGCCTCATCGCCGAGGTGGACGGTGTCGCCGCCCAGCACCTTCAGGGTCGTCTCGTACTCATCGAAGACCGTCTTGTCGCCGCTGTAGTACAGCAGGGTGTCCGGCGCTCCCACGGCCGAGGGCACGTTCTTGACCGCCCCGGCCAGGAACCGGGCGCCGTGCCCGATGGCCCAGGCAGCCGTCTCGCGGGCGCCGGCCGGGGAGCCGCTGTTGAGGGTGACCAGGGCCCGCCCACGCAGCGCCGCGCCGGCCGGCCGCAGCGCCACCCGGCTGTCCTCGAAGGTGGTCAGGCAGGTGATGACCAGGGGACTTGCCGCCACCGCGTCCTCAACAGCCTCCGTATGCCTGGCTCCCATGGCGATGAGGGGCGCGGCTTTGGCGGCGGTCCTGTTCCAGACAGTGATCGGGTGTCCGGCCTTGATGAAGGTCTCGGCCAGTGCTGTGCCCATCGAGCCCAGCCCGACGACGGTCACCGGTGTCACGTTCTTCGCAGTCATATGCATACTCCAGCCACAGAGATCAAAGAGGCGCGCGGGCCTGATTCATGCTGGCCGGAACACCTACATTCTCTCAAGTACCTACTTTTTTGCCGGGTACTGACATAAATGTGAGTATGGGTCGGTGAAGGAGACGAAGAAGCGGACGTTCACCTGCGGTCTCGACGCTGCCATCGCCGTCATGGGAGGCAAGTGGAAGGGACTGATCCTTTTCGCGCTCCAGGATGGTCCCCTGCGCTTCGGGGCGTTGCGGCGCGCGGTGCCCGGCATCAGCGAGCGGGTGCTGATCCTGCAGTTGCGGGAGATGGAGACGACCGGGCTGCTGCATCGTGAGGTGTATCACCAGGTCCCGCCGAAGGTGGAGTACTCGCTCACCGAGTTCGGTCATGCACTCAACACCGCGATGGCGCCGCTCGGGGAGTGGGGCGAGGAGCACATCGAGCGCATCGAGGCCATCCCGTGGGACCAGGTGGGGTGAACGCGTCAGTCCACGACCCGCTCGGCGGCGAGCGGGGACGTTCCTTGCCCCTGGACCATGAGCTCGCTCCACAAAGGTGTGACGTCATCCACAGGCTGTGGGTTGTCATCGGCGGGCTGTTGTCGATGAGGCCGGACGGCGCATATTACCGGGCTGTCGGCGTTGTGGAGGTGTTTTCGAGGGTCTGGTGGCCATCACGTTATCCACAGACCGGATCGGTTATCCACAGGCTGTGGGTTGACGCGTGCGCTCGCGGAGCAGGAGCAGGGCGAGGGCAGGAAGGGCGGCCAGGGCGGTCATCACGATCACGGCCGAGGTGAGGTCGCCGGTCACCAGCATCGGGGTGATCAGGGCGGCGCCGATGGGCGGGGTGGCCTGCATCATCGTACGGAAGACACCGAAGACGCGACCCCGCTGGGACGCAGGGATACGTTCCATGCGCAATGACTGCGCCCAGACCGTCATGGGAGCGCTGAACGTCCCGATGAGCAGGAAGCCTGCGGCGACCGGGATCCAGTTCGGGGCCCCGAGCACCGCCAGGAACCCGGCCGCCGCCACCGACTCCACGGCGGCGATCGCGACCAGCCTGTCGATTCTGGGCCGCCAGGCACCCGCCGCGAGCCCACCCAGGAGCTCACCGACGGAAAGGGCGGCCATCAGGAGAGAAAGCGCGGCGCCGTCGCCCGGGAGCCGCTCTTTGGCCAGCCAGGGGGCGACGACCATGGTCAACGCGCCTTCGGCGATGTTGAAGGCCATGAACGCCAAGGTCGTGCCGACGAGCGCCTTGTCGCGAAGAACGGAGGACCGCAGCGGCGCACGCCGACGGGGCGTCCTCTCGTGCGGGAGCAGCGGATTGCGGATCAGAGCTGTGGTGATGGCGAAACACGCGTACGTGGCGGCATCCAGAGCCAGCACGTTGACCGGACCCAACATCCCCAAAAGAGGAGCCGCCAGGGCGAAGCCAATGATCCCCGACAACGAATAACTCACGGACTCCAGGGCGTTGGCCGCATCATGATCGCGCGGACCGACGAGGTCCGGAATGGCCGCGGGGACGGCAACCATCGGGATCATCTTCAACAGGCCATAGACGGCCGCGACAAGGAAGGGCAGCCATTCGGGAACGGTCGCCACCACCGCCATGAACGGGATGGAGGCCACGGCCAGGCCACGCAGCACGCTGTCGGCGATCAGAACGGCCCGCTTGCCGAAGCGGTCGAGCAGCGGCCCGGCCACCAGCCCGCCGACCAGGACGGGAGCCGTGGAGCACACCGCCAGAACGCCCAGCCTGGCGGTGCCGTCGGGCTGCGCCATGACGAGCTGGGCCAGGGCGATGAACGTCATGCTGTCGCCCATCACGGAGACGGACGCACCCGACCAGAGAAGGCGGAAGTCTCTCCTGGTGGTGAGCAGGGACAGGTACGACGACACGAAGGGTTCCTCAGGGGGTTGGTGAACGCCGGGCCAGACGAACGAGCGGACCGGCAGGCGAGGCATGGGGGAGATGTGCTGGTGCGCGGCGATGCATCAGGTGGCGAGGTGCTGCATGGCGTAGGAGCGCCATGGTCGCCACCGTTGGGAGTCCTCGGCGGTCAGGCCCAGGTGGCTGAGGCCCCGCTCTACGGCGGGATCCGTGGGGAGGAAGACGTCAGGGTCGCCGAGAGCTCGCAGGCGTATCCGCGCCACGGCTTCCCGTGACATCCCCGGGAGGGCGAGGAGGCCGCGTTCGGCCTGATCACGGTCGGCTTCTGGCCCGAGGTGGACGACTCCGGCGGCCAACGCCCTGGCCAGGGCGTTGGCCGGGGCGGGCGCGTCCGCGTTCACCAGGACGTCCATGCGGGGGAAGGCGTGCGTGACGCCGTCCGCCAGGAACGGTGGTGGTCCGGGCTCCGGCGGAACGGGGGTGCCGCAGGCGTGGATCAGGTGGGCGAGGAGGGCTCGGCCCGCGGTCGTTTCGTCGTTGACGAGCGCGCGGATCGCCATTTCTGCCGGGTCCACGTGGCCGGGCACTCGCCGGCCAGGGGTGGCGACGACCGCGGGTGCCAGGAGGGGGTCGCGGGTGAGGTGGTCGGTGATGTCGCGGGGGTCGGCGTCCAGATCGAGGAGGTGGCGGCAGCGGCGTACCGCTGGCGGGAGGTCTTTGAGGTCTGCCAGTCGCAGTTCACAGGAGACGTACGAGGGGCCAGGACGGAGGGTGGCGAGGCCGAGGCCGTGCGGGAGATTCAGGGCACGGCGGTAGAAATCGGGTCCCGCCTCCTCCAGGCCGGGGATCGATCGTGCGGCCAGGTACTCGAAGAGGTGCCGCAGGTCCAAGGGCGGGCGGTAGGTGAGACGGAGGTGGATGACGCCGGGCGGGCGGTGGGCGGCGGGGCGGGAGCCGCGCAGGGAGGTGGGCGTCGTGCTGTACACCTGGCGGAGGGTGTCGTTGAACTGGCGGATGGTGGAGAATCCGGCTGCGAACGCGATCTCGCCGGCCGGCAGGCTCGTGGTTTCCAGGAGGGTTCTGGCGTTGGCCGCGCGTTGGGCCCTGGCCAGCGCCTGGGGGCCCGCGCCCAGGTCGGCGATGAGCTGGCGGCGGAGTTGACGCTCGCTGTAGCCGAGCTTGGCCGCCAGGCCGGTGACGCCCTCGCGGTCCACCAGGCCGTCGGCGATCAGTTGCATCGCGCGGCCGGTCACGTCCGCGCGGACGTTCCATTCGGGGGAGCCGGGGGCGGTGTCGGGGCGGCAGCGCTTGCACGCCCGGAAGCCCGCCCCCATAGCGGCGGCGGACGACCGGAAGAAGCGGACGTTCTCGCGCTTGGGCAGGGCGGCCGGGCAGCTCGGGCGGCAGAAGATGCCCGTGGTCACGACGGCGACGAAGAAACGACCGTCGAAACGACCGTCTCGGCTTCTCAGCACGGCGTACGCGTCATCGTCGGAAAGCATGCGCCCTACTCTCCCGATTCGGCGCCCGGCCCCACTAGTGCTGATCGGACATCAAGGGTCCCCGGGTGGTCGCCGGTCAGGCCGGTTCGGCTCCGCAGGCGACGTCATGCCGTGGGCGCTGCCCGGTGACCAGGAATTTCGTCGTGAGATCGGTGGCGCACCGGTTGTCCAGGAACAGGTACGCCAGGTGCCCGCCCTGGTCGGCGGTCACCATGCGGGCCCGGTCGCCGAAGGCTTCGCGCAGCTTCCTGGCGCCGGCCAGGGGTGTCGCCGGGTCGCGGAGGTTCTGCAGGATGAGCACGTTCGAAGGCCCCCGGTCGGTGATCTTCATGGGCGGCTCGACCGGCTCGGACGGCCAGAACGCGCACGGCGTGATGTTGGCCCCGGCCGCGCCGAACATCGGGTGGCGGACCCGGTCGATCGCGACGTTGCGCTGGTAGGTCCGGATCGATTCCGGCCAGTCGGAGTCGTTGCAGATCACGTGCAGCTGACTAGACAGGTAGTTGTCCAGGTCGAAGGGATCGGTCGTCGGCGGATCGGGGAAGGGCTCGCCGGTGTCGAGCGCGCGCCAGACCTGGGCCAGCCACGGCATCCTCGCGTCGTAGTAGAGCTCGGCGAACGTGATGTGGCGGAAGAGCTTGCCGTTGAAGCCGTCCGGCCTCGGTGTCGCGTCCAGTCGCGCGGCGAGGTCGAAGTATTTCTCCTTCACCTGTGCCGGTGTCCGGCCAAGGCCGTATTCAGGACGTGCGGCGACGAACTTCGCGAAATCCGGGAACCGGTCCTCGACGCCCCGGCCGAACATCCGCGAGAACGCGGCGTCCCAGCCGCCGGGGCCCGTCGCGCTGTCGAGCATGAACCGGTCACTGCGGTGCGGGAACAGCGTCGTGTACACCGAACCGAGATAGGTGCCGTAGGACCTGCCGAAGTAGGACACCTTCGACTCCCCCAGCGCCTCCCGGATCCGGTCCATGTCGCGCGCGGTGTTCGCCGTGGTGATGTACGGCAGCATCGGCGCCGTCTTCGACGAGCCGCACTGCTTGGCGATGTCGGCCACGATCTTGGCGCGGGCCGCGACGTCGGCCGCGTTCAGCGCGTACTCCGGGATGTTGCTCGTCTTCTGCTCCGGCTTCAGCTCGCAGGTCACCGGGGTGCTGCGGCCGACACCACGCGGGTCGATCCCGATCACGTCATAGCTGTCCAGCACACTCTGCGGCAGCCCCATGCCGCGCAGCACGGCAGGGAAGGCCAGCCCGTCCCCGCCCGGCCCGCCGGTGTTGGTCAGCAGCACACCGCGCCGCTTTTCGGGGTTGGTGCTGGCCAGGCGCGAGATCGCGATCTCGATCGTCTGCCCGTCGGGGTTGCGGTAGTCCAGCGGTACGTCGAGCGTCGCGCACTCGAGCCCGGCCCCGGGGACGCCCTCCGGGCACTTGCCCCAGCTCAAGGTGTCCGCCGCTGACGCCCCCGCCGGGGTCGACGACACCACCATGGCGGCGGTGAGAGCGGTCATGACGAGTTTCCGCATTGAGGTCCCTCCTCAGGAGACGATGTCGAAACAGGTCATCGGCGCGGCTCCCAGCGGAAGATCCGGGCGGCCAGCGCGACGGCGACGATGACCCAGCTCAGGGTGGGTGCCAGGAGAATCAGGGAGTCGGTGACGGGAACGCCGCCGTTCCAGGCGTTGACGGCCAGTTCGGTGGCCGAGCCGCCGGGAAGCAGCCGTTTGAGCAGGGTGAGCTCCTCGGTGCCGGTGATCCCGACCCAGGACGCCACGGCGATGACGCCGAGGCTGATGGGCAGCGTGGTCACCTGGGCGTGCTCGGGGGAGTTCGTCACTCCCGCCGTGGCCAGTCCCAGGCTGAGCATCATGATCGTCGTCGAGAGGACGGCCGCCACCAGAAGGGGAATGTTGTCCGGCTCGCCCGTGACCACGGCCAGCACGGTCGTGATCGCGGCCACCTGGACCAGCGAGATGACGGTGACCGGGAGCAGCAGCCCGGACAGAATGCTCGTGTCGGTCGCCGCGGTGGAGCGCAGCCGCTTGAGGAAGAGGTTTTGCCGGCGTGAGGCCAGGGTGGTCACCGTGGTGGTGTACAGCCCGAACGCCCCGACGGTGAACATGATCACCGCCGCGATGTATCCGAGACTGCCCAGAGCCGCGAAGACTTCGTGCTGGTAGATGAAGAACGCGCTGACCACCACGGGCATGATGAGACTGGTGACCAGAACCAGCCGGTTCCTGAAGATCTGGATCAGCTCGCTGAGAGCGATCGAGAGCATGGCGAAGGTCCCTTTCTTGGCTGGGCTAGTCGGTGCCGAGGGCGCGGAAGACGTCGTCGAGCCGGGTCGGCCCGGCTTGGAGGTCCCGCAGCTCCACCGCGTGGTCCTGCGCCCACCGCAGCAGGGTGTGCAGGTCTTTCTGCAGGGCGAAGGTCTCGACGAGGTACGTTCCATCGCTTTCGCGCGTGGCCTGCAGCGGCACCCCCTGGACGGAGGCCGCGAGGGAGAAGCGGATGGCGGACGGCAGCGTCCGCGTCAGCTCGGAAACGGTGCCCTCCCGGTGGAAGGCGCCCTTGTGCATGAGCCCGATGCGGTCGGCGCGCTGCTGCGCCTCTTCCAGGTAGTGCGTGGTGAGAACGACGGTGGCGCCGTCTTCACGCAGCCTGTCCACGGTGTCCCACAGATCGTCCCTGGACTGGATGTCCAAGCCGGTGGTGGGCTCGTCCAGGAAGATCAGCTCAGGCATCCCGTACACGGCGGTGGCGAAGTCCAGACGCCGTTTCTCGCCGCCGGAGAGCTGGGACACCTTGACGCCGGCCTTGCGCGCCAGATCCACGACGCCGAGGACGCGTTCGACCGTGTCCATGCGCTGGCTGAGCTTCCCGATCAGCCGGACCGATTCCTTGACCGTCAGGTCGGGGGAGAACCCGCTCTCCTGCAGCATGATGCCCATCCGAGGACGCACGGCGCGCCTGTCGCGCGGGCTCTGCCCGAAGACCCGCACGGTGCCGGAGGTGGCCGTGCGGTGGCCCTCGATGATCTCCAGGGTCGAGGTCTTCCCCGCCCCGTTCGTGCCGAGCAGCGCGTAGAGCTCCCCGCGCTCCACCTGGAAGGACAGGTCTCTGACGGCGTGGAAGTCGCCGTAGGTGAGGTTCAGACGTTCAACGTCGATGACCGGTGTCGAGGACATGCTGCCGATCTCAGCAGCCGCGGCGCTCGCCGGGCAGTGTGACCACGTCATGACCTCGCCATGACATTTCTGGGGTGAACGCATGACGCGGTGTCACTGGCGCCTTCACGGGAACCGGAAGAATACTGGGCAGACTCTGCTGTTCGACCCTGGAGAAGCCACTCATGGACACGCTCGGCGTGACGACCCGGCGGCCGGGTGACGGCCGGTGAGGCCGGCGCGCACCGAGCGGACACGGGGACGGCTGCGCAGGCTCAATCTCGTCATGTTCCTCCCGCTGCTCGCCGCCGTGGGAGCGCTGCTGGTGGCGATCAATGCTCAGACCTGGTGGCAGGTCGTCGTCCTGGGGCTGGGCGTGGTCGCGAGTCTGGTGGCCTTCGAGCGGTGGGCGGCGCGCGACATCTCCCGCGTCGCGCTTCCCTGCCTGGTCGTCGCCGCGGCCGTCTGGGCCCTCGGAGCGCTGGTGATGGACGGCAACTCGGCGTACTACGGCCTTTCGCTCGTGGGCTCCCTGGCCATCCCCCAACTCCGGCGCCACCGAGGCTGGGCGGCCGTGGGGCTGACCGTCTACGTCGCCGCGATCGGCGCGGCGAGGCTGCTGGTGACACAGCAGGACGTCGTCGGCGTTGTGATCGCATACGTCATCATCCCCACGGGCGTCACCGCGACGCTGATCGGCCTCATGTTCCCCAACCAGAGGTTCTACGGCATCGTCGCGGAGCTGGAGGAGGCCAGGGAACGCGAGGCGGAGCTGGCCGTCGCCCGGGAACGTATACGTTTCGCCAGCGATCTGCACGACATCCAGGGCCACACACTCCACGTGGTGAAACTGAAGATCGCACTGGCCCAGAAGCTGGTGCACACCGACGCCGAACGGGTGGAACAGGAACTACGCGAGGTGCACGCCCTGGTCAGCGACACCATCACCCAGACCAAGCAGCTCGCCTCCGCGCAGCGGCGCCTGAACCTGTCCGCTGAGCTGGAGAACGCGAAGAATCTCTTCGAGGCCGCGGGCATCCGCGTGCGCGTCGACCGCGAGGCCGACGTCGACGCCCACGCGGGCGAGCTGCTCGGCCAGGTCCTGCGGGAGACGACGACCAACATCCTGCGGCACGCGCAGGCCCGGCAGGTGCGCATCACCCTGTCGGAGTCGGGCATCACCATCGTCAACGACGGCGCGCAAGACACCCCGCTCCCCGAGCTGCGAGGGCTCGCCACCCTCAGGGAACGCGTGGCGGACAACGGAGGCGAGCTCACGGTGGAGCAGAAGGACGGGCGTTTCCTGACGGCCGCGGCATTCCCGCACGGCCGTTCCGAAGCGTGGAAGGGGGATCGATGACCACTGTGGTGCTCGCCGACGACGAGGCCCTCCTCCGCAAGGCCCTGGCGTCGTTGCTCCCGCTCGAGGGCGATATCACGGTGCTCGCAGAAGCGGAGGACGGCGAGTCGGCCGTGCATGCCACCCTGCGGCACCGGCCCGACGTGCTCGTCATCGACCTGGAGATGCCCGGCGTGGACGGACTCGGCGCCGTCGCGGAGATCCGCCGTACACGCCCGGACCAGGTGATCCTCATGCTGACCCGCCACGCCAGGCCCGGGGTGCTGCGCAAGGCGCTGAAGCTCGGAGTCCAGGGCTTCGTCAGCAAGTCCGCCGAGCCGGCGCACATCGTCTCGGTCATCACGACCCTGCACGGGGGTAAACGCTGGATCGACCCGGACGTCTCCGCCCTCGCCGTCGTCGACGACTGCCCGCTCACCGACCGCGAGATCGACGTCCTGCGGGCGACCAGCGAAGGCTACTCGGCCGCCGACATCGCCGCCCAACTCCACCTGGCGGAGGGCACGGTCCGCAACTACCTGTCGAATGCGATGCAGAAGACCCAGACCAGAACCCGGCACGAAGCGGCCCGGTACGCGCGTGAACACGACTGGCTGTAACGGGCGCCACGGATTCCGAATCAGCCGCCCGTGATCACTTTGCCGTCTGCTGGGAGGCCGCGATCCCGGTGAGGATGCGGCGCAACCCGTAGGAGAACTGTTCGGCCGGGCTCAGGTCGGCGGACTGGGTCATGCGCGAGACCTGGGGATATGCGCCGCTCTCGATGACCTTGCGCATGTAGGGGGCGACGTCGGCACGCCACTCGTCCTCGGTCTGACCGGTGCGCCGCCGGGTCTCCTTCTCGGCGAGCTCGCGCATGACCGCGCCGCGCACGTAGTCCCTGATCAGCCCGACGGCCGAGCCCGCGTCGGCGATGTCGGAGGTCAGCGGGGCGGCCGCGGTGAGGGCGTGCTCCAGGCCGCGCAGCCAGTTGGGGCCGAGCGATGGCCGGGTCGCCAGCAGCGGGGCGAGCCAGGTGTGCCGCAGCCACAGCTCGCGCTCGTGGTGGGCGTACGCCTCGAGGTCGGCACGCCAGTCTCCCGTCAGCGGCGCGTGGTCGTCCTGCACCGCGTCGGCCATGAGGTCGAGCAGGTCGTCGCGGCTGTCCACGTAGCGGTAGAGCGAGGTCGTACCGGTCGACAGCTCGGCGGCGACGCGGCGCATCGACAGCGCGTCGAGCCCTTCGGCGTCGGCGATGGCGACGGACGCGTCCACGATGCGCTCCACGCTCAGGGCCTGCCTTTTCGGCCGGTACGGCTCGCGCTCCCAGACAATCGGCATGGACGGGAGTCTACAGAAGTGGATACAGTGTTCCCATGAATGGGCACACTGTATCCACAGATGTTCTGATCGCCGGCGGCGGATCCGTCGGACTGATGCTCGCGGTGCTGTTGCGCCACCACGGCGTCAAGCCCCTCGTCGTCGAGGAGAAGCCGGAGCTGTCGCACCACCCCAGGGCCAACGGCATCGGGCTGCGGTCGGTGGAGATCCTGCGCGAGGTCGGCCTGGAGCAAGCGGTCAACGAGGCCGCGGTCGACCTGCGGGCGGGGAAGATCAGGGGGCGCACGCTCGCCGAGGCCGACTTCACCGAAGGCGTGGCGTGGAAGACGAGAGGCGCGGCCGAGTTCACCTACACGCCGGCCCGGATCCGCGGCACCTGCGCACAGAACCGGTTCGACCGCGTGCTGATCACCAAGGCGGGCGACGTGGAGTTCGGCGTGGCGCTTGACTCGTTCGAGCAGGATCCCGACGGCGTCACGGCGACCCTGTCCGACGGGCGTGTCGTGCGGGCGCGCTATCTGGTGGCGGCAGACGGTGTGCGCAGCCGGGTTCGGCAGATCCTCGGCCTCGGCCTCACCGGTCCCGGTGTGATCGGTCAGGAGACGACCAGCGTCCTGTTCGGCGCTGATCTGCGTCCGCGCGAGCCGTTCGCGATGTGCGACATCGAGCATCCGGACGCGACCGGTCTGCTGGTGACCGTCGACGGCGAACGCGAGTGGGTCTTCCTCACCCGCCTCGACACAGAGCCGACTCCGGAGCTCATCCGCACCGCGCTCGGCGACCCGTCGATCGAGGTGGAGATCCGCAGCGTGCTGACGTTCCGGGGGCGCGGCCAGGTGGCCGATCGCCTCTCCGTCGGGCGGGTCTTCCTGGTGGGCGACGCGGCGCACGCCATCCCCCCGCTGGGCGCCTTCGGGCTGAACGCCGGCATCGCCGACGCGCACAATCTGGCGTGGAAGCTCGCGCACGTGCTGCGCGGTGAGGCCGGGCCCGAGCTGCTGGAGACTTATCACGCGGAGCGCCATCCGGTGGCCCTCATGACGATGGAGCAGGCGCGCCTGCGGTTCAACGATCCGTCCCTGCACTGGGGGAAGGACATGGCGCAGGCGCGCAAGGCGGCGGGGGCGATCAACGCGCCGGTGGTGCACATGGGCTACCGGTACGGCGGCGCGGAGCTCCCCTCCACCGAGGACGTCGCCCTCGACCTCGATGGGTCGCCGGGATCCCGCCTGCCGCACATGTGGGTGGCCGACGGGGTGTCCACGCTGGATCTCGTCGGATCGCAGTGGTGCGTACTCACGGCCGATCCCGGCGTGGAGGCCGACGTTCCGGTGCACGTCGTGGACGGCTGGCCGTACGGGACGGTGCTGGTCCGCCCTGACGGCTTCGTGAGCCGTTCGTACGGCTAGGGGGCTCGATCCGGCTCCACCCCCACAGCCCGATCAGCGGCCCGAGCAGGTCTCCGACCACGAACACCAGGCCCCACGCCGCTCAGGAGACCGCCACCGACACCCGGGGCAGCACCCCGACGGCGAACGCGGCCACCGCCCCGACGAAGCCAGGCCGCGGGGACGTGCCCGAGGGCTCCCGCCAGCACCCGGCCCACGGACGGATCGTCCATGACCAGCGAGTAGATGAGCCCGGTGACGAACCCGCAAGTCTTACCTGAGCCCCAGTCTCCTGAGCTGTTGTGCCCTGGCGCCCGCGTCCCCCGGCAGGCCGCGCTCGGCGAGCCGGGCGGCCACCTGCTCCTGGAACTCCGCCGGCTTCTTGTCGTCGTACTTGAACTTCGCCCGAACCTCCGCCACCTCCAGCCGCAGCCCCCTGATCCCCGGCAACATCCGGTGGTAGGGCCCCTCGCCGGCGGCCATCACGCCGTGCCCGCCCTCCGGCTGGTGGTGGGCCAGTTGCCTGCGCAGGATCTCGGCCTTGGCCTCCTTGTCGTCCACGATCTCCGCCCGGCAGGTGAGCTGGACCGTGGCGTAGTAACTGGTCGGCACGCCCTCGTCGGGGGAGTCGGAGCGCCAAGTGCCGGGGATGAACGCGTAGTCGTCGTGCACGCTGACCACCACGGCCGGGTTGGCCTCCAGGGCGGCCCAGATCGGGTTGGGCCTGGCCAGGTGGAGCATGATCTCCCGATCTCCGTCGAACACGAAATGCGTCGGCACCACCATCGGCGGCCCGCCGTTCACGCCGTTGGCCGCCAGCTGGCCGAAGTCGTGCGTGACCAGCCAGTTTCGCCACTCGTGTTCGTCGCGGGCCGCGTCCCATGGGTGGATGAGCATCGCAAACCTCTTTGTATTAGTACATAATAGACTTTGTGTCAGAAAGATATCCGATAGCTGGTGGGACGGCCAGTGAGATAGCGGGCGGCATCGAGGTCGCCGTGTCGTCAGGACGGCTGCGACCAGGCACGATGCTTCCCCCGGTACGCGAGGCCGCCACCCAGGCGGGGGTCAGCCCGGGGACGGCGGCGGCCGCGTACCGGCTGCTGCGCGAGCGCGGCATCGTGGAGACCGCGGGACGCCGGGGCACCCGGGTCAGGCCGCGACCCGCCAGCACCGTTCGCGAGGAGATCCGCGTCGAGGTGCCGGCGGGCGTACGCGACCTGTCCAGGGGCAACCCCGACCCCGCCCTGCTGCCGCCCCTGCACGAGGCCCTCGCCGCCGCGGCCCGCGCCCACGAGGAACGTCCCGCCATGTACGGGACGGGCGACGACGACGAACTGCTCGCCCTGGCCGCCGAACGCCTGCGCGCCGACGGCGTCCCCGAAGCTCCCCTGGCGGTGACCTCGGCCACCCTCAGCGCGGTCGAACGCGTCCTTCTCGCCCGCCTGCGGCCCGGCGACGCGATCGCCGTCGAGGACCCGGGCTGGACGTCCCTGCTCGACCTGGTCACCGCGCTCGGCCTGCGCGCGGTGCCCATGCGGGTGGACGACGACGGGCCGCTGCCCGGAGACCTCGACCGGGCCCTGCGGTCAGGGGTCCGGGCCGTGGTGATCACCGCCCGTGCCCAGAACCCGACCGGCGCCGTCGTGTCGGCCGCACGGGCGGGGGAGTTGCGGGCGCTGCTGGCGGCGTACCCGGAGGTGCTGCTCGTCGAGGACGATCACGGCGACGGCTTCGTCGACCTGCCGCTGACCCCGCTGGCGGGGGCCACCCAGCACTGGGTGCTGGTCCGGTCGACGGCCAAGGCGTACGGGCCCGACCTGCGGCTCGCCGTGGTCACCGGCGACCCGATCACGATGGACCGGCTGCGGGGGCGGCAGCGGATCTCCGCGGGCTGGGTCAGCCATCTGCTGCAGCGGGCGGTGGCTCACCTGTGGCGTACGGACGCGGTCGACACCCGAGCCGTCGCCTCGGCGTACGCGCGGCGCCGCGACGGCCTGGTGGCGGCGCTGGCCGAACGCGGCGTCCCCGCTTACGGACGCAGCGGGCTCAACGTCTGGATCCCCGTCGCCGACGAGGCCGCCGCCGTCACCCGCCTGCTGGCCAGGGGGTGGGCCGCGGCGCCGGGGGCCCGCAACCGCATCGCCTCGCCGCCCGCCCTCCGCGTCACCATCTCCACCCTGAGAGAGAACGACCTCCCGGCCCTGGCCACCGACCTCGCCACCGCCCTCCACCCCCCGACCACCGGCCGTTACGGCTGATCGCCCCCTCACGATTCTGGAGCGATCATGATTCACGTGAAACCATGCGGACAATCACTCGGCATCGGCATAATGACGGCCGATGCCGAAATTTCCGGAATATGCGGCGGCGATCGCTCCCATCATCGACGCGGCCCACATCAACCTGCACGCCGCCGCCCGCAGAGCGACCATTGAGCTGGCCGACACGTCAGGCATCACCCCCGGCCCCCTGATCGACCTCCGTTACACCCTCCCCCAACGCCCCCTGACCCGCCACGACCTGGCCACGATCTACCGCTACGGCGCCCCGTCCGGCATCCAGGACCACCTCGACGAGGGCACCCTGACGGAGAACGACGGCGAACTGCGGCTGACGCGCAAGGGCCTGGAGTTCGTGGACGCCCTGTACACCCTGCACGCCACCGCAGCGGCCCGCATCTGGACGAACGACGTCCCCTGGCTGGCGGAGACCATCGGCAAACTGCTGGCCACGGCCGACCGCGTCCCCGGCGGCGCCCTGGAGCTGATGGCCCCGCCCTACGAACCGGAATGGGCCACACCGGGCCTGCTGCTGTTCAACAGGCTCGCCGCCCTCCGCTACCACCGGGCGGACGCGCACGCCGCGGCCTGGCAGGCGCAGGGCCTGTCGGCAGCCGAGATCGTCGTGCTGCGCGACGGCCCCCTGCACGCCCGCATCGAGGCGGACACCAACCGGCGGGCCGCCACGCCGTACCGGATCCTGTCCGAGCACGAGCGGCAGACCCTTCACGACGGCCTGCTGAAACTCGTTTAGAGCGCCGCGAGCAGGTGGCGCACCTGCGTGCGGTCGTTCACACCGAGCTTGTCGTAGGCGGCCTGAAGATGGTTGGCCGCCGTCCGCGTGGACAGCGTCAGCCGGTCGGCGATCTGCCGGTTCGTCAGCCCGGCCGCTGCGAGCTGGACGATCTCCCGCTGACGCGGCGTGAGCTCGGGCGTGGCCAGCTCGACCAGCGCGGGAGTGGAGACCCCCGGGCAGCGTTTGGCCAGCGCCCACGCTCGGGTCTGCGCGCCCCTGGCCAGGGTGCCGCGCCCGGCGCTGCGGTAGGCGGCCGACTCCTGGGCGTTGGCCTCCGCCGCGTAAAGGATCAGGCCCGTCCGCTCGAACTCGCCCGCCACCGCCCGCAACTCGTCGGGGTCGCCGATGGCCCGCGCGTGCCGGGCGAGCAGCGCGACCAGCGGCCCCTCCAGCTCGGCCAGGCGCTCTGCGGGGGCCCCGAGCCGGACCAGATCATGCAGCGCGAACGCCAGCGGCCCGAACAACTCGTGCTCCTCCGCGTGCGCCGCCGCCGACAGGCACAGGCGCACCGCCTCGGCCACGTCGCCGCCCGCCGCCGCCACCCACACGGCGGCCTGCAGCACGTGCTGGCGGGTGAACGCCCACCGAGCCGCCAACTTCTCGGCCTCGGCCAGCGCCTCCTGGGCCGGCGCCGTCCTGCCCAGCAGCGCCAGCGCGTGCGCCTGCTCGGCCAGGACCCGCCCCCGGTACGGCTCGCCGGACGGCAACCGCGCCAGGTCGTCCGCACACCAGCGCACGGCCCCCGCCGCGTCGCCGCGTAACCTGCTGACCATCGCCCGGTACGCCCCGAATCCCGACAACTCGGTCGAGGGCAGCTCCATGCCCTGCTCGGCGGTCCGCGCCGCCGCGTCGAGCCGCCCGGAGAACACCTGCGCCGCGCACCTGGCGTCCAGGAACGCGGGGAACGCGTGCGGCGCCTCGTCCTTCCAGCTCTCCAAGCCGGGCAGGGCACGTTCGGCACGTCCCGAGTAGGCGTCGATCCACGCCTCCATGGAGTCCGCGTGCGCCGCGCCCCGCACCGTCATCGGTCCGCACGAGCGCGCCCGTTCCAGCGCCCGCCGCGCCTCGGTCAGCCGTCCGGCCAAGCAGTCGGCCACGCACCTGTAGAGGTAGGTCTCCTGCCGCCAGGCGGGATCGGTCAGCGTCGCCGAGGCCACGTCGAGCACCCGGCACGCCTCCGCGTCCGCGCCCGCCCACGCCAGGTTGACGCCCAGGCTGCAGGCGTGCCGCGCACGCTCACCCTCGGTGACGGCATCGCGCGCCGCCAGCCGCAGCGTCGTCAGCGCGGAACCGGCGTCCCCGAGCACCATGAGCACCTCGCCGAGCAGCGCGACCGCCGCCACGCCCGCCCCCGCGTCGATCGCCGCCTCGGCCAGGCGGGCGGCCAGCCGAGGATCCTGCCTGCCCCAGGCCAGCTTCGCGGCCGTCAGGAGCGTCTCGGGGTCGGTGTCGGCGCCGCTGTCCAGCCGCCACACGGCCGCGCGCAGCACGTCCTCGCGCCGCCGCAGGCCGCTGGCCTCCAGCGCCTCAGCCAGCACCCGCCGCATCCGGCGTGCCCGCAACGTGCCGCAGTCACCCCGTACGACCTCGCCGTAGAGGGGGTGGCCGAGCCTCAGGAGCTCGCGCCGGCCCTCGCTCTCGGCCACGGCCAGGCCGCGGGCCTCGACACGCTCGACCGCGCGCGCCGAGGTCAGCGACACCAGCAGCTCGGCCCCGAGCGGCTCCCCGAACGCCACCAGCTCCAGCACCTCGCGCTCCTCCTGGTCCAGGTGCCCGATCCTGGCGCCGACCAGCTCACGCAGCCGGGTGGTCATGGACAGCTCGCCCTGCCAGCTCCACCGCCCGCCCCGCTCGGCCAGGCTCCCGTCACCGCGTCCCGCGTGCACGAGTTCGCGCAGGTAGAGCACGTTCCCGCCGCTCACCCGCGCCAGCCGCCGGACAGTGCGCGCCGCCACCTCGCCGCCGAGCACCCCCGCGAGCACCTGCCCGACCTCGTCCTCGGCCAGCGGCGGCAGCTCGATCCTGGCCAGCAGCTCGTCCTTCCACAGCGCCGCCACCGGCGCCGGCTGCGTCTTCCCCGAACGCACCGTCACCAGCACCCGAGCCGTCCCGCTGCCGGCCAGGTAGTGCACCAGCGCCGCCGAGGCCGCGTCGAGCCGGTGCGCGTCGTCCACGCTCACCAGCAGCTCGCCCCCGGACGCGCTGCCGCGCACGTGGCGGGCGGCCCAGCGCAGCAGATTCTCGCCACCCCGGGGCGGCCCCGTCAGCACATGCGCGAACGCGCCGAAGGGGATCGTCGACGCGGTCTCCGTGCCCAGCGCCCGTACGACGGCGTACCCGTCCAGCTCGGCCAGCGCCTGCGCCGCCAGCCTGCTCTTGCCCACCCCCGCTTCCCCGGAGATCATCATGCCGGCCCGCGACCGCAGCGCCTCGCGCACGGTCCTGAGTGGTCCCCCTCGCCCGACGAACGGCCAACCGCTCCCCTGCTCGCCCATCGTGCCTCCTTTCACCAGCCATCGTGGTGACGGAGGTTCGCGGGAGGTTCAGGCCGGATCGTGCCCCAGCCCGGCCGCGGCCATCAGCAGATCGACGACCGCCTCGGCGCCGCTGAACGGCACCGGCTCGCCCCCCACCTCTTCGAGCAGCCCGCGAAGCTGGCCGCCGGACTGCTCGGGCTCGACCAGCCGGACGATCACCGTTCTCATCGGCTCACCATCTCGCCGGACGGTTCAGGTCTGGTTCAGGTGGCCCGTCACACGGGATAGGGGGCCGGCTCGACCTCCAGTTCGCGCATGCGCTCGGCGTACAGGTGGTAGCGCCTGCGCGCGTCGCCGCGGCGGCCCGCCAGGTCGAGCACCCGCACCAGGCCCAGGTGGGCGCGTTCGTCGTAGCTGTCACGTTCCAGCAGCCGCAGCCAGTAACGCGCGGCCTCGTCGTAGCGCCGCTCGTCCGTCCTGGCCGCGGCGAGCCTGGCCGCCGCCTGCACGTACGCCAGTCTGGCCTGCTCGCGCAGCCCCACGGTCCAGTCGGCGTAGGGGTCCTCCTCGCAGAACTCCCCGCCGTACGCGCTCTCGGCCGCCGCCCACCGCTCCAGGGCCTCGGCCGTCCGTCCTGCTTGGTCGAGCCGGACGGCCCCCGCCACCAGATCCAGAAATTTCTCGACATCGACGTCGACGTTCGACAGATCCAGCCGCAGCGTCCCCTCGTCCGAGACCACCACGTCGTCGGCGGGCCGCTCGTGCCCCGGATCGAGCACCGCCCGCAGCGTGGACACCATCACGTTCAGCCGCCGCAGCCCGACCGCCTGGTTCTCCTGCTCCGGCCAGAGGATCTCGACCAGGCGCTCCCTGGCGATCCCGCTCCCCCTCCTGCTGACCAGGATCTTCAGCAGGTCGCGGGCCTTGCGCGACTGCCAGGCCGTACGCGGCACCGGCACGGATCCGCGCAGCACCCGGAACGTTCCCATCGTCTCGACCACCACGTGCGCTCCCGGCGCGGGGGCGGCCCTGGCGAGCAGCGCGTCGATCCGGTCGTCCAGCGCCCGGCAGCCGATGGCGTGCATGCGCTCGCGCACCCGGCCCGCCCGCTCCCCGCCCGTCCCGGGGTCGGCCAGGGCGGCTCCGACCAGCTCGGCCCTGGCCCGGCCGATCGGGTCGCCGACCATCGTCCACCTGCGCACCGCCTCCTCGGCCAGCCCGGCGTCGCCGTCCAGCTCGGCCCGCAATTCGGCGATCGCGGCCTGGGCGGCGTGGTTCCTGCGGTCCACCGCGACGGGTTCGGCCTGGTCGAGCAGCGCCCTGGCGTCGTCGAACCGCCCGGACGCCAGGGCCACGCGAGCCGCCACGACCCGCGCGCTCACCCCCGCGATGCCGTCGACGTGCTGGAGCGCCTGGGCGGCGACACGGGTCGCCTCCGCGGGGTCCTCGCCGGCGAGCAGGCCGGCGAGGCCGTTGAGCGCGATGGACGACGACTGCACCTCGCCCGACGGCGCCGCCTCGGCGATCACCCGCCGGTACAGCGCCTCCGCGGCCCCGCGTTCGCCGCGCAGAGCGTGGATCGCGGCCAGCCGGTTCAGCCCCGCGCCCGTCAGCCGCGAGCCCATCGCCTCCCACCGCGCGGCCGCGTCGGCAGCCTCGGCGGCGGCCTCCTCCAGACGGCCGAGCCCCATCAGGGCGGTCGAGCGGTTGGCGGCGTTCAGGGCGGCGTAGGGGGCGAACGGCACCAGATCGGACAGCCGGACCGCGATCTCCGTCTCGGCCAGGGCCTCGGCGTAGGCCCCCTCGTCCAGGTAGCGGGAGGCCCGGTTGGCGCGGATGCGGATGAGCTGCACCATGTCGCCCGCCCGTTCCGCGTACTCCAGAGCCCGCAGGTAATGGGCGTCGTTGGCGCGGCGGTCGCCGTCGAGAGCGGCGAGCATGGCCAGCACCGTGTAGGCCATCGCGAGCGCGCTCGGGTCACCGAGGTCGCCGGCCTGCTCAAGCGCCTTGTCAGCCAGGTCGGCGCAGCCCGCCCTGTCGCCCCGCATCCACAACACCGACGCCATGGACGCCGCGCACATGGCGGCGTCGGCGCCCGGCAGGCCGAACTCGTGGCCCCGTGCGTACATGGCCATGGCCGCGTCGAGATCGCCGCGCATGTAGTCGATGAAACCGAGCCGCCTGGCCACGAACGCGTCGAACGACGGACCCGCGGCGGCCTGGGCCAGCAGCTCGCGGGCACGGTTCCAGTGACCCCGGTTGAGCTCGGAAATTCCGGCCAGTTTGAGCATCGCGGGTGCGAACCTGGCCGCCTTGGGTAGCAGCTCAAGCGCGGCGATCACGTCACCGCGTTCGGCCAGGCGCAGGCCGTGCGCGTCGAGAAGAGAGGCGGCGAGTGCGGGGTGGGCGGTCGCGACCGCCGCGCGCAGGGCCAGCTCGGGCTGGTCGTGCCCGACATACCAACGGGCGGCGACGGCAGCCACGTCATGGGCCTCGTGCCGGTCCAGCGGGGCATTCCTGGCCAGCACGTGCGCGCTCGTCTGCGTCAGACGATGGCCGTCACGGCCGGCTTCGAGGAACAGGCCGCGGCTGGTCAGCGAGTCGAGCGTGTCGGGCGGAGCCCCGAGCGCGGCGGCCAGGCCGCCGGTCAGCACCGGCAGGACGGTGGCGGCCCGCAGCAGCTCCCGCATGGTCGCCGGCAGGTCCTTGAAAGCCTCCAGCGTGAGGCGTTCGAGCGTGGCGGAGTTCGCGGCCAGCCCGGCCGCCGTACGCGGCCAGGTGGCGGGGTCCTCGCGGGCCAGCGCGTCCAACGCCGCCTGCACGGCGGCCGGCCAGCCGCCGCACGCGCGGTGCAGGGAGTCGGCGATGGCCGCGCCGCGCTCGCCCAGCCGGTCGCGGGCCCAGGCCGAGGTCTCGTCGGGGGTGAGCGCCAGGTCGGTCGCGTCGAAGTCGAGCACCTCGTGGTCCTGCCGCAGCCGGGCCGTCGGGAACGGCAGCGGCGCCCGCGAGGCGGTCACCAGGTGCAGATGCCGGGGCGCGGCGCGGACCAGCGTCTCCACGTACCGCACCGAGCCCTGCGCGTCCGCGATCGCGTCCATGCCGTCGAAGACCAGGGCAAGAGAACGCCGCAACCGCCTGGACAGCGCCTCGGCCAGCGCGCCCGCCAGCGCCGCCGCCCTCGTCAGCTCGTCGGCGTCGGGACCGAGCGGCGCCCCGGCCGCCGTGACCAGATCGGCGGGCAACCCGGAGACCGCCACGGACAGCCCCGCCGCCACCGCACCCGCCAGCGTGGGAAGATCACGATCAGCGGGCCCGAGCCGGTGCAGCACCGCACCGACGGCCTGACTCCAACCGGCCAGAACGGTCGACTTCCCATAGCCGGTAATGGCCACGAGCGAGGTGAGCCTGTGCGTAAGCGCCCCGTCGAGCCGCCGGTCGAGGGCGGGACGGGGCCGCACCCACCCTCGTTCCACCCCCGCATGCTACGCCCGCTGTCGCGAGCGACTCCAGAGTTCGAAAACTGCCACCTCCCGGTAACAGACCCGGAGGCGCACTATGGTCGTACTTCCAACAGGAGGCACCGTGGAACAGGATCTGCCCGGCGGGGTGAGGCTGATCGTGGGGGTCGACGAATCCCCTGCCTCACGCTGGGCTCTGGCCTGGGCCATCGGGGCGGCCAGGCTGCACCGGATGGCCCTGGTCGCCGTGCACGTCAGCCGAGCGCCCGTCCACCCGTTCCCCGAGGCGCTGCCCGTGCAGACCGCCGTCAGAACGAGCGAGGAGGCACGCTGCGGTGAGGTGATCACCGGCGTGTTCGAGGACGTGGCGGGCGGAGTACCCGACGATCTCACGACAGCGCTGGTCGCCAGGGTGGGCGACCCCGGCTACCACCTCGTGGACCTGGCCCGCGAGGGCGACCTGCTGGTGCTCGGACGGGGGCGGCGCGGGCTGCTCAGCCGCATCTTCCTGCCCTCGACCAGCATGTACTGCGCCCGGCACGCCAGGACCACGGTCGTGATCGTGCAGCAGCCGACGCCGCCCGACGACCCGGAGATGTCAGGGGCGCGGAGCCGCCGCTTCTGGACCCGCCGACATCCGTGATCTCAGCATGCGCAGCCCCTCGGGGAGGTCGTCCGTCGTGATCGCGCCGTAGCCCAGGACCAGGCGGCCCGTGCTGCTCACCACGCTCGTGCTCGGCGGGGGCACGCTCGGGTGGCTGCTGCTCGGGGGTGTGTTCGCGGCGGCCGGGGTCGCGATGGCGCCGGCCGTCCGGTGGGCGGGCGCGCGGCTCAATGGCCGTGATCGTGGGTAGCCGACGGCGACAGGACGGCCGTGGCGGTGAAGTCGGCCGTCCGGACCGTGTCGTCGTGCCGGAAGTCGAAGAACAGCCGGTAGTCGCCGCCACTGGGCACCTCGGCGTGGAACGTGATCTCCGGCCCCGCCTTCTCGCTCGCCTCCGGATGCACGTGCAGGTAGGTCAGGTCGTCGGCGCGTAACGCCACCAGATGACCAAAATCCCCCAGATATGGCTGCAGATCGGACAGCGGCTTACCGCTCTTGTTCACCGTCAGCGTGAGCTTGCTCGTGTGCCCGGGCACCAGGTTGCCGGCGAGGTTGACGGTGTACTCGCCGATGGTGGACGTACGGCTGACATGGGGTAACGGCTCCGGCTGATAGTCACCGCCCGCGGCCTGCAGGTCCGCGCCGAGCGTCAGGTTCTCGCCACCCTTGGGAGTGAAGTCGGCGAAGGCGCGGTACGGGCCCGCCTTCGGGAGCGTCAGCTTGGCCGACCAGGTGCCGTCGCGGGTCATCTCCGGATGTACATGCTGGAAACTCGTCAGATCCCGCGAGACCACGATGAAGTGCAGCTTCTTCTCGTGTTCGACCTTGTAATCGACGACCGGCTTGCCGCCCGGGCCCGTCACGGTGAACTTGAAGTCGGTGGGCCGGCCGGTGGGGGTCGAGGCGGTGAGCGGGTTGAGCGTGTAGCCGTTCTGCGACACTTGGAGCCCCCCGAGGGTGTTGCCTTGTGCTTGCTGGTGCTGCGTGGCGGTGCTCACGACCGGCCGGATGAATCGACGATGCTCATGACGGCCTCCTCAGATCCACTTCCCACGTTCAGATACGGCCGGCTTGTGATCAACGTTCACCATGACCCCGTCCATCAGGGGAGCCGCGCCTGCTTGAAGACGACCGGGGAGGGAGCCGTCCGCACAGCCTCGACCTGGAAGAAAACCTCATTGCGCGCACCGACGGGATGTTTGGCATGATCGGAATGTTGAGCAATAGGAGCACCAAGAGCAGCCCACCCCTGAGTCGACCTGGAGGTCACTCACGGGAGAGGCTGCACAAAAGATGAGATCAGGGGGATTCATTCGGATGTTGTCCAAGATCGGACGGGTATAGCACTCCTAGCTGGGGCTGAACACTCGTCCTTCGCTCGTTCTGCGCACATTCCACGCATCTGGTCCGTGCGCAGCACAGGGACCGCAGCCATCCCTTGCTAGGCTGCATGTCAACCGTTGGGTCTCACCCCGGCAGGTGAGACCGTCGAAGAAGTGGGGTCACACCGTGAAGAAGCTGCTCGTTCTGGCGCTGATCGCCCTCGGGGGGTTGCTGATCTGGCGCAAGGTGCAGGCCGACCGCGCAGAGCTCGATCTCTGGACCGAGGCGACCGGCACCGAGAACTAACCGACGGCGAGGCGATGAGTGACGTCGTCCCCATCAAGCTGGTGTGCCTGGACCTGGCAGGCACGACAGTCGGTGACATCGCCATGGTCGAGCGCGCCTTCGCCGAGGCGATCGCGACCCAGGGCATAGTGCCCGGGACCGGAGCGTACGCGCGTGCCATGGTTCACGTGCACCGGTCCCGGGGCCGCCCCAAGATCGATGTCTTCCGCGGGCTCTTCCCGGGGAACGAAGCCCAGGCACAAGCGGCGAACCTGACGTTCGAGCGCTCTTACGAGGGCGCCCTGGAGCGCGCAGGTCTCGTCCCCGTGCCCGGAGTCCTCGAGGTCCTCGACAAACTCCGCGGCACCGGCATCAAACTCGCCCTGATCACCGCCTTCAGCCGCGTCACCCTGAGCCGCGTCCTGAGCGTCCTGGGCTGGCACGACAAGATCGACCTGGCCATCTCCCCAGAGGACGCCGGCGGCCGCGGCCGCCCCTGGCCCGACATGGTGCTCCACGCGGTACTCCGGCTCGGAGTCGAGGACGTACGACAGGTGGCCGTCATCGGAGACTCCGAAAGCGACATGCTCTGCGGCAAACGCTCCGGCGCCTCGATCGTGGCCGGCGTAATGACCGGCGTCCACAGCCGAGAACGCCTCCTCAAGGGCGGCGCCACCCACATCCTCGACTCGATCGCCGACTTCCCGAGCCTGGTTCTAAGCGACGACCTCGGGACGACGCAGATAGCTTCGTCGGCCCGGTAAGCTATCTTCGTCGAAGGGGCCTTAGCTCAGTTGGCAGAGCGCCTGCTTTGCAAGCAGGAAGTCAGGAGTTCGAATCTCCTAGGCTCCACCTCGTGAAACGCCCCGCAACCGATCTCGGTGCGGGGCGTTCGTGCCATTAGGCTTTTGGCGATCTTCTGTTGTTCTGCTTCCACGCGGGCGCTCAGCGCGTCGGCGATTCGCTGGTCGAGTGAGATACGTGTCGGTCGACGGAGACGTCCAGGCGCAGGAGCGTGGGCTCTATCTGCCGATTTACGTGGACTGGAGAGCGAAGAACGGATCGGGCATCGCGTACTTTCGGCGTCCGCCCAGCGATGACTACCTGATCCAAACCGCTGCGGGGGACCTCGGAAGACCGACCCGCGACCTGGGGGACGGCTGGTGGTGGGTGGAGTGAGCCTCAGAGCCGGCAGTAGAGCACGGTGGCATCGTCGTGGGCCTTGCTTCGTGGCCACCGGGAGCCGTCTGGGTCGGTGCGTTCGGCCTCACGTATCTGGTTGATCAGTTCGTCCGGGTCGCCGGTAGCCAGGATGTCCATGAGTTGTCGCCAGGTGGCGAGCTGGAACAGGTCGACGAGTCGTGATGCTCCGTCGCTGAGCAGTGCCGCGGCCTTTACGGAGTTGATCGGCACGCTTCCTGTGAGGGCGTGCTCGGCTGCCAGCGGGTCGGCGGAGGCAACCCAGTAACCGCCTTGCTTGTTCCGGCGCTGGAGCAGGGCTTCTTGGAACTGGTGTCGCTCCTTCCCGTCCGCCATGGAAGGGGAGGGGTGGTAGGTGATGTGTGTCCGCAGGTCCGCCGCGACGTCGTCCAGGCGTTCGTCAGTGATCACGATCGGTTCTGGGGTGTCGCTCATGTCCAGTACGAGCACCGAATCGGACAGAACCAGCCACTCCAGAGCGGTGTTCGTGCGGCGAAGCGCGACCACAGTTGCCGAGGGTGATCCCGGATGTGCGAGGTCGCAGGTCGACGAGTGGAGTGACGCCACGGCCTTGATGCTCTGGGCCAGCGCGTCGTTCAACGAGCCGTCCTCGGTCCCGAGCGTGCTGAGCAAGGTAGCGCCGAGCGTGCGCGCGTACCAGGCCACGCTGTGACGGCATCCCGTCTCAAGTTCGGGAGGGTAGCCGGCACCGTCCAGGACGACCACGCCGCCAGGGATGGCACCGGCGAAGTCCTCGTTGGCGCGGTCGGCGCTGGCTGCTTGCGTGGCGAGGGCCAGGCGCACGATCGTCACCTCTCCTCGTGCCGGTAGAGAGGGCTGGCCAACTCGACGCTGACCGGTTCCCCGGTGGCCGGGTCATACTCGACGGCGACGACCGTCGAGAATCGATGATCGTGCACCTGTCCCCAGAGCGTGGCCGTCTCGTTGGCGAGGAGTTGGATCACGCCAAGCGAACCACTGGGGTGGATGCCGGCAATGGCGAGGAACGAACCCTTGCCGTCCGGACGGGGGAGTCGCCCCAGGTAGGCGGAGTCGTGGGCCTGCTGAGGATAAGTTTGAGAGCCCGACCGGTACACCTTGCCCGTCCGCGTGTCGCGGAGAAGCCAACCTTTCTCGTCCCTGTCCCAGCCGATGACCGGGTCGCGACCGTACGCCTCTCGCATGGCCGGGGACATCCGCGGACCACAGATGACGAGCAAGCCCGACCTGTTCAGATCTATCTCGCCGTCAACGGTGACGTTGTCGGTGGAGATCTGGAGACCGTACGTGCGGGCCAAGTCCTCCAGTCTCTTTCCGGAGCGCATGTCGTCCAGCGCCACGACGGACCGGCCGGTCTCGACGTCGAGCCGTAGTGGTGTCACCACGATCACCGAGCCCTCTCCGAGGAACGCGCCTTCGGGAGCCGGACCGGTGTGCCGGATCTGGTGGATACGCCCTCGGGTCAGGCCGGCTTCCTTGGCGATCTGGGCATATGAGAGCCCTTGGGCGTGCAGGTCTTGGATCACTCTCCGCCGTAGCCGGGATAGCTCGGTGACTTCGTCTTGGGCGGCGTTGAGGCGTTCGGTTGCGACCCTTAGCAGTTGGAACGGGTCTTCTATCGCGGCTATGCGCTCAACGTCACTTGGCGGCATCGATCCCCCTTTGATCACTTAGGGCGAGTCTAGGCCCCTAGACAGTATGTCGTCTATCCCCCTAGACAGTATGCTTTCGAGTGATTCGCCGGATTTTGAGCTGACCGCGCGAATGGCGGATCGCCGGTTGGGCGCACCCCGCGGGCTCACCGCGCCAGCCCGGTAAGCAGGTCAGCCCACTGTAGGCGAGCTTCTGAGAGCCGTACACGGTGAGTCTCGGTAACTACGTTCTCGTCTCCCTGGACGACACGCCGAACGAAGCCCTGGCCGCCGGACTGGCAGAGTTCGTAATAGAGGGTGCGGCAGTCGCACGTCCAGGCGATCACTCGGCATCGACCGTCGTCGCGAGGGACCAGCCATTCAAGTCGCACGCACGCCATCTGCGGTAGCGGCAGGTGAGGCGCCAGGCAGGAGGTCATCTGCATGACGCTTTCCGCGATCCGGTGTCGAGCGCGGCCCACACGGTCCTGCCGCGATCATCGCCCCAGACGCCCCAGTCGACCGCCAGGCTGGAGACCAGAAGGAGCCCGCGGCCGCCTTCGCTCTGGGGGCAATCCTTGAAGACCTTGGGGGAGGACGGGCCGCCCTCGTCGAGGACGCCGAGCCAAATACGATCTGGATGACCTTGGACGCTCACCAGGAAGCGGCCCCCGAACCGTCCGCTGGCGGTGTGGCGTAGTACCGGTAGGCCACTGGCGAGGTGTCTGCTGGTGCAGGTCCTTTTCCAGTGGCCCCCGGCCCGAACCCGCCGTGCACCTTTCAATGCAGCGGGCT